>JBHHWH010000055.1:0-15765 GCA_046756405.1 Acidimicrobiia bacterium | reverse complement strand
CCCACCAGAACCTGATCCCTCTCGGTGGCTATCCCTTCCTCGAGCCTTTGGTGAGCAGCAGCCAGTTCTCCCGCATCGGCGAGCGCCTCGGCAGCTGCGTCTCTGGCGAAGCGGTCGCGGTCGCCCAGGGCCCTGTAGAGATCGTCGATGCCGCCGGGAATGTGAGCCAGGGCCTTGGCCGAGTTGCGACGGACCCACCAACTGGGGTCACGTAGACCCTTGACCAGGACCGGTAGCGACGCCGGCATGCCGATCTCGCCAAGGGCGGTGGCGGCCTTGGCCCTGAGCCTCCAGTCGAGCGACCTCGACAGCGCGTGGAGGATCGGTACCGCGAGGGGCCCCCGCAATGTGCCCAGGGTTTCGATCGCGGCGATCTGAATCTCCGGGTCGTCGGCCTGCTCCAGGACGTATATGAGGGGCCGCACCGCGGTGTCGTCGCCGATCCTGGCCAGGGCGCGGATCGCTGCCGCGGGACCGGTCGTCTCGAACTGGTGGTTGACCTTTATATAGGCCACCAGCGGCCATGTCGCCTTGCTTCCGAAGCTGACGAGAGTGTCGGCGAGGCGGGAGCGCACCCAGGGGGTCTCGATGCTGAGGTGAGACACGATGGCATCGATGGCCGGAGTCCAGCCCATCCTCCCCAACCCTCGGGCGCATTGAATACGCACCTGGTCGTCGGGGTCGTCGAGGTGTTGGGTGAGGATCTGCGCCGAGGATTCATCGCCGATCTCGGCGAGGGCCATGGCCGCCTGGAGCCGTCGCCCCCGGGGGAAGCGACGTCGCAGCAGTGCTGCCTGGTGTTCGGTGAGACCGCTTCCATCGATTACGCCCGCCAGGGTGGCCACATCCTCGCCGGTGAGGGTGTTACGGACGTCGATCAGAGCATCGAGGAATGCGGGGTCCTGGGCGGTTTTCGAGTCGATGGGCTGGGCGTGGTCAGGGTCGGCGAGAAGCCCTCCGATCATCGTGATGTAATAGGCGCGGCGGCGGGCGAAGGCCTCCATCCGGCGGCGATGGATTTCCTTCGTCACGATCAGCGTCAACAGCAGCAACGCGTTGACAGCGAAGATCACGAGAACAGCGAGTTGGATCAGGTCGATTCCTGACATTGGATACCTGGGGCAATATCGGCCTTCGGGGGCGGGCCATTGAGGAAAACGGGCGCATCAGTCGCGGAGGCGGTGCCTCACGCGGGCGAGGATCTCGGGAAGCTGGAAGGGCTTTCGCACGTAGTCGACGGCGCCCTTGTCGAGGCTGTCCACTACGGTCTTCTCGTCGTCGACACCCGAGAGCATGATCACCTTGGTGTCGATGCCTTCCTCCCGCCACTTGTCGATGATCTCCAAGCCGAGCAGCCCGGGCATGAGCTGGTCGAGAATCACCAGGTCGAACTCCTCGGAGCGGCCCAGTTCGTAGGTCTCCTTGCCGTCGCGAGCTGTGGCAACGGCAAATCCACTCTGCTCCAGGGCGACGCGAAGCAAAGTAGTGACGGTCTCGGAGTCGTCCGCTACCAGGATTCTCTTGAGTTCGCTCACCGCGCCGATTCTCCCACGCCTATTCCAAAAGCCTACCTAGCCGTAGGGTCTCCCCCTGGAAAGCCGCGGCGGGAGATGTTGGGGGCGATGGGGTCTCCGGAGTCACGTTCGGCGACGGCCTGGTGGAACCCGACCTCTTCGGCTCGCTGCTTGAACCAGATGCCCTCGGGGCTGTGTCGGGCCATCCCGTCGAAGACCGTGGCCATGATCTGGGTGGTGGCCAGTCCCATGTTCTCGAAGGCCTGGTTGACCATCAGCTTCTGCATGCGGAGCTGGTTCCGGGGAACACCTTTGATCCGGTCGGCCAGCTCCTGCACGCGACGGTCCAGGTCTGGTTCGGGCACGGCGTCGAGCACCAACCCCATCTCCTTGGCCTCCCGGCCGTCGATGAGGTCACCGGTGAGGAGCATCCGCTTGGCCCTTTCGGTCCCCAACCGGTAGACCCACATGGCGGTGGTGGGACATCCCCACACCCGGGCCGGGGGATAGCCGATCCTGGCGTCCTCGGCCATGACCACAAGATCGCAGCAGAGGGCGATGTCGGACCCTCCCGCCACCGCGAACCCCCGTATCTTGGCGACGGTGGGTTTGGCGGAGCGCCACAGGGCCATGAAGTCCTGGGTGTTGCGGTACATGAGGTCGAAGTCGAGCATCGGGTCCCACGGCATCGGCTGGCTGTAGGGGTTTTCCGCCGCTTCGGCGTATTCCTTCAGGTCGTAGCCGGCACAGAAGGCCCTCCCTGCTCCGGTGACCACGATGACGTGGACATCGTCGTCGGCCTCAGCGACCTCCACCGCGGCCCGGATCTCAGCCGGCATGGCGTCGTTGATGGCGTTGAGGCGTTCGGGACGGTTCAGGGTGATGGTGGCAACCCGGTCGGCGACGGTGTAGGTGAGGGTGGTGAAATCCATGAGGGCTCCTTGCGACGGTTTGGAGCCGATCGTAGGTAGCACTTGCTATCGAACAAGTGTTCGGTAAGATGGAGTGCCCGACGACGGAGTCAGCTTGGGCACCATCGACATCGCTGCCGGTACGGTAAAGCCCCTTTCCCTTCCCCGGGAAGAGGGGCTCCTGACCCTTGAGCCAGGCCGGATCGTAGAGCTGGTGGGTCCTCCCGGGATGGGTCTGACCCGACTGGGGTTGAAGCTGCTGGCTCCCCACTCCCGAATAGCCCCGGTGGTGGTGGTGGATACTCGAGGCTGGATCTCGCCTCAAGCAGCCTGGGAGGTGGGGGTCATCGCCGAGCGGCTGATCGTGGTCCGCGGTGAGGACTTCCGCCTCTGGCCCCGGGTCGTCGGCGCTCTCCTGGAGGGGGTGCGGGCGGTCTATGCCGAGGTTCCCGATTACGTGGGAGAGTCCCAACTGCGTGGTCTCGCCGCCCGGGCCCGAGCGCGTAGTTCAGCGTTGGTTCTGCGTTCGATGGGCAGGGGCCTTCCCTCGGGGATAGCCCGCCTGAGGCTGCGGGCGGTAGCGGTCACCTGGGAGGGCGCCGACCAGGGTCACGGCAGGCTGGCACGGCGGCGGTTGATGCTGGAGGCGTCGGGCAAGGGTGTGGCAGGTATGCCCCGATTGATCGAGGTGGAGGATGCGGGCACGGACGCTCTGCGTGTGGTTTCCGATGTGGTCGTTGACCAGGTTGGACGCCCCGCCGGATGAGCCGCTACTGGTAGTAGACGACCGGGTCACCGGCGCCACCGAAGAGGTTTTGGAGGCGGGGGTCACCCTGGGCATGCCCCGTCGTGAGGCCGAGGCCCTGGCTCCCTTTGCCACGGTGCTGGTAAGGGACGTCGCCGAGGAGGCGCGACGCTTCGAGATCGTGGTGGAGCTGGTAGAGGACCTGGTGCCGCGGGTGGAGGTGGTATCGCCGGGTCTCCTCTATGTCCCCGTGGCCGGAGCGGTTCGCTTCTACGGCGGGGAGAGAGCCCTGGCGGAGAGGGTGGTCAAAGAGCTGGACAGCCTGATGGGACAGCGTCGGGGAGGCGAGGCCCTGGTGGGGGTGGCCGACGGCCCCTTCGCTGCCCGGTGGGCGGCGGCCACGGCCCGGGTGGGGGAGCCCAAAGTGGTGGAGGACACCTTCGGGTTCCTCTCCCGGCTCGACCTGGCCACCCTGCGGGAGGCCATGGGCGGCGAGGAGATGATCGACACCTTCCACTGGCTGGGTTTGAGCACCCTCGGCGAGCTGGCCCGTCTGCCCCGGGAGGCCCTGGCCTCCCGTTTCGGTGGTCCCGGGATCCTGGCCCACCGTCTCGCTAGCGGGGAGGACCGGCCTGTCGATCCCCGGACGCTTCCAGCAGATCTGAAGGTGCGAATGGAATTCGAAGACCACCTGGAGACCCTGGAGCAGGCAGCCTTCGTGGGTCGTGTCCTTGCCGAGCGTCTGATCGGAAAGCTCCGGGCTGCGGGGGTGGCACCCCACGCGGTGACCATCGCCGCTGAGTCTGTTCGGGGAGACCGACGGGAGCGCATGTGGCGTTCGGCCGATCCCTTCACCGAGCAGGCCCTGGGGGAACGGGTGTGGTGGCAGCTCCGGGCTTGGGTGGAGAACTCGGCGGCGCCCGGGGGAATAGCTGCCCTGGAGATCGACCCCTCCGACCTCTCCGGGGAGGGGAGGCAGCTTTCGATGATGAGCGACGAGTCGTCGGACATCGAAGTGGCGCGAGCCCTGGCCCGGGCCCAGTCCCTGCTCGGTCCCGAAGGTGTCCTCCAGGGCAGGCCCCAGGGAGGCCGGCTCCCGGAGGAGAGGGTGGCCTGGTCGAGGTGGGGGGAGCCGCCCGGGGAGGTGGCGCGCGATCCCAGGGCACCCTGGCCCGGGGCCACGCCCTCGCCCACTCCCACTCTGGTGCCCCGAGACCGCCGACCCCTGGAGGTGGAATGGGACGGGGGGATGCCCTGCCGGGTCCGGTTGGGTGCCCGTTGGGAGCCGGTGCTCACCTGGAGCGGGCCTTGGAGGCTCGTGGGACGATGGTGGTGGGGAGAGGAGGACGCCGACCGGTACCAGTTGGTCACCTCGGCGGGAGCGTTCCTGTGCGTGGTTGTGGAGGGGAAGGCCTACCTGGCGGGGATCTACGACTGAGGATGTCAGGTGACGATCAGGACCGCGATGGCGAGGGCGATGGTGATGAAGGCCCCGGCGAGAAAGCCGATGAACAGCAGGTAAGTCCCGCTGAGCCCGAGGTCTTTGTTTTCTTGGTGCTCGGTATCTGGTGTCACAGCCAATAGCCTGGTGGGCAGCGGTCATACTAATCATCGGTAGAACGTCCCTTGCTCTAGGGTCCTTGGCCCCTATCTGCTCGGGTCCTTGGCCCCTATCTGAAAGGGCGCCCGGTCACCAGAATTCGCTTCAACACGAAAGGAAAAAGGAGATGGCAGGACTGACACGTAGAGAGTTTCTCCTCATTGGGGCCGCCGGAGGGGCAGCGGCCGCGGTGGGAGTGGTGATACCCCTGACCCGGGAGGCCACAGAGGAGGAGATCACCGACGTTGGGGGAGGTGATGCAGGAGGCGGGTCCGCGGGGGCTGGACCCACCGCCGCTGTGGTGAGCTTTTTCCCCAAAGTGCGAGTGGCCTCACTGAGAGCGGTCAAGACCGATCGGCCGGTCACCTTTGAGTATCCCCTTCAAGGTCAGCGCAACGTCCTGGTGAAGCTGGGTACACCAGTGGCCACCGGGGTGGGCCCCGACGAGGACATCGTCGCCTACTCCCAGCTTTGTACCCACATGGGATGCCTGGTTGAGGAGTACCGCCCGGAGCACCGGACCCTGGGTCCCTGTCCCTGTCACTTCTCCACCTTTGACCTGGCCCACGACGGCATGGTCACCCTGGGTCAAGCCACCCAGAACCTGCCCCAAGTCGTGCTCACGGTGGAAGACGATGACCTCTACGCGGTGGGAGTCATCAGGCTCGTATACGGATTCGCCAGCACCCTCGAAGGTGCTTCGACTGTGGAGGTCGGCTGATGTCGTTCACTAGGCCCGCCAGCGTCCCGCTCCCCCCACCTGACGCGGAAGTCAACATCATCTGCTGTGAGTACTGTCCGGTGGCCTGCGGCTACAAGGCCTACACCTGGCCCCTCGGCCAGGACGGAGGCCCAAAGGCCGCGGAGAACGCCCTCGGGGTGGACTTCCCCACGGCCCTTCTCTCCGGTAAGTGGCCGTCGCAGAACATGCACAACGTGATCATGCGCAACGGGAAGCTCCACAACGTCATCGTGATTCCCGATGCCGACATCGAGGCGGTGAACTTGGGAGGCACCCACAGCGTCCGTGGCGGAGCGATCGCCAAGAAGTTCTACAACCCCAACAGCCCTACCGCCGACCGCTTCCAGACCCCGCTCCTCCGAGTCCGTGGGGAGCTGGTGCCCATCTCCTGGGAGATGGCTTTCGACCTGGTGTCGAGGCTCTCCAGCCACGTGGTGGATAACTACGGGGAGCTGGCTTGGGGGATGAAGATCTACTCGTACCAGTTCTATGAGAATGTGTTTGCCGCCTCCAAGTTGGGCTTGGGCAAGATCGTCACTCCCAACTGGTCACCTCACCATGCCCCAGCCGAAGGTGACGATGTCCCCGGACTGTCTGACACCGGCATAGACGCTTTCGGTTCGGCTTTCGCAGACGACAAGGAAGCCGACGTGATCATGATCTGCGGTTCCGATCCGTATGAGACCAAGACGGTGCGTTTCACTACCTGGATGCAGCCCGGTGGAGCCAAGATCATCTACGTCGATCCTCGGAAGACCTTCACCGCCGCCTACGCGGTGAAGCGCGGCGGTCTTCACCTCCAGCTCAGGCCGGGTACGGACACTGCCCTCTACAACGCCATCGCAAGGGAGATCATCGCCAAGGGGTGGGAGGACAAAGGGTTCGTCTCCAAGTACACCGCCTCCAGGTCGGAGCTCGACGGTGAGTCCAAGTGGCGGCGGAAGATGTTCGGCCGCACCTTCGACGAGCTGCGCGAGTACCTCTTCTCCCGGTCCGAGTTCACCCCCGAGGGTGCCGAGAAGATCACCGGTGTGCCTGCCGACCAGATCCGTCAGGCGGCGGCGATGCTCTCGGGCCGTGGCTCCCCGGAGCGACCCAAGACGATGATCCTGTTCGAGAAGGGGCTGTATTGGTCCCACAACTACGAGAACACTGCGGCTATCGGGAACCTGGGCGTGCTCCTCGGAGCCTCAGGGCGTCCCGGTAGGGCTACGGGACGTATGGGCGGGCACCAGCGAGGCGGCCAGAAGGCGGCGGGATACCCCTACGACAAGTCTCCTCACACATATCAAGGCAACCCCGTGGAGATGGACACCGAGCGGTGGCTGATGGAGGGCAACACCCGGTTCCGGTGGGTGGTGGGCACCAACTGGATTGGCGCCATGGGGGCCAGCCAGGCTCTGGCGGAGCGGGTGAGGGAGCTGACGTCTCTGGGACCGACGGTTACCTCTACCAACCTGGAGGTGGCCTACGAGGCCCTCAAGGCCCGCATAGATGAAGGCGGGATGGTGGTGGTTCACCAGGAGATCTACCCCAACGACTCCACGCCCTATGCCGATATCGTGCTGGCCGCGGCCGCCTGGGGCGAGGAGACCTACGCCCGCAACAACGCCGAGCGGAGGCTACGCCTCTACGAGAAGATCGCTGACCCTCCTGGCCAGGCCCTGCCCGACTGGAAGATCTTCGCCGAGGTAGCAAA
Organism: Acidimicrobiia bacterium; assembly: GCA_046756405.1. GTDB lineage: Bacteria > Actinomycetota > Acidimicrobiia > Spongiisociales > ZC4RG35 > JBHHWH01. Next base: position 8,554 of record JBHHWH010000055.1, on the reverse strand, counting down.
GCGGATGGGTTTCGACGGCTTCGACTGGAAGGACACCAGCGAGATCTTCGAGGAGGCCGGACCAAAGTCGAAGGGCGGCCGACGCGACTTCAGCGCCCTTGTGGAGTACGCCCAGGAAAAGGGTGTGCGCGCCCACGATGTGCTGCGGGAGTTCGGTACCACCGGGATCCAAACACCGATCGTGCGGGATGGCGACGAGCTGGTGGGCACGGTGAGACTCCACGCCGACATGAAGTGGAAGACCAAGTCGGGCAAGGCCAACTTCGTCCTTCCGGACTGGGACGCAGTGGCGGAGAGGAACGCTGCCCTGGCGCCCGAGGGTGACGAGGTGTGGGTGCTCAACGGCCGGATCAACCACGTGTGGAACAACCTCTCCGACTTTGCTCGCAGGGAGTACGCCACCCAGCGATGGCCAATGAACTTCCTCGAGGTGAACCCGGAGGACGCCAAGCGCTGGGGTATCGAGAGCGGCGACCTGTTGTCCATAGAGTCGAACAACGTGCTCGACCCCCTGGGGAACAAGACCTCAGGCTCGTTCACCGCGGTGGCCTATGTCGCCGACACGGTCCCCCCCGGAGTGACGTTCACCTACTTCCTCTTCCCGGGAAGTCCGACCAACTCGGTGACCTCTGCCGATACCACACTCCAGCCGATCAACCTGCGCTACAACTTCAAGTTGGGTAAGGGTCGGATCACCAAGATCGGCACCACCGACCTGGTAAAGAGAATGCCCTTCGTTCCCCGCAACCTGGTGTAGCGAAACCGTTCCCGCGACCCCGAAGAACGCCCCGACATCGGGGCGTTCTTCTCGACGCAGGAAGAGAACGTCCTACGCCGTTCCGACTCTGCCGCCCATCTCGGTGACCCGGGAGGCGATCATGGCTCGTACCTTGTCACGGAGGGCCTCGACGTCATTGGAAGTCATGCCCTCTGTCTCGATGGGCGGGTCGACGATCGCTGACACCTTCCCGCCGAAGATCCACGGCTGGTCGGGGGGCCAGGCCTCATAGGTACCGTGGATGGAGAGGGGGAGCACCGGTAGCTGGTTGTCGATGGCGATGGTGAACGCCCCCTTCTTGAAGGGCTTCATCACCCCGTCCCTAGGACGGGTGCCCTCCGGGTAGATGATCAGGCTCCGCTTCTTGGCGATCAGCTTCGCGGCCTGACGGTTGACGCTCTCGTGCACCTTCGAGCGGGCAGCTCGGTCCACCTCGATGATCCCGACTGCCCTCATGCCGTGGGCGAAAAGGGGAATCTTGAACAGCTCCTTTTTCGCCAAGAAACGGATCGGGAGGGGAACAGCGAGGAAACAGGTCATGATGTCCAAGGAGGAGAGGTGGTTGGCGACCACCACATAGGACCGGTCAGGGTCGATGTTCACCGAACCCCGAACCTCCAGGCGGCTTCCCGACGCAACGAACCAGGTTCGTGCCCAGGTCCGTATCACCTTCTCGATCATCGGGGAGGTGTCGTTGATCAGGGCGATGACGATGAGCGATGTCGCCCCGACGATGGTGGCCAGGACCCCCACAGCCCAGGCGAAGATGCTTCTTACGACGATCAACGGCCAGCGCACACCCTTGAGGCTAGCGGTAGCCGATACTCTGGCTTGCCCGAGCCGAGTTGTGATGGACGAAAAAGGAGAGATCAGAGGCCTGCTCAAAGGCCCCCTCGACCCCGAGGTAGGCCAGCTGGTGATGGCGGGGTTGTTCGCCTGGTTTTCGTCGCGTCTTCCCGGCACCGCCGCCGCCTATCTAGCCCTCAGCGACGAAGTCGATGTGATGCCTCTCTTCGCGCGCCTCCCGGGTTGGCGGTGGGTTCTTCCCCGCGTGGAGGCCGACGGGACAATCACCTTCAGAGACCGGGACGTTCCACGGGAGCGGCACTCGCTAGGCATGGAACAGCCCACAGCCCGAGGCGCCGTGGTCCCGGTGCCCGAGATCGACGTCTTCCTGGTGCCCGGGGTGGCCTTCGACGAGACGGGGGCGCGTCTCGGACGGGGCGGCGGTTACTACGACCGGGTGCTGGTTCAGCGACGACCGGGTAGCGACGCGGTGGGGGTGACGGTGGAGGCCCGGGTGCTTGAGACGGTGCCCTCCGCCGAGCACGACCAGAGGGTCGACTGGCTGGCCACCGAGAAGGGAGTCAGGGTGTGCTCTCCCAGGAGGCGACCCGGGTGATCCCGACAACGATGGCCTGTCCTTCGGGTGGCCGGCCTCGATACTGGGGGTACTTGGCCTCCAGGAGCTGACGGCCGTGTTGCCACACCTCGTCTCGATCGTGGACGGCGGCGGTACCGTCGACCCGCACCCACCAAAGCCGCTCCCAGTCGTCGTTGTAGTGGTCGACGAGCAGCGCCACCCTCGGTTCGGCTTCGATGTTGATCAGCCGCTGGAGGTGGCGGGTGGTCTTCGGCTTGTGGTCAACCATGGTGAACGCCCGGCCATCCTCCGCAGCAAAGGTCACCGGCACGATGTGGGGATGCCCCTCGGGGGTGATGGTGGCGAGGCGGGCCACCCGGGCCGATCGGAATCTCTCGAGGGCCTCAGCGCTCCGCATCGGCCTTGGCGAAGAGGGGGGCGACGGTTCGCCACACCATCTCTGCCCAGAGAGCATGTCCCGCGGCGCTGACGTGGAAGAGGTCCTCGGCCCATAGTTCACGTTCGTTGTACCAGGGCTCGGCGTCCTCGTCGCGTCGGTCGATCACCACAGTTCCATGTCTGGCCGCCACCTCGCGGTGGATGGCGTCGAAGGCTGCTCCCCGTCGGGTCATCAGGTTCCGCAACGGCGGATGGAACCGGGGGATGGTCCCCAGATCACCGACTCCGCTCTGGACCACGAGGGCGCCGGTCTCTGCCAGCCTGCCGATCAGGTAGTCCAGGTTCTGCCGGAACCTTTGCTTGGGTATGAACCTGAGGGCGTCGTTGGCGCCCACGGAAACGAAGATGAGGTCAGGCTCGAAGGCGATGGCGTCTTCGAGCTGGTTCTCGATCAGATCCGATGCTTTGGAGCCTCCGACGGCGAAGGACTTGAGGGTGACATGGTGGGTTTCGGCAAGCCTCTTGCAGACAAGGGTGACCCAGATCTCGTCGGGCCCGGAAACCCCGGGGGCGGTGACCGAAGAGTCCCCCAACACGGCCACCCGCAACGGCGGGTTATTGGGGTCACCTAAGGTGGCTGAGGGATCGAATTCAGGAAGTTCGGGGGCCGGACGCAGCACCGCGTAGGCGGCCTCCAGACCGAGGACGGCGAAGGCGGCGAGAAAACCCTTCTTCAGGATTCGTATCAGCATGTGATCAGGGTAGGCGGGAAGTGCCAGTTGATCAGCCGCGGGCGGCCTGCTCGATACGCTCCTTCAGGCCGAACTTGCCACGGGTCTCGGTGAGGTCGACCACTGCACCGACCTCCTCGGAGAAGGAGGTGGGATCCTCAGGAGTGAACTCGAAGAAGTCTCCGTTGATGTCCAGCGAGAACCGGTAGATGGAGAGGCGTTTAGCACGGACCCCCTCTAGTGGCCACGAGCCGAGCTTGATCCTCCCCGACGAGATTCGGAAGCGCCCGTCGGCGATCTGGACTGTCACTGTGCTGGGCTCGAGATTGGGACCCCGGAGCCGTCCACGGAAAAGCGCCATACATTCAATCTACTCCAGGAGAGCCCAGGATGGAACAAGGGAGAATTCCCATATTCCCGGGTACAGTTTGTACTAGTCCCCGGACCTTCTATGAACCATGCGCCCATTGAGAGAGTGAGACCCACCCACAAGGTGCGGTTCGTGACCGCCACGACCCTCTTCGATGGTCACGACGCCTCGATCAACATTTTCCGGCGCATCCTCCAGGCGACGGGGGCTGAGGTCATCCACCTCGGTCACAGCCGCAGCGCCCTAGACATCGTGGAGACGGCTATCGAAGAGGACGTCCAGGCGATAGCGGTCACCTCCTATCAGGGCGGTCATATGGAGTTCTACCGCTACGTGCGGGACCTCCTCGTCGAACGCGGCGCCCACCAGGTCCGCGTCTTCGGTGGAGGCGGAGGCACCATCCTCCCCACTGAGGGTGAAGAACTCCAGAGGTACGGGATCACCCGCGTCTACTCGCCCGACGACGGGCGTGAACTCGGTCTCCAGGGGATGGTCAACGACATGATCGCCCGCTCCGACTTCCCCCTGGGTGAGCTTCCCGACGACTTCGATCTGGCGGCGTTGAACACCGCCCAACCGGCCATGGTCGCCCGGTTGATCTCCGCCGCTGAGAATTATCCCAATAAGTATCTCGATGTCTTCGAGAAGGTGGAGAAATGGGCCGCGGAGTCCCGCGCTCCCGTGGTCGGGGTCACCGGCACTGGCGGCTCGGGCAAGTCGAGTCTGGTCGACGAGATCGTCCGGAGGCTGCTCCTCAACTTCGCCGACCTGCGGGTAGCGATCATCTCCGTGGACCCCTCCAAGCGGAAGTCGGGCGGTGCCCTACTCGGTGATCGCATCCGGATGAACTCCCTGCCCCATCCCCGGGCCTACATGCGGTCGCTGGCCACCCGGCAGGCCAACCTGGCGTTGTCTCCCCACGTCCACCGAGCGATAGACGTGGCCAAGGCCGCCGGCTACGACCTGGTGGTCCTGGAGACCTCTGGGATCGGCCAGTCCGATACCGAGATCGTCGACTTCTCCGACCTGGCCGTCTACGTGATGACCCCCGACTACGGGGCTGCCACCCAGTTGGAGAAGATCGACATGCTGGACTTCGCCGACCTGGTGGTGATCAACAAGGCCGACAAGGAGGGTGCCCTCGACGCCCTGCGGGACGTCCGCAAGCAGTACAAGCGCAATCACATGGCTTTCGACGTCGATGAAGACCAGCTCCCCATCTATCTGACCATCGCCTCGGACTTCAACGACCCTGGCACCAACCGCTTCTATCTGGCTTTGGTCGATGCTCTCAACGAAAAGGGTATGGAGTTGGTCTCCACCCTCGACCTACCCACTGGCGAGTCGGACAAGCAGCATGTGATTCCGCCCCACCGCACCCGCTACCTGGCGGAGATCACCGAAGAGATCCGCCGCTACGACCAGTGGGCGAAAGAGCAGGCGGAGGCGGCGGAAAAGCTGTACCGCCTGAAGGCCGCCGGGGAGGTTGCCGACGTCTCCGAGGAGATCAGGCAGGTCACCGAACAGATCCACCCCGAGAACCTACGAGCCCTGGAACGGTGGGACGGCATGGTGGCCGAATACTCGGGGGAGGAGTTCGTCTACTACGTGAGGGGCAGAGAGATCCGGGCCCCCCTCCACCACGAGACCCTGGCCCACACCAGGGTGCCCAAAGTCGCTCTACCCCGATACCGGTCCTGGGGCGACCGCCTCTACTGGCTGCTTCAGGAGAACGTTCCGGGACGGTTCCCCTACACCGCCGGGGTCTATCCGTTCAAGCGCACCCAGGAGGACCCCACCCGAATGTTCGCCGGTGAGGGACCACCGGAGCAGACCAACCGTCGCTTCCACTACTTGGCGGCGGACATGGCAGCCAAGCGCCTCTCCACCGCCTTCGACTCGGTGACCCTCTACGGCGAAGACCCCCACGAGCGGCCTGACATCTACGGGAAGGTGGGCAACTCGGGGGTGTCGGTCCCCACCCTCGACGACGCCAAGAAGCTCTACTCGGGTTTCGACCTCTGCGACCCCTCCACTTCGGTGTCGATGACCATCAACGGCCCGGCGCCGATGATCCTGGCCTTCTTCATGAACACCGCCATCGACCAGGCCTGCGAGAAACACATAACCGAAAACGACTTGTGGGACGGTGTGGAGGCAAAGATCGACGAGATCTACGGGGACCGCCCCCGGCCCCACTACCACGGCGATCTTCCCGACGGACATAACGGGCTGGGCCTGCGGTTGCTGGGGGTTACAGGCGACCAGGTGCTACCGCGGGACGTCTACGAGCAGATCAAGGCGGAAACCATCTCGGTGGTGCGGGGCACGGTCCAAGCCGACATCCTCAAAGAGGATCAGGCCCAGAACACCTGCATCTTCTCCACCGAGTTCGCTTTGAAGATGATGGGCGACGTCCAGGAGTACTTCGTGGAGAACAACGTCCGCAACTTCTACTCGGTCTCCATCAGCGGCTACCACATGGCCGAAGCAGGGGCCAACCCCATCACCCAGCTCGCCTTCACCCTGGCCAACGGGTTCACCTACGTGGAGCACTACTTAGCCCGGGGCATGGACATCGACGACTTCGCTCCCAACCTCTCCTACTTCTTCTCCAACGGGCTCGACGCCGAATACGCGGTGATCGGCCGGGTGGCCCGCCGTATTTGGGCCAAGGCGATCAAGCACCGTTACGGAGGGAACGAACGGTCCCAGATGCTCAAATACCACATTCAGACCTCGGGGCGGTCCCTGCACGCCCAGGAGATCTCCTTCAACGACATCCGCACCACCCTCCAGGCCCTGTACGCCATCTACGACAACACCAACAGCCTCCACACCAACGCCTATGACGAGGCCATCACCACCCCCACCGAGGAGTCGGTGCGCCGGGCGCTGGCGATCCAGCTCATCATCAACCGCGAGCTGGGGTTGGCCAAGAACGAGAACCCCCTCCAGGGGAGCTTCATCATCGAAGAACTCACCGACCTGGTGGAGGAGGCGGTGCTGATGGAATTCGAACGGATCAACTCCCGGGGCGGAGTGCTGGGGGCGATGGAACGTCAGTACCAGCGGAGCAAGATCCAGGAGGAGTCCCTCTACTACGAGCAGCAGAAGGAGTCGGGGGCTCTCCCCATCATCGGAGTGAACACGTTCCTGTCCAAGGAGGGGTCGCCGTTTCAGATCCCCGGAGAGCTGCGCCGATCCACCGACGAGGACAAGAGGCGCCAGATCGAGAACCTTCGCGCCTTCCAGGACCGCAACCAGAAGGCGGCCGAAAAATCTCTGGCCGACCTCCAGGAGGCGGCGGTGAAGGGGCGGAACATCTTCGCCCAGCTCATGGAGACTGCCAAGGTGGCCTCGTTGGGTCAGATGACCCGGGCTCTCTACGACGTGGGCGGCCAGTACCGGCGGAATATGTAGGGGTCAGGCTCCTGTGGGGCGCTCAGTGCGCAGGAATAGGAAGAACCACCAGGTCGCCAGGGCGGTCAGGAGATGCCAGATGGCGTGGGCCTGGAGCAGCGAGTCCGGTCGGCACCAGGGGTGGCTGTCGGTTCCTGTGGTCCAGATGGCATAGGCCACCAGGAAGGAGGCGACGCCCGCCCAGTACCAGGGCATGTACCGCCTCGTTGTCTTCGGTGGTGTTGTCGCCAGCAGGGCCGGTACCCAGAACAGGACCACCCACCAGTAGTTGGCGGGATCGCTGAGCATTACGACGGGTGTGATCCCGAAGACCGCCGCTACCACGAACCCGACCAGACCGGAGACAGGGCGCATCCTCTGAGACCAGAACCGGTGCAGCACCTCGGAGATGACCCACAGCCCGATGGAGACTCCGAAGAGATCTAGTCCGATCCCTAGATCTGGTCCCAGGAACCAGTAGCCGGCAGCGTAGGCCGCCACCACAGATCCGTACACGGTGAAGAACAGCCGGTCCTTCCACCGGCTGAGAATGGTCATGTTGTAGAGCCAGGGCACGGTGATGTAGGCGACCATGGAGACGTTGTCGATCCAGGCTCCGAAGAAGGTGTGGCTGCCGTGCATCACCATCGAGCCGGGACCGAGGAAGAGGGTCGCCGAGGCGTAGAGCAGGGCGATCGGCTGATTCCCGATGAACGGGTTGGTTCTGGGCCGCTGCTGTTTCGTATCCCTGGCCAGCACCAAAAACATCGCCAGGCCGGAAACGACGAAGCCCAGGTTGCCCAAAGTGTTGGCCGGCTCGCGGAGTAGGCCGCCAGCGACCCTTTCGCACCAGCGGGAGACCTCGCCGATCGTCTGCTTGTAGGGGGCAGGAGCCCACCACCCTATCGCTCCGCCGATGATGAAGAGGACGGCAAAGATCCCGAGGGCGGCGAGGGCTAGGAAGGTCGGGCGATAGGGGGACCGCACCCGGGAATGCTAAGCAGGTTATCCGTGGGTGTCATCCCCGATGGGCTTACGAAAAGTTGGGAAAAAACTCGTTATCTCCTCCTACATGCGCGTTATAATCGAACACATGTTCCCTAGCACGATGGATTGGGACAGTATTACCACCGACCAGCTGGAGCAGCAGCTTCTGAAGAACCGGGAGCTGCGTTCCCGCCTCGACGCCCTCGATTTGGAGATCCTGGAGGAGTTGGATCGGCGTCAGATCGCTACTGCTGACGGTTCTCGGTCGATGCAGGAGTGGGTGGCCGCCAGGTTGGATGTGGGTCCGGATACTGCGAAGAGACTGGTGGGGACGATGCGTAGGACCTGTGACCGTCCCGACCTGCGGGAAGCCCTAGCCGACGGAGTCTCCTTAGACCGGGTAGAAGCCCTATCCCGTATTTCTGAGGAGGTGGGTTTGTGGCTGGCCATGGATATTGCTGCCGTCCGCCGGGAAGCCGCCAAACGGAGTCGTCTCACCGCTGAAGAAGAGTCCCGGGGGGTGG
>JBHHWH010000054.1:0-16309 GCA_046756405.1 Acidimicrobiia bacterium | reverse complement strand
ATCCGAGGCCGAGGAGGGCTGAGGAGCTACATGGCCCGAGCGTCCGTGTACCGGTTGCTGCCGGTCAGGAACACAACAACGAGGACTACACCTCGTTGAGTGATCAACCCTCCATACTCGTCTCGGACCCTGACCTCCGCCAAGTACGGACTACCAGAGAAACCCAAGAGAGGTTGAGCAGAATCATGCCCACGGTCAGCGGTATTGAGCCGATCGGCGCGGCGGCAGCGAGGGTCACCACCAGCAGGGCCGAAGTCGGAAGGGTCAGTCTTAGGGGTACGCCACGCGTCGATTCCGGAATGCGCAATCCGAGCGTGACTGGCAGCGAGATGGCCCCGATCGACAGAATCACCCATGGCGCTGCATCACTGATTACTTGTGGCACTGGTAGCCCCTTCTGGTCGTCATGCTAGGTCACCTTCAACAATTCCATCGGATGTAGATCGGAACGTACGTTCCGAGTATGTCATCCCAGCGGTAGGTGCTCTGGTATCCGTAGTAGCAGTAGCGGTCACTGGCCAAATAGCGCGCCGGCGAGTCCGTTGAGGAGGCAGTGAATTTCTCATCGATGTAGACAGAGCGAATAGCCGTGCAGTTCAGCCCGGTGCTGAACCATGCTGCATAGGTTCCGCCCACGACGAGGATCCACGACGCCCAAACGACCCAGGTGGCCGCTCCAGCAGGCGGCATCGCAATAAGCAGCAACATAGACGTCAGACCAAATGCCAAGCCCACGAGTGAAATGAAGCAGTCGAAGTCGCGGCCAAATTCTGGGGCGAACGGATTGGTGTGACTTTGAGTAGTCCGTACCGCAGAGGCCTCCCCGGCATCCTCCAATGGGGCCTGGCGCCTGGGTGTCGCCAGAGCCTGTTTCCGCTGGAGAGTCCGATGGCCACCAGACCTCCTCCGAGAACCCAGACGAAGACGCGTTCGTCGTCGGGGAGAGTCGGGTACCACTGTTCACGGCCCTGCCACACAACAAGATCCGGCCTGACAGTGCGACATATTCCTCCGCGTACTGCCTGCGGAGGTTTGAGCCTTGGCCCGTGTGAGGCCCATCAGTCAGTTACAGCCACCGCCTTGTATAGGCGCATGGCCAGCGTACGCATGGTATCGATGGTCATGTCCCCGGTCAGCGTTGTGTAGGCCCTTGCGTAGACAATGCCGTCGAATACGCCGACTTCGATTGTGTTGTCATGAGAGTCGTACCTCAGGGTGATGTCGAGGTTGCCGTCGTACTCAACGGCAGTTCCTTGAGGAAGGACACTCTGTAGGTCCACATTGGCCGGCCAGACTTGCCAGATCAGCTCAACTATCCCGGTCCCGTCGGAGAAGAGAGCCGACTCCATTCTCGTAGCCCCTTCTTGGATCTCTTCAGTCGAGACGAGAACCCGATCGGATCTTGTGAGCAGTTGCATAGTCGCAATGTCGACCCCGGAGGCCATGGCGCTCGGCAGGGATGTGGGACCCGCCCCCTCCGAGGCATCCTGATACATGGCCTGGGGTCCGTGGATGTCGCGTAACACCTGTTCTCGAGCCGCAGCTTCCCTTGCCTCTTGGAGTTCCTCCGCAGTGAAAGGGGCCTGCTCGGACTCGTCTGTGTTGGCTGCGGACTTTCGGACGGAGACATCTACATCTTCAGGTTCGGCTACGGCCGTGAGCCTCTCAGCGGCAATAGCAACCGTCGCTACCAACAAGAAAGCGCCGATCATGAGCCACAGGATCGGAAGGCGTTTGCTCTTCATCTGATCATCTCCATTCATGCGGGCTGGCTCTCATCAGCAGTTGTTGGTCCCGCTGGGCCCAGTGCGATCGAACCAGACGAACTGGCTCCAGTTGCCAAGCTTGGCTGCACACACTTGACTAAAGGGAGTCGCCTGTTCCCATAATGTGCTGTTTCCACCATACGCGCTGTATTTCCATTCGCATTCCCCGCTCCCATAGCAAATCTTCAGCTGAGGATGATCGTCATACTTCCCCCAAGTGTTGGTACCGACCAGACCGTCGGCCGATAACCCATGGCCAGACTGGAAGTCCTCGACATCGTCTTGGGTATTAGGTCCGTAGTAGCCGTCAACTGAACTCGCGCGGTAGCCGTGAGCCCAGTTAATCCTCTGCACTGACACAATGAACTGGCCAGCTTGATCGCAGATCGGGCTTCCATCGTTGTCGGACCCCACCCAGTAGTTGTCGCGCCAATTCATGGAGAAAGCGGGCGAGTCCCCAGAGCAAATGCTCGCCCGTGCCCGGTCCACCGACGGAGAGGTGATGACCAGAACTGCCGCAGCGATCAGCACAGCACCGAACGCTGCTAGTGGCCGAAGGCCACTGATATTTCTAATACTCAAAGGCTCGCTCCTTGATTGCCCGCGTCGATCGTCGTATTGGTCGTATTGGTCGTATTGAACGGCGCCTCGTTGGCGCGAGAACCTTGCCTCACTTCAGGGCGTACACATATCTATTTGTCAGAAGGTCGGATTCTGTTCACACAACACGGCTAGAGCTCCCACCCGTCCCGATACTACGTCTCTCACCTGGGCTTTCATCATCCGACTCCCATGGCGGCTTGTATCAATGAGGGGTCCGCCCGTTAGTGGGCGGTGGCCACGTAGGCTGGTCTTGGGAGGGATCCCGGCGGTGACGGCAGCTAGGGCCGATTGCCGGATCGAGAGCGCTCTAGGGAGCTCGATATCGTCCCGGGCAGTGAGCGATCTGTGTGCCGTGCTCGGCTCGGCGTGCCTGTCCATTCCGATCTCGTGCAGTGAGGCATGGGGTCGCCGAACCACAAGATACTCATGCCGGGGCGTGTGGATGTGGTGACGCCGGGAGCCCTCTGTCCGCCGGGTTCAGTTCCAGACCCAGGCCATGCTCAACCAGAACCGCGTCCAGCAGCGTTCTAGGAAGGATGCAGGTCGCGCCAGCCGATCACGAACCTACTCCGCGATCATCGCCTATCGATGAGTTCCAGGCGTCGGCGGGGTAGCGGTGCCGTCGGTCGATGAAGGAGTCGAGTCGACGGCGACCGCCACCCTGTACCGGTGTTTGTCGGTGAGTCGGCGCCTGTTCGGCATTCTTGCCAGCACGCCGGGCTGCTGTCAATGGCCAGGCTTGTGTCCTCGCTGGTGGCCACCGGAGGTCTCCGCTGGTGGCCAAGAAAAGTCCTCGCGTTCTAGGTGTCACCTCCTTGCCCAACAGCCGCGAACAGAACTTCTCGTCGGTGTCCCGCACCTTCGGCCTCTGGATCTTCACCGGCCCCATCGTGGTTTTGATCGTCGCCTCCGGCTGCCACCCATTCCGAAAACCAGACGGATGGTTTTCGCCGCGACGCTCATAACGGACACGCTGCAAGAACGCGTCCACCTCGGCGTCCACACCCGCCTGCATCGCCAGACGGACACTCAGCCGAGCTACCTCCTCCAACACCTCGCTCAAGATGCAGTCAGAAGCAAACAGACACCTATTTGTTCGGAGGCAGGATTCTGTTGCAGGATCTGATCGATTGTTTTCGCGATCTTGGCATCGTGTTCGGCACTGGCCTGCCGATGAGCGTGTTCGTCAGCGACCCTCCATGGATGACCGCTCACGATCTCAATGACGGGGCAGGCTGACCGACCCGTCGTTCGGGAGGGTCTACGAGTCAGCCCGCCCTTCGCGTATTGGCACAGTGAGGACATTCGCTTCATTCGTGAATGGCTTTGGGTTGTCCGGCAAATAGGGGGATGTAACCCGTCGTTCGATTTAGAGGGGGTCTTTCATGGCCAGCGTGCTCACATCACTTGTACTGGTCGTCGCAACGCTCGCAGTAACTGCTCCGACAGTGTCGGAGGAACCCGTCAAACCTGCGGAGCACTGCGTGATCTTTGTCATCGGTGAGAAGCCTGACGGTGAGTTCATTACGACTGACCAGGACTGCTTTTCCACTCGTGAAGCCGCAGCAGTGTGGGCGACAGTTGGGATGTCCACGGTGTCGGGGATCGGGGGAGGTGGCGGTTCTGCGTTCTCGACCTTCACTCTGGGCATCCACTACGACTGGTATTGGGGGCTCGGCTCGTCGATAACCATCGTGGGTTCTTCGTGCACCGGCGGATACTGGAATACGACGCCGTCGTGGGATAACCGGATTTCGTCTTCGTACAACGGCTGCTACAAGCTGAGACACTGGGACGACCCGGGGAAACAGGGCACCGTTGAGAACACGACCGGGAGCGGGACGAACGACAACCTCACATACATGAACAACAAGGCGGAGTCGATCTCTTACCATTCGAGCTAGCCTGACCCCGCTCTGACTAATTTCAAAAGACGTGGCTAGTCCACGTCGTTCCGACGCCGACATCATCGCCGGTTCTCTCGAGGATTCTTCCCAGTTCGGTGAACTGTTCGACCGGCACGCGGCGAAAGTGTTCACGTTCGCTGCCAGACGAATCGGGGTGGAAGACGCCGAGGATGTCGTCTCTGGCACGTTCGGGACAGCGTTTCGGATCCGCCGCCGTTTCGATCTGGACCGCGAGAGCGCTTTACCTTGGCTGCTGGGCATCGCGGCGAACACCATCGGCGGTATACTCCGCTCCCGCGGGCGTAAGGACCGCCTCTACCTGGCGATGCCGGCGGACAGGCCATCCGGTCTGGACGAGTCGGAGATCGCTGATCGGATCGACGCGGAACGGATTGGAAGACAGGTAAACCATGTTCTTGCTGGTATGCCAGCTCGTGACAGGGACGCCCTCCTTCTCCACGCGCTAGACGACTTCACATACTCCGAAATCGGCAAGATTCTTGGAGTCCCGCCCGGAACGGTCGGATCGCGGATTTCGCGTGCCCGCCGGAAGCTCCGTGAAGCACTCGGCGACATCGAGGCAATCCTTGGCGAAGACCGAGGACAAGGAGAGGGGGACAGTGAGTAACGAGCGTCACCCCGTTGATGATCTGCTGCGCCGTTTAACCGGCGACCCTCAGCCGCCCCAAGACGCCTTACGCCGGGCGGAAGAGCAGCTGCACGCCGCGATCAACAGAGAAGCAACGCGGACCAGATCGCGACGTCTCAGAGTTAGGGCGTTAGCCGGAGTTGCGATTGCTGTCACGGTCATGGTCGGATTGATTGTCCAACCCTTCGCTACGAATCCAGCTTCGGCAGTCCTGGGAGAGATCGCAGCCGTGGCCGCGGAACAGGACCCACTGTCGGTCACCGACACCTCGTTCATCTACACGAGCTCTCGTGTGACAGCGCTCGCGGTGGTCTACCGAGACGAGCTCAGCGGAGTGCCGTACGACCGCGACCTGCTGGTCTACCTCCTACCAAGGGAACGCGAAGTGTGGATCGGTAATGAAGGAACCGAACAAATCCGCACCACTTATCTGGAACCGATCTTCTTCAGAGACACCCACGAAGAGGCCTACTACGCCGCAGGGCTCGACACCGCTGACCAAATCGGCCAAACCGTCACATCAACTGTCCTGATCCCCGTGGACGTGTGGCCCGACAACTTAGAAGAACTCGACCAAGCCATCCGAAACCAGATGGCCTCGGGTCGTGGTCTGCCATTCGACGTCGAATACCTCGACGTGGCCCTGGACATCATCACCGAATCATTTGTCAGCCCCCAACTTCGCGCGTCGACCCTCAACCTGATATCGCGTCTCGGCTCCCTCCAGCTCGGCGAGCCCGGAGATGGAGTCCAGGCGTTCTCGGTTGAATACTCCGAGCGAGGAGTCCGGATGCGCCTCACATTCGGCATCGACCGCGTCGGAAACCTCACGTCCAAAGAGCTGGTAGCTGTCACCGAAGATACTGCCTTCGGGATACCTGCTGGGACCGCAGTCTCCACCGCGATCTACGGCCCTCCTACTGAAGTCGACACGTTGTTCGCTCCCTAGGCGAGCAATCTCCAGATCGCCAACTCGCAGCCGTCCGAAGAGACCCACCCCACGGAGCACGCTCTCAGCGGATTCGCGAATGAGATATAACCGAATGTTGTGGCGGCGCCGGGATAGACCGGCATGGAGAAGGAGATGAGAAAGCTCTGCATCGAAGGAGTAGCGATCCACGATGACCCTGAGCCGTGCGTTGGCGTCCGTGAGGGTGTCGGCGAATTAGACACCGCTCGCATAGGCTTGTTCAGATGGTTGATTTCGGGACAACAGAGGATCTCGGGGCACTTGTCGCCGAGCTCCGAGAGGCGATCGACAGTGGCAACCTGACACCCAGTCAGCGGTCGTTGTACGAGTCTCTTCTCGGAATGATCATGCTGATGCGCGAGGCCCGGCTGGCCGGCGTGCCCGATGAGATAACCCTCAAGGCGATGCGACGGGCACTGGACCAGATCGAGGTTGAGGACGAGTCGTGAAAGGCTCGACAGGTTGATTCCCCCCGCAAAGATCATCGCCCGAGTCCGCGGAGTGGCGATGGTGGCTCAGACGGGCCGGCGTCGAGCTACGACGCGAGCCACCCTCCAGCAGTAGTGAACTGGTGTGGGCGATCAACCGATCTGGGCGGATAACGAGCACTTCAGGAAGTGCACGGGATCGGCACCTCGGTGTATGTTACGCGGACGAGGGCTGCACGGCTCTGGGGAGGAGTCTCGTGTCGTACGATCGGGGGATGTCGCCGCCTGACTGGCTCGAGAGGCTCCCGTCTGCGCTTAGACAGGTGTTGAGTCTTTCTCAGCTGATCGAACGCAGCCCCGACCTTGGCCCGGTGATTGCAGGGTTGGAGTCTCAGCTTGGGGTGAGTATTGCGATCTACGACTTGACCCGACCCGACCCGGAGCGACCCGAGGCGCATCTGTGCCGGCGAGTTCAGCCGGCAGTTCTGACGGGGCGGGCTCTGGAGCGGCTCCGAACTGTGGAAGGGGCTGCGGTCGAACAGGTTGCCCTGGTCGCCTACGCCCGCTCTCTTCAGTTGCGGATGGTCGGAGGGGCGTGACCGTCGGGCTGGACTCCATAGACCAGCGGGCTCGTCCTCGGGCGTTGATGTCGTGGAGTTCGGGCAAGGACAGCGCCTGGGCGCTGCACACCGTCCGCCAACGCGGTGACCTCGACGTGGTCGCCTTGTTGACCACTTTCAATAGCGAGTTCGACCGGGTGTCGATGCAGGGTGTGCGCCGCGATCTTGTCGATGCGCAGGCTCAGCGGGTTGGGCTGCCGGTGTGGCCGGTCGAGCTGCCGTGGCCGTGTCCCAACGATGAGTATGAGCGGCGCATGGCCATGGTGATCGACCGGGCCCGTGACGCGGGGATAACGAGGGTGGTGTTCGGTGACCTGTTCCTCGAAGACGTACGCGCCTATCGCACCGAGAGACTTGTCGGGACCGGCATTGAGCCGGTGTTTCCGATCTGGTGCGGCCCAGAAGGCACCCACACGCTCGCTGGCCAGATGATCAACGCGGGAGTACGGGCGGTGATCACCGCCCTTGATCCCCGTCAGCTCGACCCCTCCTTCGCCGGCAGGACCTTCAACGCTGACCTTCTCAAGGACCTCCCCGCCGGAGTGGACCCTCTAGGAGAGAACGGCGAGTTCCATACCTTCTGCTACGCCAGTCCCATCTTCGATCGCCCGATCGACTGCACGCTCGGAGACATCGTTGACCGCGACGGGTTCGTCTACGCCGACCTACTCGCCAGATAGCCACCGATACAGAATGCGTCGCCACGCAGATCACCCAATATGCGCCATATCGCCCCTCAGGCCGTAGCGAACCGAACCATGCCTGTTTGTTTGTCGAGGGGTGTTTGGGGCGCGTTGGGCTGGCTCGACCGAGTCGAGGCAAGTGGTGATGCGTAGTGTTGGGGCTGGCCCGGGGTGGCTGAATCGAAGAGCCGTTTGATCAGGGTGGAGTAGCGGCCGCGCTGATTGCATAGACGCCCCTGGGTGCCCCCCGAGCCCTATTGCTTGCGGTCTTCGAGGAGCTGGCGGTAGACGACGTCGGAGAGTCGTCGTTTCAGCGATCGGATGGCCTCTTTCTTGGTCTTGCCTTCTGCGACTTTCCGTTCGTAGAACACTCGGCCTGCGGTGTTGGGCTGGCGGAGCTGGCAGATGGCGATGAGATGCAGCGCATGGTTGAGCATCCGGTTGCCTCTCGGGTTGAGCCGATGCCGTTTCCTCCCACCGGAGGACGCCTCGATGGGTGCTGTGCCGTTGTAGGCGGCGTAGTGGTGTCTGGTGGGGAACCGGGTGATGTCTCCGGTGTATCCGATCAACAAGCCGGCGACGACGGGGCCGACACCGTATATGTCGGTGAGGCCTGTTCCGGAGGCTTCCACTGCTACGGCGAGACGCTGTAGAGAGGCCTTCTTCTCCTTCTCCAAGCGTCTTACTTCGGTGAGGTGTTGGTGGGCGATGCGTTTCCGTTCCGTTTCCACCATGGTCTTGGGTCGGATCCGTCGCAGCATCCGAGACGCCTTGTGTGAGGAGAGTTCTCCGCTCATTCCCCCAGGCAGCAGTGCCGCCAACACAGCGTGGAGACGGGAGGCGGCCTGAGTCTTCAGGCTGGAGAGCTGCTTGTGACGTCCAGCGAGCATCCGCAGCACCGCCACATGATCCTCGACGGCCACCCGGCGGAGACTCGACTGGTGCAATGCGACGATGGCCACCGAACGGGCATCGTTGGCGTCGTTCTTCTGCGACCTCGTCGAGTCGAGGACCCTCGCTCTCGAGGCCAGAGTGGAGGGCACGTCCACGACGTGTTCCCCGGCAGCGACCAGCTGCTGCGCCAACAAATAGCCGTGACCGTTCGCCGACTCCGCCGCCCAGCGGCGTTCCGGGAACCGTTCCGCCTGACGACGGCCATGGGATCCTCCCCGTAGATGGCCGTTGAGTTTCCCCGCGTGTGGCCACTGGTTTTCCCCGCGTGTGGCCATTGGGCTCCTCGGGTGGTGGGGGTTCTCGAGGTCCTTGGTGGTGGGCTTCTTCTCGTCTGTTATCGACGCCTGTATCGGGTGTCGAGCAGACGAAGGAGGATCCGCACCCATGTTGTCAGAGGAGAAGATCGTGGAAGTGTTGGAAGCGTACGATTTGACGGGGTCGTATCGGTCGGCTGGCCAGCTGGCGGGAGTGGATCATCATACGGTCCGCCGGTATGTGGCTGCCCGTGAGGCCGGGTTGGATCCGACGGTGACGGTGGAACGACCGAAGGTGACGGATCCGTTTGCGGACAAGATCTCCGAGTGGATTGACCGTTCGCAGGGTCGGATCCGGGCTGATGTGGTTCACCGCAAGCTGGAGGCGATGGGCTATGAGGGGTCGGAGCGGACTACCCGGCGGGTGGTGGCAGCGTTGAAAGCCGAATGGGCGTCGGATCATCGGCGTGTGTTCAAACCGTGGATTCCGGAGCCGGGACTGTGGCTGCAGTGGGATTATGCGGCGGGGCCTGTGGTGGCCGGCATACGGGTGGTGTTGTTCTGCGCTTGGCTGGCCTGGTCGAGGTTCCGGGTGGTCATCCCGCTTCCGGATAAGACTTTGCCGTCGGTGATCGCTGCTCTGGATCGGTGTTTCCGTCTTTTGGGTGGGGTCCCCACCTATGCGTTGACCGACAATGAGAAGACGGTGACCGATGGGCATGTGGCGGGGATCGCGATACGCAACCCCCAGATCGTGGCCGTCTCGTATTACTACGGGGTGAAGATTGTCACCTGTGTCCCGGCGGACCCTCAGTCCAAGGGCGGGTCGGAAGCTACGGTGCGGATCGCTAAAGCTGATGTGGTCCCCACCGCAGCCAACCTGAGAGACGACTATGAGTCGTGGGAGCAGCTGGAAGCGGCATGCGAGGCGGCCATGGCCAGATTCAACAGCCGTCCTCATGCGTTGACTGGGGAACCACCGGCAGACCGGCTGGTCCGGGAGGTCGAGTTGTTGCATCCGGTGCCGGCCGAACCGTATACGGCGACGTTCGGGGAGACCCGGGCGGTGTCGTGGTCGTCGCTGATCCACTTTCGGGGAGCACGCTATTCGGTGCCGCATGCGTTCATGGGGAAGCGGGTGTGGGTGCGGGTCTCCGGCGGAGAGGTGGTCGTAACCGCCGAAGTCGATAATGCAGCCTCTGAGATCGCCCGCCACCAGCTGGCACACAAAGGGGAGACGGTGGTCTGTGACGACCATTATCCACCACGTCGTACCAGCGTGGAACGGACCCCGAAGGCGTCGAATCCGCATGAGCAGGCGTTCTTAGAGATCGGGGATGGAGCTGCCCGCTGGCTGGTCGAAGCCGCTGCGGTGGGAACAAGACAGATCACCCAGCGGATGGCCGAAGCTGTCGCCCTCACCAAACTTCATCCTCGACACAAGGTGGATGAGGCGTTAGGACTGGCAGCCATAGCCGGACGGTTCGGCTCCGGTGACCTCCCCGCCATCCTTGATGTCCGCCAGGGTCAACCGGTTCAGCCCCCATCTGAGGGTTCGCTACAGAACGGCACCAGCCGCTGGGCCAGCTTCGGCGACAACTCGACCAACGGTGGAGACCGACCATGACCGCCGCCCACACGGTCGACGGACCGGTTCTCGACGAGCTCACCGCCTTGTGTCGGCGTCTCCGCCTCAAATACGTGCGGGAACACATGAGCGACGTGCTGGCCACCGCCAAAGCCCAACGCTGGGACCCTGCAGAGACATTACGAGTGCTGCTCGAAGCCGAGGTCGAGGGTCGGGACCAGGCAGGTGTCGAAGCTCGCCGCAAGAAGGCCCGGTTCCCCGCCGGGAAGACCTTCGACGTCTGGGATGAAACCCGTTCCAGCATTCCAGCGGCCACCCAAAGCGGGCTCCGCACCCTGGAATGGGTCGGCCGGACCGAGAACCTGGTCATCTGCGGGCCGTCAGGAACCGGCAAAAGCCACTTCTGTGAAGCCCTCGGACATGTCGCCATCGACAACGGCCTCACTGTCACCTGGTTCTCCATCGCCGACCTCGGCGGGTTGATACGCCGGCATCGAGTCGATGACAGCATCGGCAAAGCCTTCAACACCATCCTGCGATCAGACCTAGTCATCGTCGACGACATCGGACTATTACCCATCAGCGCAGACGCCGCCGAAGGGTTCTACCGGCTCGTCGACGTCTGCTACGAACACCGATCCCTCGCCGTGTCCACCAACCTGCATCCCTCCGCCTTCGACCAGCTCATCGACCGAAACCTGGCGTCGGCCCTGGTCGACCGGCTCCTACACCACGCCCATGTCATCATCACCGAAGGCGACTCCATCAGACTCGCCGACGCCACCGCAGGAAAGGGGGTGCAACCACTCACCGACTAACAGTCATGGGGAATCCCATGACCGCCCGCGGGGAAAACTCATGACCACCCGCGGGGACAAACCCTGACCGTCCGCGGGGAAAACCCGTGGCCGCCAACGGGGAGAAACGGATGGCCATTGACACTGGTCAAACGGCCAACGCAGCGGCTCTCCCCAGCACTCTGCGTCAGCCGCGGCTTCCAACTTCCCAGGAGAGCCCTCGAGCGCGCCACCCGGGACTGCCTCCCGACACCACCCGTCCACCGCATGCGGCCACCAAGGCACCCAAGCTTCCGAGCTCATCCGATGCCCCACCCGCCCTAGAGCGGGCACTCCATCAACTCCCTCAACCGGGTCCGCTCGGGAGACGGACCCCGGCGACTATCTCTTTCACGAGCCCGAAGCCCAGCCGAAAACCGTCACCGCCGGGATCCCTCCCGAAACCACCCTACGTGGCCACCGCCCACCAACGAGCGGACCCCTCATTGATACAAGCCCGCAATCCGCCCCGCATCCGAACCTGTCGATCCCCACTCGGATAAGAAGACCGGTGATACGAGTCGGCTCTTTTCGCTTTCATTCTCCACAGAGACCGATTCTCGAAGAATGGGGGAAAACCCCTATAGACATGGGGGGCTCGGGTTGGCAGAATCGAGGGGTCGCACGCCCTTGCAGCCGTATCTGATGATGCCGGTAGGGGGCGAACCAAGACAGAGGAGGGACATCATGGGTAGGCCACTCACACTATCCGGTGTGGGTCTTCGTCGTGGGAGAAGCGGGGTTCGATTGGGATCTAGGGCGTTGCGTCGAGCAATCCGCCCTCACACGCTCGGAGTTCTAGCTCTATCAGTTACCTTGACGATGGTGGTCGGTGCGCTTGGAGTAGCTGCGGACACCACGTATCTGGAACCGCCCTGGAACGGCTACAGGGTCTACCTCTCGCCGGCTTATCACACCGCTACGGCGGGCGCGAGGGGCGAATGTCAAGGACAGACAGAGAGAACTATGGCTCGCGGGATAGCCCAAGAGGCCACAATCGGTGGCAGTGCTTCCCGGGGGGAGTATCAGAACCTGGTCACTCGGGGGTATTACGTCCGCATCGGGAGTAACGGCCCGGGTACGAACAAGAACAGCTCAAACGCTTGGGGTGCTGATCTTCACATTCCGATCCATTCGAATGCCTATGGGGGATCGGGCCGTCCCGGAGGGTGTAGTACGACATCAACGAATGGGACCGGTGCTCGGATCATTTATACAAGTAGTAACGGTAGTGTGCTGGCGGGTCACCTTGCCTACACGCTTGGGGGTGCGACTCCCGGGAGCCCCGACAAGAAATGCAATATTAACGGATCGGATCCGTGCACTTCCTTCAGATGTAATGGAACAGGACCGACGCTGACAGAGCTCTGTAATACGATCGCTGTGGCCGCCTATTCCGAGATTGAGTTCCATGATTGGAATCTAGGAACTCAGTTCCTCAACGATGAGTACAACTGGGCGTGGCGGATCGGCTGGGCTGTAGATCGCTACTTTGGCTATCCGCCAGATTACATCTACTAGAGGGGGTGACAGATGAGGAATTGGATCATCGTGGGCATCTTTGTCTTGGTTGCCGCAGGGTCGGCAATGGGCTCGACTCAGAACCCGCAGCAGTCTCCCCTGGCCGAGTATCCCGGGTTTGGCCACGATGTGGCTCGGGATGAGGCACTGTTCGAGGAGGAAGACCTGGCTAGGCAAGGCTTAATCAGGCAATGCATGACGTCGAAGGGGTTCGACTACCTGGTTCGACGGACGTCGGTTCTGGTGAACGGCTTGAGCCCTACCGAAGTGGCAGCGGCCCTCAAGGAGTTTGATGTCGATCCGAATGTCGAGTTGGGAATGGCACTGCCTACGTCACGGCAGAGAGAAGCCTTCTTCATGGCGTGGCTCGGTGTCCCGGATCCCGCGAGTGAGGTATCTGCTCCTGTCTTCGCCAAGCCGTTTGAGGAGTTGACCGTCGCCGAGCGCGAGCGCGCCTACTTCGACTCTTTCGGTCCCGGGTGCGAAGGTGACGCATATCGGGCGATGCCTGGCGTCTACGCCGCCAGGCAGATTCTCTCCGTTGAGTTCAGCCATATGCTCAGAGCTATTAGAACCGATCCGAGGGTGGCCGCAGCTGAGCGCGCGTGGGTGGACTGCATGGCAGAAAACGGCTACGACTTTACTGACAGGGAGGCCCTTGATCGCCAGCTATCGGCACAAACCGTGACAGAACTGGGATCCGACGGAGTGCAAGCCCTGCTGACGGCGGACGACTCCTGCTCGCGAGCATGGAGATCCACTGCCCGGTCAGTGCGAGCGGAGTTGGAGGAGAGGTTTGTAGCAGACTACGGAGCAATACTTGAGAAGTACAGGCCGTAGTTCGGTCGCTGCTGTGCTCGTCGCGGTGGCAGTGTCCGCCTGCACGGTCTCGAGCGATCAGCCGCAGCCTCTAGCTCCCAACGCCGGGTCCGCGGTCTCGACCCAGCCGGAAGGCCCAGGCGTGTCGATGGCGGCGACCACTACCACCACCACGGCCACGACCAAGGTCGCCACCACGGCTGGCAGCTCGGAGTCGCGTTGCGAGACCACGCCTCCTCCGACATACTCGCTAGAAGAAGGTTTCGTGGGCGTCGCTGTCTACTGCTTCGGTGAGGACGCCTTCGCGATTCTCCTTCCGAGGGAGGTGCCGCCGGACGTGGAGGACCCCATCGATTGGGCAATGAGACTCCTCGTGGCTGGTGGCGGTCTAAGCGAGAACGAACGAGCCGACGGGTATTTCTCGGTATTTACTTCGGTCTCCGCCGACGCCTTCATCGGGGTGAGACTGAGCGGATCGAACCTCACCGTGGAGTTGGACGATGTGGTCCAACAAGAGACCGGGTTCTTCACGATCGCCGGAGGGATCTGGGAGTTAGTGAATCAGACAGGCCTGCAGTTCTCTGGTGTGGACCGTGTCGTTTTGCTGATAGGCGGAATCGAGTATTGCGATTTGGTGCCGGATATTGAGTGCTAGCCGTTGAACTGGACCCGGTTCCTTGGAGAGTTCTGTTCTCTATCACGCGGCGACCTCCTGTTGCCAGTCGGTGTAGGCCTCTCGGGGTGTGCGGTGGCCGTGTCGTCCGATCAGCCATTGGGTGTCTTGACGGTGGGTGAAGGCGGCGACGGTATGGCGGAGATCGTCGACGCCGGTGTGGATCCGGGCCCATAGGCATCGTTCTTTAGGGGCTCATCGCGATGGTCGGGGGTGGGGGTTTCGGTTAGCGGTGTTGGAAATGCCGTGATGTGACCTATGGCCTCGCGACTCTTGGTGGTGGAAAGAACCGCCGAGGGTGGAGGCCATAGGCATGGTTGACGGTATCGAATCTGATGTTGTGAGGTGTATCTGACTCTTTGATAGAGATGGCCGGATTCCTAACCCATTTCATGGTCGGGTCTCGGGCGGGTTGTTTCTGTTGTAGTCGATCCGATCTTTGCGTGCCTTGTTCATCCCGTTTGATCGTCTCCGTCGGATGGCGGCGCCTCTCCCGGAGTGCTCGTCTGCGGGGGTGACATAGCCGATCGATTCGTGCAGCCGGACAGTGTTGTATTCGGCCCGAACCCTGTCCAGCTCGATGTCGAGGACGGCAGGATCGGTGATCCTTCTCAGGTGGGGCCATTCGCCTTTGAGATGTCCGAAGAACGATTCGATGGGTGCCTGGTCGGTGGGAGTGTGGGGCCGTCCGTGATGCTGGACGATGGCCATGAGCGCCATGAAGGTGCGGGTGTCGCCGGCTTTCATCTCGGGTCCGTTATCCGACCACGCCACCAACACCGGACCTTGTTGGTCCCCGACGCTCCGATACGGTCGTTTGAGCGGCCGGCCCTCTCCATCCAACAGACCTTGGGATTCGAGCGCCAGACTGAACAGCAGCTGCACTTGGGTGGAGGTCTGTTCGGTGGTGACCAAAGTCTCGATCCAGAACCTGGAGACGACATCGACGATCGCATAGACTGACCGGTCGCATCTGGTGAAGTGGGTGGCATCCCATATCCAGATCCGGTTGGGCTCCCAGGGGATCTCCGGCAGCTGAGGAGCCGGCCGGGACGGTCGAGGTGGCTCCCCAGGGAGTGTCACTGCAGCGTCGTTGGTGATACGTAACAATGTTGAAGGAGACACGAACACTCTCCCCAGATACGAGCCTCGATGCGCCAGCTTGCGGTGGGTGCGATCGGTGGGTCCCCATTCTTCGACCAGTTCCAACACTGCATGTCGTTCCCAGTCGAGGATCCGATGCACGGGGTTGCCGCCCGGAGCGAGGTCTTCGAGCGTGCCCAGTCTCCGGCGGCGGGCCCGCCACCGATGCACCCGCACATCAGACACCTCGAGAACCCGACAGGCGCGGGCATGAGACCAGCCCGAATCCACTGCTTGGTCGAGCAGTTTGATGAGGCCCTCTTTGACCTCGCCTGAACAACGCAGCGGGACCCGGGCGAGGTTCAGGCCCAACGCGATTTTCCTCTGATCAACGCCAACTCGATCGCCTGCTCTTTGATCGCCTCGGTCAACCGAGCGATCTCGGCACGCAGCATCTCGATCTCGACGTCACGAGGATCCCGAGGTCCACCCGGTTTGGAGGAAGCGAACGCCGCCAACGCCGCGTCCTTGGCGTCACGTCGCAGCTTGATAACCACCGACGTGTCCACCCCCCACTTGCGGGCGGTGTCGGTTTGGGTCAGCTCGCGGGAGGTCACCTCCAAGAACGCCTCCCACTTCTCCGCAGGAGTCAACAGGCGCCTCTTTCGGCGCTTGCTGCTCGTAACCTTCTGCTCTGCCATCATCCACCTCCAGTCGTGGTCTCACCACCCCACAAGTGGCCGGTATTTTCTCAGGCCGAACACCGTCACGAACTCAGACGCAATGCAGGCCCACAGCCTTCCATCGTTGGGTTAGGAATCGGCGGATCTCTATCACGAAGTCAGACGCACGTGAGTTGTTCTTCTTGGTATCTCAGGGTTCCGGGTCTGGGGGGTGGCTGAGGTGGAGGGGGAGCTGTGGATCGGGGTGGAGACCACCATGGAGGTGGTGGGCT
>JBHHWH010000053.1:0-17396 GCA_046756405.1 Acidimicrobiia bacterium | reverse complement strand
CTGGCCACAGTGCTGCACACCGACCGCACCGACCTGAACCCCCTGGGATCGACGGAGGAGACCACCACCGGGGTGATCCGTCTGCGGGCTATGGCCGAAGACGGCACCCTGAGGCTGCCGGTGGTGGCGGTCAACGACTCGGCCACAAAGCACCTCTTCGACAACCGGTACGGGACCGGCCAGTCCACCCTCGACGGGATTCTCCGGGCCACCAACGTCCTGTTGGCGGGACTGAACGTGGTGGTGGTCGGCTACGGCGACTGCGGCCGCGGAGTCGCCGACCGTGCCGACGGGATGGGCGCCCACGTGATCGTGGTGGAGGTGGACCCGGTGCGGGCCCTGTCCGCCGCCATGGACGGCTTCCGGGTAATGACCGCCGCCGATGCCGCCGCGGTGGGGGATGTCTTCATAACTCTCACCGGCAACAAGCACGTGCTGCGCTCCGAGCACTTCGCCCGGATGCGAGACGGGGCGATCCTGGCCAACTCGGGTCACTTCGACATCGAGATCGACCTGGCTGCCCTGCGGGCTGAGGCGGTGGGCTCCAAGACGATCCGCGACAACCTCGAGGAGTTCACCCTTGCCGACGGACGCCGGATCCTGGTGATAGCCGAGGGACGGCTGGTGAACCTGGGCGCGGCAGAAGGGCATCCCGCCGACGTGATGGACATGTCTTTTTCCAACCAGGCCCTGGCCGCCGAGTTCCTCATCTCCAACGCGGGGGATCTGGAGCCGAAGATCTATACCCTGCCCACGGAGATCGACAACCAGGTGGCCGCCATCAAGTTGGAACACCTCGGGGGAGGGCTGGAGAAGCTCACCGACGAACAGCGCGCCTATCTCTCCGGCTGGCAGGAGGGCACCTAAGGCCTGTCCCAGCCGGCCCGTAGGTTGCGGGCCATGGTCTGTCAGGTCTGTCATCAGGTCTCCTCTCGCTGGCTGTGTTCGGCCTGCGCCGAAGAGATGCGGTCGGCTCCTGACATGGTGCTCCCGGGTGGGATCCGGCTGGTGGCCGCTTTCGAGCACACCGGCCCGGCCCGGACGCTGATCCACCATCTCAAATACCGGGGGATAGTGGTCTACGCCGATCTGGTGGCCTCGGTGCTGGCATCGCGTCTTCCCTCGGTGGCGGTGGTGCCGGTGCCCCGCGCTCTGAGCAGGCGCTGGCGCTACGGGGTCGACCCTTCCCGGGTCATTGCCGGGCGTCTGGCGAAACGTCTCGGCGTCCCGGTGTGGGATATCCTCGTGGGACCCCTCCACAACCCCCGACGGGCCGGAGGAGACCACAGCCGCCCCGCTCCCACCTTTCGGATGCGCCGTCCACCAGGCGACTACGTGATCGTTGTCGACGATGTGGTGACTACGGGCGCCACCCTTCTCAGCGCCCTGGGTGCTTTCCAACCGGGACAAGTGGCCGCTGCCGCCTCCGCCAACGCGGTTGCTCAAGTGTCTAGTCTCCCCGTCCGATACGGTAACCGTGACCCGTAAGCCGATCCTCCCAGCGCCCCTGCCCAAAGAGCAATGCCCACCGTCCTGATCGTCGACGACGCCGAGCTGTTTAGGGAGGCCCTCAAGGCCGCCTTCGTCCAGGAGGGCTTCGACGTGGTGGGCCAGGCTGCCGACGCCATGACCGGACTGGACCTGGCCCGGGAGCACGAACCTGACCTGATCATGTTGGACCTGCTCATGCCGGGGATGTCCGGCTTGGAAGTGGTGGGGACGCTCATCAAGACGAGCCCCAAGAGCAGGGTGGTGCTGCTCACCACCAGCGAATCCGCCGAAGACCTGCTGGCCGCGGTCAAGGCCGGAGCCGCGGGCTACCTCACCAAGGACACCCCGCTTCCCCGGCTCGTGGCGGCGATGCACGACGTCCTCGACGGCGGGGCGGCCGTCTCGCCGTCGATGGGAGGCAAGCTGTTCGGTGCCCTCCGGGACATACTGCGACACAACGGCTGGCCGGTGAGCAGGCGCTCCGAACTGACGGGACGGGAGTTGGAGATCCTCGCCCTGGTGGGTGAAGGCAAGACCTCCCGCCAGATAGCCACCGAGCTTTACATCTCGGAGAACACCGTCCGCAACCACGTCCGCAACATCCTCGACAAGTTGGGGATGAATTCCCGCTTCGAAGCGGTCAATTGGGCCTACCGGGAGGGGTTGATCGAGACCCGTTGACGGCGGCGGGTGAAGTCGGTCAAATCGGGGTTGCCAGTAGTCTGGTTATCTCTATGGCACTCCTCCAGAAGGTCCTCCGCGCCGGCGAGGGCAGAACACTGCGAGAGCTCCAGGGGATCGCAACCGCGGTCAACGAGCTGGAGCCCTCCTTCGAGTCGCTCACCGACGCCGAACTGAGGGCCAAAACCGAAGAATTCAAAAGGCGACTCGCCGACGGGGAGACCCTCGACGACCTCATGGTCGAGGCCTTCGCCGTCGTCCGCGAAGCGGCCAAACGCGTCCTCGGTCAGCGCCACTATGACGTCCAGGTGATGGGCGCGGCGGCCCTGCACCGGGGCATGGTCGCCGAGATGAAAACCGGTGAGGGAAAGACCCTCGTCTCCACCATGCCCGCCTATCTCAACGCCCTGGAAGGCAAGGGCGTCCACATGGTGACGGTCAACGACTACCTGGCTTCTCGGGACGCCGAATGGATGGGTTCGGTCCACCGCTTCCTCGGCCTCGAAGTCGGTCTGATCCAGGCCAACATGGCACCCGAGCAGCGTAAGCCCGCCTACTCCGCCGACATCACCTACGGGACCAACAACGAGTTCGGGTTCGACTATCTGCGGGACAACATGGCGATGAGCCTCGAGGCGCGGGTGCAGCGGGGCCATCACTACGCCATCATCGACGAGGTCGACTCCATTCTCATCGACGAGGCCCGGACCCCGCTGATCATCTCGGGTCGGGTGGCCGACACCGCCAAGTGGTACCGGGAGTTCGCCCGTATCGCCAACCGTCTCCGTCGCGACGTCCACTACACCGTCGACGAGCAGAAGCGTCAGGTGCTCACCACCGAGGAGGGCGTCGCCTTCGTGGAGCAGATCCTCGGGGTGGAGAACCTCTACGACCACGCCGCGGTGGACTTCGTCCACCACCTGGAGACCTCCCTCAAGGCCAAGGAGCTGTATAAGAGGGACGTCGACTACCTGATCGACCACGGGGAAGTGAAGATCGTCGACGAGTTCACCGGACGGGTGCTCGAAGGCCGCCGTTACTCCGAGGGCCTGCATCAGGCCATCGAAGCCAAGGAGGGGGTGCCGATCAAGGACGAGAACCAGACCCTGGCCACCATCACCCTCCAGAACTACTTCCGTCTCTACGACAAGCTCGCCGGTATGACCGGCACCGCCGAGACCGAGGCCGCCGAGCTGGCCCAGATCTACAGTCTCGAAGTAGCGGTTATCCCCACCAACCGCCCGGTGATCCGCATCGACCAGCCCGACCTGGTCTACAAGTCCGAGCTGGCCAAGTTCAAGGCGGTCATCGAAGACGTCAAAGAGCGCAATGCCCGTTTCCAGCCGGTGCTGTTGGGGACGATCTCCATCGAACGTTCGGAGATCATCTCCTCGATGCTGGACAAGGAGGGGATCAAACACGAGGTCCTCAATGCCAAACACCACGCCCGGGAGGCGGAGATCATCGCCCAGGCGGGCCGCCCCGGAGCGGTGACCGTGGCCACCAACATGGCCGGTCGAGGGGTCGACATCATGCTGGGAGGCAACCCCGAGGGCATGGCCAAGGTGGAGTTGAAGCGTCGTGGTGTCGAAGCCGACGACCCCTCCTACGAGGAGATGTTGAAAAAGCTCACCGAGGAGTTCTCCCATCAGATCGAGCCCGACCGTCAGACCGTGCTCCAGGCGGGCGGCCTGTATGTGGTCGGCACCGAGCGTCACGAGTCCCGACGCATCGACAACCAGCTGCGGGGCCGGTCGGGACGGCAGGGCGACCCTGGAGAGAGCCGGTTCTACCTGTCCTTGGAAGACGATCTGATGCGCCGGTTCCAGGGAGAGTGGGTGTCGTCGTTCATGGAGAGGCTCAAGCTCCCTGACGATCAGCCCATCGAAGCGAAGATGGTCTCCAAGGCCATCGAACGGGCCCAGCGTCAGGTCGAATCGCAGAACTTCGAGATCCGCAAGAACGTCCTCAAATACGACGAGGTGATGAACCGACAGCGGGAGGTCGTCTACGACTGGCGGCGCTCGATCCTGGAGGGCACAGCCGGCGAGGACCTGATCGAAGACTGGATCGCCGACGTGGTCACCGGCATCGTCGAATCCGAAGTTTCCGAAGACCTTCCCAAGAACGAATGGGACTGGGACGCCCTCAAACAGGAACTGGAGCAGTTCTATCCCACCAAGATCGACGTCTCGGTCTTCGAAGGCCACTATGACATCGACGATGTCATCGACTTCGCCGTGGACGAGGCGATGGCCCGCTTCGAGGAGCGGGAGAAGGAACTCGGACCGGAACTGATGCGCCAGGTGGAACGCTCGGTGATGCTGTCTGTTATCGACAACAAGTGGCGGGAGCACCTTGCCGAGATGGACTACCTCCGGGCAGGGATCGGTTTGCGGGCGATGGGCCAGCGCGACCCCCTCTCCGAGTACCAGCGGGAGGGCTTTGACATGTTCGCCGAGATGGTGGCCTCGGTGAAGCGGGACACGGTTCGCTACCTCTTCCACGTTCAACTCGCCCAACCGAAGACTCAGCCGAAGCGGGTGGAGGCCGCGCCCGCCGGGTCGATGGCCAAGCCGAAGCAGGCCAAGTCGGACAAGATCGGCCGCAACGACCCCTGCCCCTGCGGGAGCGGCAAGAAGTACAAGCGCTGCCACGGCGCCGCCTGAATGTCTCCCATGCTCGAGATCAGCGATCCCAAGGCTGCGGTGGCCGACTTGCGCCGCCGCCTCGCCGAGGCGCGGCAGTTCCTCGACCTGGATACCAAGGGCAAGGAGTTGGAGGAACTCCGCAAGAGGGCGGCGTCTCCTGACCTGTGGGACGATCCCGACGCCGCCCGCCAGGTGAGCCAGAAGCTCTCCCGCTACGAGGCGCTGTTCGAGAAGGTTGACGGCCTGGCATCCCGCATCGAGGACGCCGAGGTGCTCCTGGAGCTGGCCGCCGAGGCCGGTGACGAGGAGGCGAAGGAGGAGGCCGTGGCCATGCTGTCGAAGGCCTCGGCCGAGTTGGAGGATCTGGAACTGGAGTCCCTCTTCTTCGGCGAGTACGACGACGCCGGCGCCATTCTGAGCGTCCACGCCGGAGCTGGGGGAGTGGACGCCCAGGACTGGGCGGAGATGCTGGCCCGGATGTACCAGCGCTTCCTCACCGACGCCGGCTTCTCGGTGAAGGTCGAGGAGGTGACCGAGGCGGAGGAGGCGGGCATCAAGTCGGCGACCTTCACCGTGAAGGGAGACCGTGCCTACGGGATGCTGGAGGGGGAGAGGGGAGTCCACCGGCTGGTGCGGATCAGCCCCTTTGACGCCAACGCCCGCCGCCACACCAGCTTCGCCGCGGTGGACGTGGTCCCCGATCTCGGCGACGACCTCGACATCGAAGTGGACGAGGATGATCTCCGTATCGACACCTACCGCTCCCAGGGAGCCGGAGGCCAGCACGTCAACACCACCGACTCGGCGGTGCGGATCACCCACATACCCACGGGCATCGTGGTGCAGTGTCAGAACGAGCGCTCCCAGCTCCAGAACAAGGCCCGGGCCATGGAGATGCTCAAGGCCAAACTGGCCGAGCGTGCCCGCCAGGAGCGTCGCGAGCACCTCGACGAGATTCGCGGCGAACAGGGAGAGGCCGCCTGGGGTAGACAGGTACGCAGCTACGTCCTTCAGCCCTATCAGATGGTCAAGGACCTGCGTACCAACCATGAGGTGGGCAACGTCCAAGGGGTGTTGGACGGGGATCTGACGGGATTCATCGAGGCCTATCTGCGCTGGCGAAGGGCCCAACACGAGACCGGGACCGATTCCGATTAGGAGCCGGGCCGGGGTTACCGTTCCCAACGATCCCCAGTTCTTGAACCCTTTCCTGCGAAACTTCCAGTGAGCGAATGATCCGGCTCGAACACGTCACCAAGGTTTACGAAGGCGGCACCATCGCCGCCAACGACGTCTCCCTCGACATCCAGAAAGGGGAGTTCGTTTTCCTCGTCGGCGCTTCCGGATCGGGAAAATCCACCCTCATCCGGCTGATGCTCCGCGACGAGCCGGTTACCCGGGGCAAGATCTGGATGCTGGGCAAGGACGTCACCACCTTGCCCAAGTGGAAGATCCCCTATCTGCGGCGCTCGGTAGGCACGGTGTTCCAGGACTTCAAGCTGCTGCCCAACAAGACGGTTGCCGAGAA
Organism: Acidimicrobiia bacterium; assembly: GCA_046756405.1. Classification (GTDB taxonomy): domain Bacteria; phylum Actinomycetota; class Acidimicrobiia; order Spongiisociales; family ZC4RG35; genus JBHHWH01. Next base: position 11,045 of record JBHHWH010000053.1, on the reverse strand, counting down.
CGTCGCCTTTGCGCTGGAGGTGCTGGGCCGACCCCGCTCGGTTGTCCAGCGTCAGGTGGCCCAGGTTCTCGAGTTGGTGGGTCTCGATGACAAGGCGGAGCGTTATCCCCGTCAGCTCTCCGGCGGTGAGCAGCAGCGGGTCTCCATAGCCCGGGCCTTCGTCAACCGGCCTCCAATCATGCTCTGCGACGAGCCCACGGGGAACCTCGACCCCAAGACGTCGGTGGGGATCATGAAGCTTCTCGACCGTATCAACCGCACCGGGACCACGGTGGTGATGGCCACCCACGACCACGCCATCGTCGACGCCATGAAACGCCGTGTAGTGGCCCTGGAAGGCGGCAAGGTGGTTCGGGACGACCAGGTGGGCGGTTACGAAACGAGCACCGGATGAACAAGATCGCCTTCCTCATCCGCGAGGCCTTTGTCAGCCTGAAGCGGAACTTCCTCATCGTTGTGGGAGCCGTGCTGGCGGTCTTCATCTCCCTCTCTCTCGCCTTCGGAGCGCTGGTGGTCAACGAGATCCTGCGGGTCAACACCCTGGCCTGGCAGGAGGGGGTGCACATGATCGCCTTCCTCTGGGACGCCGGGGAGAACGGAGTCCCCGGCGACGCCCACCAGGTGCTCCTGGAGGAGGTGAAGAGCTGGGACGAGGTGGAGGATGCCTTCTACGTCTCCAAGGCCGAAGCATGGATCGAATACCAGGAGCTCTTCGCCGACCAGGAGGAGCTGCTGGACATCGACCCGACCATCCTGCCCGCTTCGATCCGCATCGAGTTAAAGGACATCTCGCTTCACCCCTCGGTCAGGTTCCGGCTTGAACAGCAGCAGCAGGTGGTCCGCCAGGTGACCACCGCGGCGCAGTCCATCGAGCAGCTTCAGAACCTCTCCAACGTGTTAAACGTCCTCGGGTTAGGCCTGGCGATCGCCCTGGGCCTCGCCGCGGTAGTGCTGATCGCCAACACGATTCGACTGGCCATCTACGCCCGTAGGGAGGAGGTGGCCATCATGAAGCTGGTGGGGGCCTCCAACTGGTTCATCAGGGTGCCGTTCCTCCTGGAGGGGATGATCGAAGGCCTGGTAGGCGCCGCCCTGGCGGTCTTCGCCGTCTGGGTAGGCTCCTCCAACCTGGCCCAGGCGGGGGAGTCCTTTGCCCTGTTCCGCCTCGACGTGGGCACCGACTTCTTCCTCCGTTGGGGGTTGGCCTTCCTCGTCTTTGGCACCATCGCCGGGATCCTGGGGTCGCTCTTGGGCCTGAGCCGCTACCTCCGGGATGCCGAAGGCACCGGAGCCGAGGTCCCCACGGGGTTCTAAGTGGCTTCCCCCGGCGGCACCGAGCACATCAAGGTGGTCGCCACCAACAAGCGGGCCCGGCGCAACTACACGGTGGTGGACACCTTCGAGGCGGGCATGGTTCTGCTCGGCTCGGAGGTGAAGTCGCTGCGGGCAGGAGGGTTGGAGTTGAAGGACTCCTACGCCATGGTGAGAGACGGCGAGGTCTACCTGGTGGGTGCTCACATTGCCCCCTACAGCTTCGCCCACAGGGGAGGCCACGACCCGGAGCGGGAGCGGAAGCTGTTGTTGCATCGCCGGGAGATCGACCGCATCGCCGGGGCCATCGCCGAAAAGGGCCTGACCCTGGTCCCGCTCAAGGTCTACTTCAAGAACGGGAAGGCCAAGGTGGAGCTGGCCCTGGCCCGGGGTAAAACCACCTACGACAAACGCCAAGCCCTCCGCGAACGCGACCACGCCCGCGAGGTGGAGCGGGCCACCCGCCGCCGTCCGCGTACCTAATGTACCAGGGTCCGGATTTGGGCCTTTACAGGAACAGAATGACGGGAGCGCCCCGGCGCGGTACCCTGGAGGACACAACCCGCAAGGGGGTGTAACGGTTTCGACGTCGAGTGTTGAGGCGTTGGAAGCGAGCCGGGGTCTCCGGGGCCTCGTTAACAAACCGGAACAACCAATAAGTGCCGAAGACAACTTCGCACTGGCTGCCTAAATAAGCAGCCCGTCCTCCCGGCCGGTTCCCGCCCGACCGGGCCAGGGCGTCGCAATGCGGGATGCTCCGCCCGGGGTTCCGGGACCGGGCGGTCAAGATCAACTCCGGATAGGCCCAGGGAAACTGGTCGTCAGAGTCCCTGCGGTCGAAGCTCGCTGACGACTGCGCTCGGAGATGCCACCGCCGAGGGCTCGACGGACCGGGGTTCGACTCCCCGCACCTCCACAACTTCATGCAAGACGCACCCCTCCCCACCGAAGAACAACTCGCACGCGTCCGCGAGGCCCTCGGCGCGGGCGAGCTGCGCCATGCCCAGCGTATCGAGGGCGGTCTCAGCTGCACCATGGACGTCCTCGCCGATGGCCACAGCCGGATGGTCCTCCGCCGCTACGGACCCTGGTATGTGGAGAACGGTCAGGATGTCGCTGCTCGCGAGACGAGGGCGTTGGAGCTGCTGCAACGGGTGCGTGTTCCGGCGCCCGCACCGCTGTGGATCGACACCGAAGGAATCTTCGGCGAGCCGGCGATAATCGTCTCCTTTGTCGAAGGAGCTCCCGACCTGGCTCCCCGTCATCCCTTCGAGTGGGCGGAGCGGCTTGCCGAGGCCCTGGTCCGGATCCACGCCATCGGGCTCAACGACCACGATCGCGAGATCTTCCAGCCGGGCGTCGGTGAGGATGCGAAAAAGATCCAAGACTCTCCGGAGATGATCCTCGAACACCCCCTCGGTGAGAGCCTCCTTCGCCGTCTCCTCGACCTCCAAACCCGGCTGGTGTCCCACACCCCCGTGTTCAGCCATGCCGACTTCTGGCCGGGAAACACCTTGTGGAAGAACGGCGATCTGCGAGCAGTGATCGACTGGGAGTATCCGGCTACGGCCGACCGGGAAATGGACATTGCCTACTGCTCCCTCGACATCCGTTACCTGGGGATGGACCGGGTCGCCGACCATTTCGTGGCTGCCTATCGGGAGGCGAGCGGAGAAGACCTCCCCAACTTGGACTACTGGGAGGCGGTGGCCCTGTGCAGGCCGATGCCGGATATAGCCATCTGGGTGCCTGCCTGGGTAGCGATGGGGCGGAGCATCACCGCCGAGCGTGCCCGGGCGATCCACACCGAGACCATCGAGGCGTTCCTGGAGCGCACCGCCTAGGCGGTCTCTGCTAGAACCGCACCATGCCACCACGACTCGACCTCGTCGGACTCGTCGTAGAGGATATGGCCCGCGCCCTCGCCTTCTACCGACGGTTGGGTATGGAGCTGGACCCCGAGCTCGACCAAGAGGGCCACGTAGAGACGACGGTGGGGGGAATGAGGGTCGCCTGGGACACCGTCGAGGTGATGAGGAGCTTCTCCGACTACCAGCCGCCCGGTCCAGGGGGTCACCGCATCGGACTTGCCTTCCTGTGTGACTCACCGGAGCAGGTAGACGCCACCTATGCCGAGCTGACCGAAGCCGGGTACGCGGGCCACCTGGAGCCCTTCGACGCCTTTTGGGGCCAGCGCTACGCCACGGTGCTGGACCCCGACGGCAACCCAGTCGACCTGTTCGCGCCGCTGGGCTAAAGCTCTCCCCGCTCGACGAGGATCTCCTCCAGTTGGGCTATCCGGCGTACGAGCTCGTCGTCGCCCTGGGCCCCTGCATCGCCTCGTTGATGACCGTCGAGTCCGCCGGTCCCTCCCAAGCGCCAGGAGTGAGGCCGCCGAGCCGGTCCTGGATCACCGCCAAGCGCCGGTTTAGCTCCTCGACAGTGAGGTCCTCGCCCATGGCCCACAAACCTCGTCGACCCCATTACCGTCCCGTCTGTGAGTCTGCCGGAACGGGTCACCATCACCGAGTCGTCCTCCCGAGACGGCCTCCAGTCCCTGGGGGTGTTCCTACCCACCGAGGCTAAAGCCGGCCTGATCGACGCCCTTGCCACGGCCGGCCTTACCCAGTTCGACGCCGTCTCCTTCGTCAGCCCCAAATGGGTTCCCCAGATGGCCGACGCCGCCGAGGTGGTCGAGGCGGTCACCGCCGAAGATGTCACCCTGATCGGCTTGGTCCCCAACATGAAGGGCCTGGAGCTTGCTGTAGCGGCAGGTCTCGACCATTTGGCGGTGCTCACCGCTGCCTCGGACACCTTCAACCAGCGCAACATCAATGCCACTGTGGACGAGTCCATGCATCGCATCCGCCGCATCCTCTTCGAATCCCCGGAGAACCTGACTTTCCGGGCCTACATCTCCACCGCTACCCACTGTCCCTACGAAGGCCCACAAGACCCCGACTGGGTGGCCCACCTGGCGGAGACGCTGATCGAGTGGGGCGTCCACACAGTCTTTTTGGGCGAGACCATCGGCAAGGCCACCCCGGCCCACGTCGAACAACTCCTCGACGAGGTCCTGGAACTGGTCCCGGCGGGACGGGTCGGGGTCCACTTCCACGACACCTACGGCCAGGCGGTCGCCAACACGGTGGTGGCCATGGAGCGGGGGATCAGCAAGATGGACGCCTCCGCCGGGGGCCTGGGCGGCTGCCCCTACGCCCCGGGGGCCGCCGGGAACGTGGCCACCGAGGACCTGGTCTGGCTGCTCGACGGGCTCGGGATCGAACACGGCGTCGACGCTCGTAGAGTTGCTCGAATAGCCCACCGGTTTTGCACAGAGCACGAACTCGTCTACAACAGCAAGGCTGGAAGGGCCCTACTCGCCGCGGAGGAGCCGGAGTGAAATCCATCTACATCGACGATGATCTAGAAGCCATTCGTCTCCAGGTACGGGAGTACGTCGAACGGGAGATCGTGCCCAACGTCGAGCAGTGGGAGGAGGAGCGGGCCGTTCCCCGGGAGGTGCTCGACGAGATGGGGAAGCTGGGCTTCTTCTCGCTGCGCATCCCCGAGGAGTACGGCGGCCTAGGGCTGGGACATGTCGCTTCTGTGGCCTTTGGTGAAGAGCTGGGACGCTGCACCGCCGGAGGCTTCGCTATCACCGTCCTGGTCCACACCGACCTGGCCACCCCCTACCTGACCCGGTTCGGCAGCAAAAGCCAGAAAGACCGATGGCTGGCCAAGATGGCCACGGGCGAGATTCTCACCGCCATTGGAGTTACCGAACCCGACGCCGGATCAGACGTGGCGGCGATCCGAACCACCGCCCGCCGGGATGGTGACGGATGGAGGCTCAACGGGACCAAGATGTTCATCACCAACGGGGGGATCGCCGACGCGGTGTTCATCGCCGCCAAGACCAACCCGGACGTGAAGGGATCGAGGGGGATTTCGCTGTTCCTGGTGGGGAAAGGAACGCCGGGCTTTTCTCAGAGTCGGGCCCTGGACAAGATGGGCTGGCACTGCTCCAACACCGCTGAGTTGGTCCTCGACGACGTGTGGGTGCCCGAGGACCACCTGATCGGCGAGGAGAACCGCGGCTTCTACCACATCATGGAGAACTTCCAGAACGAACGGCTCGCCGTCGCCGGCCAGGGCTTGGGAGAGGCACAAAAGGCCATCGAGCTGGCTGTCGAGTATGTGAAAAACCGCTATGCCTTCGGAGCCCCCCTTTGGGAGAAGCAGGCGATACGTCAGCGTCTGGCGATGCGTCAGGCGGAGGTGGACGCTGCCCGGGAGCTGGCCTACCACGCTGCCTGGCTTACCGACCAGGGAGCCGACTCGGTCCGGCAGGTCTCCGAGCTGAAGGCCTACCTGGGGGAGCTGATCAATCGGGTGGTATACGACTGTGTCCAGTTCCACGGTGGCATGGGGTACGTTGCGGAGACTCCCATCGAGCGGATGTACCGGGACGTGAGGATCAGCTCCATCGGTGGTGGCGCCACCGAGGTGATGCTGGAAGAGGTGGCCAAGCGCCTCTAGCCGCAACAGCAGCCGGTAACGTCCCCCGGGTGAATTCGACGGCTGCCAGGCTGCGACAGGAATACGAGGAGGCTGGTCTCGATGAGGAGGCCATGGCCGACGACCCGTTCACCGAGTTCGAGTCGTGGTTTTCCGGGGTTTTGGAGGCCGACCTGGACGAGCCCAACACCTTCGTCCTCGCCACGGCCACCCCTGATGGAGTCCCTTCTTGCCGGGCAGTGCTGATGAAGGAGCTGTCCCAGGAGGGAATCGTCTTCTACACCAACCTCAACAGTCGCAAGAGTCGCGAGCTCAAGGCCAACCCTCGCGCCGCCGCCGCTTTCGTTTGGGTTCCGCTCCACCGTCAGGTGCGGTTCGAGGGCAAGGTCGACCTGGTCTCCGAGGAGGAGGCCGACACCTACTTCGCCGGCCGGCCCCGGGGCGCCCAGATCGGCGCCCACGCCTCGCCCCAGAGCGAAGTGGTCTCCTCCAGAGAAGAACTCGACGCTCGCTATGCAGAGGTGGCCGAGACTTACGGAGACGGCGAAATCCCCCGGCCTGAGTTTTGGGGAGGCTGGCGGCTCATACCCGACGTGGTGGAGTTCTGGCAAGGTCAACCCAATCGTTTCCACGACCGGATTCGCTACCGCCGGGACGGCGACCGCTGGATCAAAGAAAGGCTGGCGCCGTGAGAGTGCACGTGATCGGATCGTCGGGGACGTTCCCCACCCCGGGCCGTCCCGCAGCCGGGTACCTCTTCGAACAGGACGGCGTACGGGTGTGGTGTGACGCCGGTCCGGGAACCTTCATGGCTCTGCCCGTGGATCCCGACCTGGTGGACGCGGTGGTCCTTTCTCATCAGCACCCCGACCATTGTTCCGACGTCTTTGCGGCCTTCCACGCCTGGACCTACCGACCCGAACCCCGCCGGGGTGTTCCCCTGTATGCGCCCGAGGAGCTGTTGGACAAGATCGCCCTGTTCCTTGACAAGGGCCCCGGTTCGGAGCTGTATCAGACCTTCGAGTTCCGGTCGATCTGGACGGGTGACAAGCTTCGTTTCGGGGCGATGGAGGTCACTTTCTGCGAGATGGATCATCCAGTGCCCACGTTGGGATCTCGTTGGGAGGCCAGCAACCGCAGTCTCTTCTACACCGCCGACACCGGTCCGGGAGGGTCGTGGAGGGAGGAGGCCAGGGGAGTGGACGTCCTGTTATCGGAGGCTTCGCTTCAAGGCCAGCGGCAGGACTCGGACTTCCTTCAGCATCTCACCGCCACCGAAGCCGGTGCGATCGCTCGGGAGGTGGGAGCGGGAAGGCTGGTGCTCACCCACATTCCCCCATACTTCGATCCGGCCCGGTCGGTACATGAGGCGGAGGTGGCCTTCGATCGTCCGGTGGCGCTGGCGGTGCCTGGTACGGCCTTCGACGTCTGAAGGGTTAGCGTTGCAGCCTATGACCGACCGCCCCCGTGACCAGCTTCGGCCCGTCAGCCTCGAACTCGGCTTCACCCTGGCCACGCCGGGGTCGGTGCTGATCTCCATGGGTCACACCAGGGTGCTCTGCACCGCATCGGTGGATGAGAAGGTGCCCCGCTGGATGCAGGGTTCCGGAAAGGGATGGGTGACAGCCGAGTACGCCATGCTCCCCGGGTCGTCACCGGAGCGGGTTCCCCGGGATCACATCAGCGGCGGCCGGGCGAAGGAGATCTCCCGGCTGATAGGCCGGGCCCTCAGATCTGGGGTGGACCTGGAAGCCCTGGGGGAGAGGATGGTGCGGGTCGACTGCGACGTGATCGACGCCGACGGTGGCACCCGAACCGCGGCGATCACCGGTGGTTGGGTGGCTCTGCATCAAGCGCTGGAGGACGCGGTCTCCCGTGGCGTCCTGGATGCGAACCCAATCAAGGACGAAGTAGCGGCGGTGTCGGTGGGCCTGGTGAACGGCGAGGCGGTGCTGGATCTGAACTACGAGCTCGACGTCAACGCCGACGTGGACATGAACGTGGTGATGAGCGGTCAGGGTCTTCTGGTGGACGTCCAAGGGACCGCCGAGGGGGAGGCCTTCAGCCGAGCCCAACTCGACCAGCTCCTCGACCTTGCGGAGAAGGGGATGGCGGAGCTGTTCGATCTCCAGCGGCGGGCGGTGGCGGATTGATTCCCCGCCTGGTGGTGGCTTCGAAGAACCCGGACAAGGTGAGGGAGATCGAGGAGCTGCTCAGTCCGACGGGCATGGTGGACGAGATCGTCAGGGGTCTTGACTGGCCCGATGTTGAGGAGACGGGGGAGACCCTGGAGGAGAACGCCCTGTTGAAGGGGCGGGTGGTCACGGAGGCTACCGGGCTTCCGGTGCTGGGAGATGACACCGGGCTGGAGGTCGCGGCCTTGGGAGGTGAGCCTGGAGTGCACACCGCCCGGTTCGCCGGTCCCGACGCCACCTACGCCGACAATGTGGCCCGGCTGCTGGAGGTTATGGAGGGGGTAGAGGACCGCAGGGCGAGGTTTCGCACCGTGGTCGCTCTGGTGTTCCCCTCCGGAGAGGAAGTAGTGGCCGAAGGGGTGCTGGAGGGGGTTATCACCTTCGAACCCCGGGGAAGTGAGGGTTTCGGTTATGACCCAGTCTTCGAGGTGGAAGGGCGGACCCTGGCGGAGATGGGGCCTGAAGAGAAGAACACGCTCTCCCATCGGGCGAGGGCGGTCCGGGCGCTGATGGAGGCCCTCGGTCTCTGAGTGCGGACGAGAGGACTCGAACCTCCACGGGATTTCTCCCACAGGGACCTGAATCCGATCACGCCCGTATTGAGCAGTACCGGAATGTAGTGAAAAGGCGGTCTATGCAGGCATTCTCATCCGGTGGCTGTTCACCCCGTACCAGGCCGTGGTGCCCGATTACGTGGCGTTGGGTTGCAATTGGGTTGCAGCCGAAGTTAGTCAAGCCCTCCCAGGATCGTCGGCCGTGGAACAGGCAACGTGTTCCGGTAGAAGTGCCCGGATCAGCGGCTCACCGCTGGTGAAGCGGATGGCCCACCTGGTGACCGTCGGGTATGCGGTGCCCGGGCCTGTCGTGGCGATCGGTGTCCTGGTCGTGATCAGCTCGGTGAGCGGAGCCGCCGGGTCCAATCCGGCGGGTCTCGTGCTGCTCTCCCTCACCGGGCTGGTCTACGCCTACATCGTTCGCTTCATGGCCCTGGGATACGGCTCGGTCGACGCCAGCATGGAGAAGATCACCCCGTCCACGGTCGACGCGGCCCATACCCTCGGCGCCACCCCTGCCGGGGCGATTAAGCAGATCTACCTCCCCCTGGCCGGGGCCGGCGCTGCCGCCTGAGCGGTCCTCGTCGCCATCGACGTGCTCAAGGAGCTAGCCGTCGTCCTCCTCATCCGCCCCTTTGGATTCACGACCCCCTCGGTGTGGGTCTGGGAGCTCGCCTCCGAATCGCGGTGGGCGGCAGCCGCCATTCCCGCCCTTCTCATCGTCGTCTCGGCCATGGTGCCCATCGCCATCTACCTAGGCCAGGAGCGAAGACGGCGGGGCTCGGCCATAGCCATCGGAGCCCGTCTGGCGAGACAGGAACAGCCGCAATCGTGAGAGCTGTCAGGAGCGCCGTACGGTTTGGGTCTGGAGCACCTGTTGATAGCATTGGTGCGGTGAAACCCACCACCTTCAGGCGACTGGTGGTCCGGGGTGTCGCCAAGAGCTTCGAAGGCGAGCAAGTCCTACGGGAGATCGGTCTCACCGTCGAAAAGAGCTCTTCGGTGATCCTGCTCGGGCCCAGCGGTTGCGGCAAGACCACCTTGCTGCGGACGATCGCCGGTTTGGAGCGCCCTGACTCGGGCACGATCTCCCTCGGCGACAGGACACTCATCGACCGGGATACCTCTATCCCGCCGGAGCGTCGCAAGATCGGCATGGTCTTCCAGGACTGGGCACTGTTCCCACATCTCAACGTGGCCGCCAACGTCTCCTATGGCCTTCCCAAGGACTTCCCCGACAAGGACGCCGTCATCGCCGAGACCCTGGAGATGGTCGCCCTGTCCGGCTTCGGAAAGCGCATGCCCGACACTCTCTCCGGCGGTGAGCAACAACGCGTGGCCATCGCCGCGCCGACCTTCTCCCGGGGTGACCACGTCGCTCTCTCCGACTGGGGACCCAGCGCCGTCGCCTATCCGCCGACGAAGGTCGACGAACCGACTCATTGAGCCGGGTCGTCGTGCTCGGCGGCGGGCCGGCCGGCCTCTATGCCGCCTGGCTTCTCGCCCGACGCGACATCCCGGTCACTGTCCTCGAGCGTGAGGAGACGCCCGGTGGTCTGACGGCCGGAACTCAGATCGCCGGAATGTCGGTCGACTACGGGAGCCACCGTCTCCATCCGTCGATCGAGCCCGACATTGTCGCCGACTTGCGGTCGATCCTCGGTGACGACATCCAGGTTCGGCGACGCCACGGGAGGATCCGCCTCGACGATTCCTGGATTTCCTTTCCCATCTCGGCGTCGGATCTGCTGACCCGGCTCCGTCCGTCGACGGTGGCCCGACTCGGCTTCGGCGCGGCCCGGGCCGCTGCTACCCCCAACCGCTCCGCGACGTTCGCCGACGTCGTCACCACCGGGCTCGGTGGGCCCATGGGCGAGCTCTTCTACTTCCCTTATGCCCGGAAGATCTGGGGAGTTGCACCCGACGAACTCTCCGGAGAGCAGGCGCGGCGCCGCATCTCCGCCGACTCTCCCTGGAAGCTGGCCCGCAAGGCGCTCTCCCGTAGCGGGGCCGGTAACGAGTTCTTCTATCCCAGGGGCGGGTTCGGGGAGATCGCCGGGAAACTCGCCGAAGCGGCCAGGGATGCGGGCGCGGACGTCAGACTGGGTTCGCCGGTCACCGCCATCTCCAGGGGGCATTCCGGCATCGTTTTGGAGACGGCGGGGGCCTCGCTGTCGGCCAAGCTGATCCTCTCGACGATCCCCGTCACCGTCCTGGTTCGGTTTCTCGACCCTCCGGTCGGGGTCAGACAGGCGGCCGAGACCCTCGACTATCGGGCGATGGTCCTGGTGTACCTGGTAGTCCCCACCGAGGAGTGGACCGAGTTCGACGCCCACTACTTCCCCGAAGAGAGCGTGGCGTTCACCCGTATCTCCGAGCCCAAGAACTACCGCGATGGCGATGACCCTCCGGACAGGACCGTCCTCTGCGTCGAGATCTCCTGCGCGGTCGACGACGAGGTCTG
>JBHHWH010000052.1:0-18260 GCA_046756405.1 Acidimicrobiia bacterium | reverse complement strand
CCATCAATAACCTCATCAAGAGGATCAAACGCATCGGGTTCGGATTCCGCCGGTTCCGCAACTATCGGATCCGAGCCCTCCTCTACACCGGAAGACCCAACTGGAACCTCCTCAACACCCTCACCCCCGCTGAAATCCGATGAGCCGCGAAAGTGATCCTCAGTGTGATTCGAGGTCCTGACGATCGAAGCTCCTCTCACCTCGCGCTAGTCAGGCAATGCTTGACGCTTGATGGCGCGGACCAAACAAGGAAAGAGTGCAACCAACAGGTGCGAAGAGACCGACACCGTGGGAGAGGTCTCTTCCAAAGGCCCTGTTCAGCCCTCGAAGCTGCTTGAGTCCCTCTCCGTACCTGAAGCAGGCACAAGGGCAACGATCGGGAGTCGTCGAGCTATCGGCAGGTGGTCGGTTCGTTGTAGTCCGCGCCTACGGGCACAGGCACAAGGAGCTGACCGTCAGTGATGTACACGGCCCGCTTTCTGCCAGTCGCAGCGTGGCGGAGAGCCAGGTTGCTCACGTCTCCCTTTGTAATGGTCCAACCGTCGAATGCCCCCGCTGCTGCCAGCTGGTCCCTCACGCAGGCCGACAGCTCGCTCCCCACACTGTCAGCGAGTGGCTCACCATATCCGTCGAGGGGCCACAAGGCCCAGAGAACTACCGTGATGGCTGCGCTCATTATGAGCGCAGCCATCACGCGGAGAAGAGTGCGCTGTGTTTGGCCTACGGCCAGACGAATCTGTTGCACCGCCTGTTGTCCATGTAGGGATCGGGATTATCTGGGTTGTACGTGGAGAACCCGTAGGTAGCCATGGCATCGATTCGAAGCTGGGTGCCTACCTTGCCGTTGCCCAGATGAGTTCGAAGATTGTCGGCGGTTGAGTCGAAGTTCAATTGCCCTGCCGTGGGCAAGAAGTTTGAATCCATGCGGCAAACGTACCAACCCCCGTCGCCAGGCACATCGAGAGCCACACCCGTCGAGGTTCCACAAGCTACGAAACAACGCTCCGCAGCACCACCCACATCATCAATCAGGCACGATGCGGTATGCGTACCCCTCCGAAAGACCGCTCTTCGGACGGATTGTGGTTCTCCCCGGAGACTCCGGGCCACCGGAATTGGTAGCGCACCAGTAGTCAACACCTCCGGCACTGAACCCCCATGACCCAGGGCACGGGTCAAACGTGTTGTCCGTAACAAGCGACCCGTAGAAGGTTCCGTAGAAGCTGCCCAGCGAAATCTGACGCTGCTTGTTGTAGTAGTGACGATAGTTCTCGACACTGCGTTGCGGGATCCCGCCGTCTCCGCAATCTTCGTCGTACGCGCCCGCAGTTGGTATGTGAGTGATATTGGCTGAGCCAACAGAGCCCTTGATGACATAAATGTCCACGGCGCAAGACCCGTAAGCCTCGATCGCCTTGGGAATGCCAGAGACCACGGCGTAGTTCCTGTTGTCCGAATCGTCAACATTCCTGTCGAGTTCACAAGCTGGGAGGGTGCAGATGAATGTGCCCTCGTAGTCCAATGCAACATTCGATGCGCTCAACACGAACTGATACTCGAACGTGGGCTGGTAGACGGTTCCTCCAGAGCCGATCGGACCGGCGTCGGTCATGTCATGTCCGCTCACGCGGAAAGCGCTCCCGAACTTGAGACCGGACTCAAGTACCCAGTTTGAGCCTGAAGACCAGGAATCAGGGTCGATGCTCGTCGGAGTCCATGTCATGACGCCGTATCTTTCAACACCGGCATCCAACCATCCGACAGCCTGGGCGATGAAACGACCGAAGTGCTGGCCAAGGGCTTGGCTGCAAGCCTCTGACCAGCACCTTTGTAGTCGGGACGGCCGGATTTGAACCGGCGACCTCAGCGTCCCGAAATCACCAGGGGCGAATCACAGCGGACGGCTATGGACCAAAACCGCAGTTCAGAGTGTCGCGGGGACGGGTCTGGCCTGCCGCAAACGGCGCCATACGCGCGATGGACGCGCGATGGGGTACACGGAGGACGTCACTTGCGATTGCCCGGGTGGTGCCGTTGACCCTGGACCTTTACGGCTGGCTGGACTGTCGTTCCAGGAAGTCGCTGAGCCTGGGGACACAGGCCTGGTAGGCCTCATGGATAAGCTCTTCGCTCCCGGTCTTGTCGACCTCTTCTAAGGGATCCCAGTGGGGGATCTCTTCTTCCTCGGCGAGCTCGGCAGTCCTCATCTCCAGGTAAGCGTCCCAGGAGGGCGGTTCGCTCACCGGATAGTCGTTGGCGGCGAGACATTCGACGATGGCGACCTCCCGCTCGTAGTCGAGGCGGAGCAGCTCCTCGGAGGGAGGCCGGCGGGGATCTGGGGTGATGCCCGCTGCTACCAGCTCTTGGTCACACTCGTCCGAAGCTTTCCTTACTGCCTCACGCTGCTCGTTGGGATGATCAATCCAAACATCACCGTTCTCTAACACCGTTGCTTTGAACCCTCTGCGGGTCATGCACTCTGCGAAGGCTCGAGAGGAGACCTCAGGGTCGGCCAGGTCCTCGAGTCCGATGGGTTCGAGGGTGGTGGTCGATGCGTCTGGAGAAGCCGATCCACCCACACAGGCCGCCAGGGCCACCCCAAGGGCGGCAAACAGGGCCGTTCGTCTCAGGCCTAGGTGCAGAATCGACTACCCCCCGCAGTGAGCTGATGCGGTCCCGTTGCTCGGGTGATCACCCCAGACAGCCCACTCGTTGCCACCCCAGTATCCACTGCGCCTCCAACGGACATCTCCGTGACCAAAGTCGGTGCTCTTGATAGTTCCTGGTCATCAAGATAGTTGTACACCAACCCGCCAGCCGTCAGCTGGTGAAAGTCGGTGTATGTCGCCGACGCACACCCGGAGAGGTAGCCGGACTGTTAGTGGGCGAACGCGGCCGACATTCCGATTCCCATCATTACCGCGAGGAACCCCACGACGACGAGCTGCCTTGCGGTCCTGCGCGGAAGGGTCGTGTCGTCCCTCTGGCCACTGGTGTCGGGTCGGGTGGAGTTCGATTCGGTCGTTCACTTTCACTGCGCTGTGGGAGCTAGTGCCGGTGGGTCGCCGACCGCTCAGGGGCCGAAATCGAGGACCTGAAACAAGTAGATGAGATCCTGGGGGCACAGTTGTTCGAGTTCCTGGAACTCCTCTCGTGTAAAGGAAGGGTCGGCCATTACTCCGTCGTAGGGATGCCAAGCCGAGCCGTGGGACTCGATGAAGGTCTCCAGGCTGGGTGGCTGGGTGACCTCGTACCCGTTCTCGATCATGCATTGACGCACATAGAGGAGGGCGCGGAACGTCTTGGTGAGATCGGGATCAGCGTCGATGCCGAACCGAGCGAACTCCAACTCCCGGCAGCGGGTACTGGCCTCTGAGTACGCCTCGCGTTGATCCTCGGAAACGTCGACCACAACAGAGTTGTCCTCGGGGCGGAGCACCGCGGCGAATCCAGCCTCCCTGAGGCACCCGGCCTTGAACTCCTGTCTCTCCACCGCGGATGCCTTCACCGCTCCTGGGGCTGGCGTGGTGACTGGCGTCGCCGGGAGGAGGTCCCTCAGCTCAGCCTCGCTCAGGAACGCAGTGCCTGACGGCTCGGTCACTTGAGTCACTGGCGCCTCAACCACGAGCGGAGCTTGCGGCTCCAACGGTTCGGCGCCTTCGCTCCCGTTCTCGGAGACGCAGCCTGCCAGGGCTCCGAGCACGGCCAGCCCTAGCAGCCCGAGTCTGTACCGATCGAGTCTCAGAGTGTTACGCCTAGCCCTGGTGGTGAGTCCCACCCAACTGATGTGGGTCATCGAATCCCTGAATCGGGACAGTATCCGACTGCGCTCGTGTTCTGACCTCCCGCTGTCACTGTCACCCACTGGGTTGTTCCACTGGTGTGCAGGCCCCATCCAACCCACGCGTAATACCAGCCTGAACTCGACGAGGCCGAGATGGTCTGCCCGCTGTGAGTGTGCTCTTGCCACTGGTAACCGTATCCCCGAGAATCTAAGTCGCCGAGCAAGGGACCCTGACATACGACGGAGTCGGTGTCAGATGACTGACCCGTGTGATTCGCGGCCGCTGGTAGAGCGACAACAACTACCATTGCGGCGGTGATCGCCGCCTGGATGGCTCGCTTCCTACCCCACTTCATGAGGACTTCCCCTTTCGCCTCCCGTCCCGCCCTTCGTTGGCAACGTACCGGCGATCTGGGGGGGGTCCACCTGGTCATCGAGATAGTTGTACACCAACCCGCCAGCCGTCAGCTGGTGAAAGTCGGTGTATGTCGCCGACGCACACCCGGAGAGGTAACCGGACTGGTCGTGGCGAACGCGGCCGACATTCCGATTCCCATCACCACAACGACAAAACCCGCAACTATTAGTCGCCTTAAAGACCGGTGCCGTCACCCCCTCGACCACTGGTGTCGTGTCGCATCCCTTCCTCCCTGACTTCGCCTGCCTGAGATGTCGGCCCTCACCGACATGTTGAGAGTACATGAGGGGGGGTTCCGGGGTCAAAGGCGAAATCCGACTCGCCGGGGTGCACCCGGTCTTTCATTGCGTGCTCCCTCTGTCCCGCTTAGGGTTTCGTCACATGTTGGCAGGGGGTGATCCGGTGAAAAGACTGGTATCGGTTCTGGTGGTGCTGCTGTTGGTGGTGGGTGCTGGGGTGGTTGGCTGGTGGGCGGGTCGGGTGGCGTTGGAACCGCCGGAGGATCCGCTGGCGGAGGGGTCGGGGCCGGTGTCGTATGTGGTGGAGGCGGGTTCGGTGGGCCGGTCGTTTTCTTTTACTGCGGTGGCGTCGTGGGAGCTGGTGCCGGTGGGTCGGAATGCCGCTGTCGGGGTGGTGACTTCGGTGGAGCTGGAACCTGGTGCTGTGGTGTCGCCGGGGGACGTGTTGTATACGGTAGACCTGCGGCCGGTGGTGACGGCGGAAGGGACCGTCCCGTCGTTTCGTCGGTTGTCGTTGAAGTCGAAGGGTGTTGATGTGGCCCAGCTTCAGGCTCTCCTCGCCGGCCTGGGGTTTTATGACGGCGAAGTGGATGGAGTATTCGGCCGGTCGACTCGTGCTGCAGTGAAGGCATGGCAGAAGGTGTTGGGGATCGATGATTCGGGGATAGTGGAGCCGGGGGATGTGGTGTTTGTGCCGGAGCTTCCGGCCCGGCTGGTGTTGGGGGATCTGCTGGTGGTGGGGGCAAGGCTTTCGGGCGGGGAGGAGACGGTGCTGCTGGTGCCGGATGCTCCGTTTTTCCGGATTCCGCTGGCGGTAGAACAGGGGAGTCTGGTACCGCTGTCGACCGACGTGTTCGTCACTTATCCGGCAGGGGTGTGGGAGGCGAGGGTGGAGAAGGCGGTGGAGTCACCCGAGTTCGGCCAGTTGGATCTGGTCCTTTCCGGGGCTGATGGCGGCCCGGTATGCGGGGTGGTCTGCGCCGACTGGGTGGACCTGTCCGACCGCACCCTCTTCCAAGCGGAGATCGTGGTGATCCCCGAGACTTCCGGGCCGGTGGTGCCGGTAGCGGCTATCTCCACCGACCCCGGCAACCAGCCGCACCTGACCCTGGCCGACGGGAGCCTGGTTCCGGTGACGATTGTCGAGTCGGCGAATGGGCTGGCGGTGGTGGAAGGAGTCGAGCCGGGCACGGAGATCCTGATCCCGTCGGAGGGGTGAGCTGATGGTGGTGGTAGAGGGCCTGTCGTTCGGATACCGGCAGGAAGAGGCGATCCTGACCGACCTGTCGTTCACCTTCCCGTCTGGGGTGGTGTCGGCGGTGACCGGACCTTCAGGGCGGGGCAAGTCCACACTTCTGTATCTGATCGGATTGTTGCTGTCGCCGTGGGAAGGGTCGATCGTTATCGACGGAACAGAGACGGTGGGTCTGGCGGATCGGGTGCGTTCGGTGCTGCGGGGGAAGCGGATCGGGTTCGTCTTCCAGGATGCGGCCCTGGACGCTTCCCGGACGGTGGTCGACAATGTGGTGGAGGGGTCGGTGTATGTGGGAATGTCCCGTCGGCAGGCGAGACGGCGAGCCGCAGAGCTGATGGAACGGTTCGGAGTGGGCCTGCGGGCCGACCACAAGCCTGGGGAGGTGTCCGGTGGGCAGGCGCAGCGGGTGGCGCTCTGCCGGGCGCTGCTGACAGACCCCGACGTGGTGCTAGCCGACGAACCCACCGGGAACCTCGACGTTGACACCTCCCGGATAGTGGTAGACGCCCTCCGCACCGCCGCCCACCAGGAAGGGAAAACGGTGATCATCGCCACCCACGATCCCACGATCATCGAAGTCTGCGACCGGGTACTGGAACTGTGAAGGTGCTGCGGGTTGTCTCCGAGGCGGCCCGGACGGCGGTAGCTCAGCCTGTGGCTTCTGCAGTAACCGGCCTGATCGTGGCCGCAGCCTGCGCGGTGATCCTGGCCACCACCGGCCAGACCGTCCAGGCGGAACGCCAGGTCCTCGCCCAGATCGACGCTGCGGGCACCCGATCTATCGTCATCTCCGACACCCAAGGCACCGCAGGCCTCACCCCGGCCGCAGTAGAACGGATCGGCAGGCTGTCGGGGGTGGAGTGGGTGATCGGCCTCGGACCCGCCCGAGACGTCCGCTCGGCGGGCAACCCGGAAGGCAGTCCAGCGCCAGTCCGGGTCCTATACGGGAACCCGCCACCCCAGCTCACCATGGACCGCAGCGACCTCCAACCCGGGCTCGTGCTGGTCGGACCCGACGCCCAGACCACCCTCGGTCTGATCTACCCCTACGGCGGAGTGACAGGAGACAAGGTGGGAGATCTGGCGGTGGTGGGAGCCTTCGACGCCACAGACCCCCTCGCCTTCCTCAACCGCAGCCTCCTCACCGTCCCCCGTCCCGAAGACACCACCCTCCGCTCCATCCACATCCTCACCCAACAGCCCTCCGACGTCGCCCCCGTAGCCGCCGCCGCCCTCACTCTCCTCGGACCCGAAGACCCCACCTCGGTGGCGGTGCAGACCTCAGAAACCCTGGCCGCCATCCGAGCCGCCGTCCAAGGCGAACTCGGCCGGTTCGGACGCCGGCTGGTCACCATCGTCCTCGCCGTCGGCCTCATCCTCACCGGCCTCAACGTCTACGGAGCGGTCACCACCCGCCGCCGCGACTTCGGACGCCGCCGCGCCCTCGGCGCCTCCCGGCCCCTCATCGTCGGCCTCATCGCCACCCAGACCCTGACAGTCGCCGTCGTCGGAGCCGCTGTAGGCACCCTCGGCACCGGCCTGGTGCTCACCCGGCTCACCGGAACCCCACCCGACCTGACCTTCACCCTCGCCATCAGCATCCTCGCCGTCCTCACCACCACAACCGCAGCCCTCCCCCCAGCCCTCGTCGCCGCCTACCGAGACCCAGTCCGGGTGCTCAGAATCCCCTGAGAGAAGAGCGCGAAAAGCGACCGTCCCGAACTCTTGACAGGTGTGAGTGTGTGTGGCATATGTTGGCGGGAGGTGAGCCCCTGAGTGGGCCGCCTTGAACCATGGGGTTCGGGCCTGGGGAGGCTCGAGAGCGAAGGAAAGAAGGGAGGTCCTCATGAAGGGGATCAGGATCGCAGCGGTAGTAGCCGCACTATTGATAGGTCTCGCAATTCCGGCGATGGCGGCTTCGGAGAGTGGCTATAAAAGCTGTGGGAGTCCGAGCCATGTGTATACGAAGGCGAGGTGGAAGAGTTCCTTCTACACATGGCTGGACATCGAAGCGGACGGAGTTCGAGAGTTCTACGCGGATGATGTAAACGGCGGAACCTGGGAAACAGACTATGCAAACGCCTACCGCTCTGAGTTGGAGCACGGATCGGTGAAAGAGTGGATTAACGACGCGTACTATCGCATCTGGGGCGAAGTTCTATCTACCTGGTATTCGTGGCCTGGATGTGAAGACGACGCGTGAGATCATCAAGGCGTGAGATCGTCAGGCCTCACCTCGCTTGCGCTGACCCTTGCTCTTCTGGCCGCAGCGTGTTCTTCGGGGACTGTGGCGCCGACCGAGGTGGCAGCGGCCCGTGAGCGTCTTCGTCCCAAAGTGACCGATGTCGAGATTGAAGAGGCCATCGAAGAGTGCCTACGAGAGAACGCAGTCACGTCCATCCGTCGAGTTCCGAACGGGGGGGGCTTCGTGGGCGAAGGTGTTACAGAGCGAGACGAACAAATAATGCAGGGCTGCAAATCGGAGGTCTTTGCTCGATATCTGGATTGGCCACCTCCAAGCCCGCAAACACCTGCAGAACACCGTGTGTTCTACGAACTCTATTTGGAAATGGCGGATTGTGTTCGAGGCCTGGGATACGCGGTAAAGGTTCCATCCTTTGATTCCTACCTGGACAGCGGCGGTAACTGGTATCCGTATGACGAGCTTCCCGACCATCTCTCACGTCAAGAGTGGGATGCCATAAACGAGACATGCCCCCAGAACCCGTGGAGTTATGCATCCGAGTGACGCCGCGAGTCCTGTGATCTCATGCCAGGTTGTACTCCGATACGGCCTGGCACAGCTGTCCGGAGTCGGCTTCCTCCTGGATCTCCTAAGTGGCCCTATGCAGCTTTTGGGGTGACCACACCGGGACCCAGTATGTGACGGTGGTGGCCGGGGGGACCAACACCAAGGCCAGTGCCTTATGTCCGATATGACAGAATGAGGTTGTGGACTCTCCGCCTCTCTTGACCGTGAGAATCGCAGCAGCAGTTTCTAGATGACGGGTGTGCAACACCATCTGAGACCCCTGATTCTCGTGGGGGTACTTGTGATGGCGGCGTGTGCATCGTCGGCCTCGGAGCCGTCGACAACTGTGGCTGCGACATCGCTTGTTACGACGACGGTGCCAGGGCTTGCGGTCCCATCGACAACGGTGCCGGGGTTGGCGGTGCCGCCGTCGAGTCCGGGTACGACGTTGGCGTCGGTGCCGTTGGCCACCGCCGAGGAGATCGCAGCGTTGCTTCCGTCTACTCCGGTGACCACAGCCCCTCCCGGTGCGGTGCGGGCCTCGACCCTGGAGCGGCAAGAGTTCGAGTTGGAGTGTCTGCGCAGTTTCGGGTTCGACGGTGAGATCCAGGAGAAGAGCTTGGCGATTCTCAGTGATGTACCGCCGGAGCAGTTCGACCGTTATATGGAAGTGGGTGAGATCTGCCGGAAACGGCTGTTCGCCAAGCTCGGTGTTCCCGAGGTGTTTAGCGAGGAGGATCTGCTGAAGCAGTATTCGGCGCTGTTGTATGTGCGGGAGTGCATGTTGGCGGAGGGCTATCCGGTGGATGATCCGCCGTCGCCGGAGGTGTTCGTGGAGACCTACGGGGCGATCTGGCATCCCTACACCGGGGTGATGTTGGGAACTCAGGAGCCTGTCGCCTACTACACCAGGCTGGAGGAGATCTGTCCTGCCAACCTGTTCTACCTCTTCGATGTGCTCGGCCTCGAATACGGGCCGTAGGCGAGGTTTGTTGCCGTAGCCTCTCGGTGTCTGTGCAGCGTCATCTGAGAATGCCTAGCCCTGGTCGCGCTGTTGGTGGTGACGGCGTTTGCGCCGCCAGCCTCGGAGCCGTCGACCCCTCATCGTCGGCCTCATCGCCACCCAGACCCTGGTGGTCGCTGTCGTCGGAGCAGCCGTCGGCACCCTCGGCACCGGCCTCGTGCTCACCCGGCTCACCGGGACCCCACCCGACCCCACCTTCACCCTCGCCATCGGCATCCTCGCTGTCCTCACCACCACCACCGCAGCCCTCCCCCCATCCCTCGTCGCCGCCTACCGAGACCCCGTCCGGGTATTGCGGATCCCTTGAAGAAAGGCGGGAGAGTGGTGATCCGGTGATGCTCTTGACACGTGTGTATGTGTGGAATAAGTTGCGGCGGCGTGAGCCTAGCGCGGTTCACTTTGGACCATGGGGCTCGGGCCCTGGGACGCCCGAGAGCGAAGGAAAGAAGGGAGGTCCTCATGAAGGGGATCAGGATCGCAGTAGTAGGACTCGTCGCCTCACTTTTCCTGGCTTTGATGCCAGAGACGGCTTGGGCGTACACAGAGTCGTATCGAGGCGACTGCAACAGCGGATACACCCTGAGCGCGCGAGTGCGTGGTGACGACATGACGCTGGCCACGGCGTGGGGAGACTGGGTAAACGGATCCGATGACGGAAGCACTTACAACTATGTCTCCTCTGGCCTCAACTACCACTTCGGGTCGCTCGGCTATGCGTCTGCCTATTCGTATCGGCGCTATGACGGCGGCGGTGACGCCTGGACCGCGTACGCGGATTGGGGCGACAAGCTCTACACGAAGGCAGGGTGCTTCTTCACGGGGACGTGAAAGGCGGACCTGGCGACCGAATGCTCGACATACGGAATGACTCATGAACATTCGGTCCCAGGCACTCGTCGCCGCTTTGATCCTTTTTACCGCAGCCTGCTCGATGAGCGGCGTTGCGGGTCCAGAATCGAGCGATGATTCGTCGAAGATCTCCGTCGCCCTGCCCGCCGAATGGGCATCGGCGATCGAGCAATACCGTCTCACTTATGTGGCAGAGGTGGTCGAAAGGTTCGGACTAACAGACGGGGACATGGCGACGATCGACCTCGACGGGATCGATCCTCAGCCGTACGACGCGTTCCCCACCAAGATCGACTACGACCGGGCCTTCGCGGGGTTCGTGGCCGGGTGTCTCCGTGGCAAAGGCTATCCGGCCGAAGTCATCGACGCCGCCGAGGGGCCGGCCGTGGACGTGGGACGTCTCTCGCTCGACGACCCCGTGGTGTCCAAGGCTCACGGTCTGTGTGTTGTGGAGGGGCTGTTTCGCTTTCCGCCCCGTCCCCGCCCTGTGACGCCACAGGAGTGGCAGATGGTGTATGAGGAGCAGCTGGCCACGGCGGAGTGTCTTGAGGACAAGTTCGGGTATCAGGCCGACGTCCCGAGCTTCGATGCCTATGTGGACGATCCGTCGGCCTGGGTGGCGTATGACGCGGTTCCGGAGGCCCTCGCACCCGGTCAATGGAGGGCCGTCAACGAGGAATGTCCGCAGCCATGAGGCGACTCAAGGTACCGGAGTTTCGACGGGGCGTGGCGGTTGGAGTGTCGGCGTCGGTGCTGGTCGTTGGTTTCACCGTGGCCATGACAGCGACTCGGGCTGTGGAAGCGTCGCCGGAGCCGGTGCGGTGGCTCGTGTGGACTGTGATCTCGATTGGGGCGTGGGGGTGTCTGTCGGGGCGACGTTGGTGGGCAGCGGCTCCGCTGCTCTCGCCCCTGCTTCTCTGGTGGGCTACGCGGGCGGGTCCGGCGGTGAGCGTGGCCGCCGTTGGTGGCTTGCCGATAAGTGCGTTGGTGATGATCGTCGGGTTGGCAGGGTTGGCGGCCGCGGTAGCCGGCTGGTCTGTCGGGCGAGTCCAGGTCGTCGATGTGACACTGGTGGGCGCAGCCGGTCTGGCAGCCGCCGTGCTGGTGGATCCGGTTCCGGTGGCGATTGGTGCTGCCTTGGTCGGAGCGACCTCCATTCTGCGGTCGGTGGCGGTGCCCGTGGCGGCGGCAGTGATCGTGGCGGCGGTGGGAGTGTGGATGGGCCTGGTCTGGCTGTTCGCCCCCGACGGGAGATGGCCGCCGGTGATGGCGGTGGTCGGCGTGCTGGCCGTGGTCGCTTTGATCACTGGGGGATGGTTGTCCGCCTCTGCTGTTACCGAGTAGCACCTGGCTCTCGACCGGCATCGGCAGGTCGCGGAGGCGTCGCTCGGGATCCGATCAGGGTCCTAGGATCCTGTGAGGGAAGGTGGCGAAAGGTTGTTGCCGCGAAAGTCTGCGCACCGTGATCTGAGGCCCCTGATTCTTGTGGGGGTGTTGCTGGTGGCGTGCGCGCCGTCGACGGCTTCGACGGTGAGATCCAACCTGAGGCTCAGGAGCCAAAGTCGCGGACCTGGTACAGGTACAACAGGTCTTCGGGGCAGAGCTGTTCCAGCTCCTGGAACTGCTCCATGGTGAAGGCCGGATCCGCCATCACTCACCCTCGCCATCTATGCGCAAGCCACGACCGAAGGCGACCGCTCGGCGGCGATGAAGCTCGGTGCCCGCTTGATGCAGACGCCCGTAAGCGGTGAGAATGAAACAGCTTCGCAGTAGGGCTCGTTGTTGGCGTCACCGTCCGTCAGGCGCGGTGGCCGATTGGGACTTCTTGGCGAACCGCAACTCAGATTCGCTCGGGTTCTGTTGAGGCTGAATTGCGCCGCACGCCCCAGATGAGAAGCAGTACCGCCAAAGCTATGGCTCCAAAGAGTCCGATGCGTCCAGGTGCTCCGATCGCAACCGACCCAGTTACTCCTGTGCCGGGCAGCGCGGCACCAAGTGAAGCCAGGGTGTCCGGAAGATCATCTGACGCTCGGAACCATCCCAAGACATTGGATCCCCAATCCACCAGGCCATCTTGCTCGGGAGTGTGGATCACCGGTCCATCCTCGGCTTGTAGGTAGATGGACTGGTGGAAAGTCCGCTCTTCAACGGAATCACCGTCGAATCCTCCTCTGACCCACGTCAAGACGTGGCGGGGGCCAAGATCACCTTCAGGCTCATCGATTGCAACCGGAAGGTCGCCTGTTGCATACCAGAGGCCTGACTGCTCCATCAGCCGCACCATCGGGTCTGGTGGGCAAGAGTTGTCACAGGAGATCGGCCAATCGACTGCGTCCATCAGTTCGACAGGCGCGTCGATTCCGGGACCAGTGAGCGTGACAGACTCGGGCCCTTTCCCGTGTGCGATCCCGGCGTTGGCAAGCACCAGGACGCTCACGACCAGCAGGACGGTCACTGCTCGTCTGCTCACGGAACTGGCTCCAGCGCAGTCACAATGGCCAACGCGCTTTGCAG
The DNA here is from genome assembly GCA_046756405.1 of Acidimicrobiia bacterium. Lineage (GTDB taxonomy): Bacteria > Actinomycetota > Acidimicrobiia > Spongiisociales > ZC4RG35 > JBHHWH01. The sequence continues at coordinate 5,425 of JBHHWH010000052.1, read as the reverse complement.
GCCACCGGTTGTCTCCAGCCGGTGGTTGACACCGTCTGCCTCCCACAGGAGCACATTCGCGGCAAGTCGGGATGTCTCCTGGATCGGGTTCCCCTCGGTGTCCAAGAGGGTGAATGTGTGGGCTGCGCCTTCGATCCACAACGCAGGTTGACCCTCCACCGTGAGTCTTTGCACGCCGGTCTCTGGTCCGATTGCTTTCTCTGCGACCTCCTGATCACTGTTCCCGGCGTACTGGGTAAGGAGCAACCCGATGCCGGTGTCGCCTGCTGCCGGCAGACTCGACGTGCCGACCCAAACCATGGTGACGTGACCGCTCTCGCTCAGGTAGACGGCATCGGGCACCCCGGGGTCTTCGCCGCCGGGCACGCGAAGCTGGAAATCAACCCTGTCTCCGACCTCGTCTAGTTGTACGAGCTCCCCGAGATTCAGTTCAGCCCCACTGGTCGCGGTCTGCTCTGATGTGACACCGATGCGTATGCCGGCCACGCTCAACAGATCGGCTACCGCTTGCCGTGCGGACGGCGAGAAGACGAAGACCAAGGAGACCACTAGGACAGCTATCGCTGCGAGTGCGGGTCGGCGCCAGACCGTACGGCCGGCCACCGGTGGTTCCTCAGATTCGATACGAGCAATCACCCGTGCCGACAGATGAGGGGACGGGGTGGGCCAGTCGATGGCATCACCGAGCGAGGTCAGCGTCGACTCGAGCCGGGTCTTCTTGGTCATTCGGAATCCCCGTATTCGGGGTTGAGGCTCCTGCGGAGGCGTTGCACGGCCCGCCAGCTACGAGACTTGACGGTTCCGACGGGCACCCCGAGGATCTGCGATGTCTCTTCTTCCGATAGATCGAGCAGGTATCTGTGGACGATGACGTTTCGATACCGCTCCGGCAGATCCTCGATCAGACCGAGCAATCGTCCGCGCACTTCCTCGGACATGACCTCGGTCTCAGGAGATGGGGCCGCATCCCCTGAGACCGGGTCGTTGGCGACCTGAAGCGCAAGCCTCTCACGCCGCTTGGTGCTCCGCACCCGATTGAGAGCCTCATTGCGGACAATCCTGAGCAGCCAGGGCCGGAACGGGGCTTCGGCTCGGAATCTGTCGAGTGATTGATATGCCTTGACTAGGGCGTCCTGAGTCACGTCTTCGGCCTCTGATGAATCGCGGACGACGAGGTAGGCGACCCGCAGCGCGATCCCCTGGTGTGTTCGTACCAACTGCTCGAAGGCTCGGGTGTCACCATTCTTCGCGCTCGCGATCAGATCTTGTTCATCCAGTGGACGGCCCTCCACGGAATCTCTCATCGCTTGCTACACCGCCGGCCCACTCTGGGTTCCAAGAAAGTAGGAACCTCGGCTACTGCGGCGGTGTAAAAGAGATGAAGAAGGGACACAGGCAAGGAACGGTGTAGCAACCCCATGAGTTCAAGAAGGCGCATTCCATTGGCGCTCGTCGTGTTGACGCTGGTGGTGGCCGCCTGCGGGATGCCCGCCACGGCTCCGCCTGGAGACCCTGGCTCCCAGGAATCAACCACGACCACAACGGTCAATGGCAGAGAAACAACCACGATCGCGACAGATGCCGAAACACACACGCCCGAAGATTCACAGATCGGGAAGAAGACGGACTTCGAGTGTCCTGTGACTGTTCCACCGCAACCCGGATTCGTGGTCAGCGAGCCTGAGAACGTCACATACTCCGAGCACTTCCCGGCCCCTGACGTCTGGCCGAGTCAGTACCCATATGAGGGCATGGTCTGGTACGGGTCTGAGGAACTGTGGACGGCACTATCTGTCGACGGTGAGCATTCGCCACGGAAGAGCGCGTGGTGGAGCGTCAACTTCCCCGGTGGAATCGTCGAAGAGCAGCCGGAGGTGTCGGTGACCTGGACCCGCCTCGACACTGACCCACCTGTCGTGATCGACAACGGTGGCGAAGCCACCAACGCTTACACCCCGGAAGAGGGCTGGTTCATGATCGCCGGCATCGATCCCGGTGAGGCGGGATGCTGGGAAGTCGAAGCCAGCTACAAGGGTGCAACCCTCAGCTACGTGTACGAGGAAACGGGATGAGGCGACTCCTTCTCTTCACGACCGCTCTGGTCGCCACCGCACTTCCAGCCTCGGCCAAGATGCCGCCGTTCGAGATGGAAGTGGAACCAAGGGGAGACACAGTCCACGTCGAGGTGAGGATCAGCGGTGACGAAGCCTTGATCGACAGTTTCGATCCGCCCGACCTGAACGGGCTCGTAGCCGTGTTTCCAGCCAACCAGGTCGACGACGAGGGCCGACCACTACTCGCACTCAAAACAGGAACGAATGTCCCTTTGAGCCGAGCCGAGCTAGGAATCTACGAAGGCAACGTCCAGCTCGAGCCCGGCCGTTGGGCAGTGGTTCCCTTCCCTCAGACGGTTGGAGCCTTGCGGGTCGAGGACGCCTACCCCGAGACAATCATGATCGAGATCGAAGACGAGGGAGGCATCATGTGGGCATTGGCGGCGGTCGGCCAAGCGATAGCCATTGCCTGGGGGCTCCGAGCGGTTGTTCGTGTGCAACCTGCATGAGGCCCGAGGAAGGCAGCACCAGGATTCTCTTGCTGGCGACGGTTGGAGCAGTCTTCCTAATCGCGCTTGGCCTCGTAGTTGTGCTGACCAGGCCAGAAGTTCTCGCCCAGTCGGCTCCCGCTTCGTCAGCGCCTTCAGATCCATTGCCCAACGTCCAGGTCGACTTCGAGGTGCCGAAGGATGTCCCGGACTCGTGCCCTATCACCGTACCCGGTGACAATGCCTTCACCCCCGCGCCGGAGGCTCCCGAAGAGCTGCCTTCGGTCTATGACTCCGTTTGGTACGGAACCCCTGATCTTTGGACGAAGATCGACGAGAAGGGGGAGGTCTGGAGAGATCTACCAGTCGGGGCAGACGGCAGCCTGACGCAGAAGTGGTTGTGGTGGAGTGAACACCTCTCGTCCAAAGACTCCGCGGAGATCACCATCACGGGAGACCATCTAGACGGGCTGGCTCCCGCCATTGAAGTCAGAGAATCAGGTGGAGCCAGTTCCTCTCCCACCTCTCCCTCCTATGGGACCTTCATGGTTACCGGTTTCGAGCTTCCGGAGCCGGGATGCTGGAGAGTCACCGCCCACTACAGAGACGCCTCGCTCAGCTTCGTCGTCTGGGTGGCTAACGACTGACCAAGAAGTCAGTCAGCAGGCCTCCGCGTCTCCAAGGTAGAGAGTGGGCTTGTTCTCATGGTCGAGGTGGATTTCGATCCGCCGACTCTGGCACCGCCCATCACGCGTGTTGAACACGATCGAAGCTGACACTGGACTGTCGGTCACCTTGATCTCGGCCTGCTGGAACTCACGCGGTTGACCACCCGTTTGGCCCGGGCTAAGGAACCTGAGAGTCCGGCGAGCGCTGACACGTGCGATGTGAAGCCGCTCGGGCTTCCACTGGATCAGCGTTGAAAATGGCGTGTTCACCGTGTCCCACTGGAGATTGATGTCTCCGTAGTTCTGATTTGCCACACCGCTGACCGGAGAGAGCAAATATGCCGAGAATTCGTCGCTCTCACCGGTGTTAGAGACTCTGATCGAGACTCGCCAATCGTTGTCCCAGTTTGGAATTCGATCTGGTTCGAGTTTCTCCACCTCGAGGTGGGGATCTGACACGACTCGGCCACACCGACCTGAGACTCACCCTCGCCGTCTACGCCCGAACCACCACCGAAGCCGACCGCACAGCAGCAGACCGACTCGGCCAACGGTTCCTCCCCCAACAAGACCAGGGCCGCGGACTCGCCTGACACGCGCGATGGAGGCGCGATGAAACCAACTCCGCACACCAGGGGCCGCCCAGAAGGGCGGCTCTGACCTGGCGGTCTCCTGAGTCGGGACGGCCGGACTTGAACCGGCAGCCTCAGCGTCCCGCACGCTGCGCTCTACTCACTTCGCCTCGTCGCGACGAGCGGGTCGGAGCGACGATGACAGACACCAGAGCCGGTGGTGTCGGTCAGCCTTCCCCTATGACCTGAAAGACGCGAGGGTTCCAGAAGCGCCGTCCGTACACGGCCTCGTCGAGGGGTTCGAGGAAGCCCTCGTCAATCAATCGATTCACGGCATTTCGGGCTGCCTGGTTCGAAGTTCCGTATCGGCGTTCGACGTCGGCGACGGTGACAACCGGGAAGGCAATGATGTCATCCACGATATTCAGCACTAGCCGTCCACGCGGAATCTGCTCGCGAACACGCCTACCCAAGGCATCTTGGAGTCTGAGTAGGCGGTCGATCCTTGCCCGGGACCGGCGTGCCTCGGCGCGAACGGCCTCGACGAAGAACCTCACCCACGACTCCCAGTCGCCCGTCAGACTCAGTCTGAACAGGTGATCCCTGTATTCGTCCTTGCGCTCTACGAGCCATGGCGAAATGGAGAGGACCGGATACCTGAGCGCTCCAGCCCTCATCAGCTGCAGCACTGCAATCAGACGCCCGAGGCGACCATTTCCGTCGTGGTACGGATGGATCGTCTCGAACTGGTAGTGAGCGATCGCCGTATGGACAAGGATTTGCAGATCGGATGGGTTCAGGTCATCCCGAACCCAGTCGAGCCAAGCGTCGTAGGCCGACTCGAGTTGGTCTCCTGGATGAGCAGGGACGAACCTCGCCTCGGTTATAGGCCGGTCTCGCGGGCCGACGAAGACCTGCGTGGTGCGAACCGCGCCGGCTTGGGGTCCGTCCGAGTCTGTTCCTCTCAGCAGCTCCTGTTGCAGCGAGGAGATCATGCTCTTCGTAAGGGGCGACTCCGCAATCCAGCTATACGCCAGCTCGGCAGTCTTCACGTAGTTGACGACTTCTCTCAACCGAGCTGGCAGCCTATCGACCTCTTCCTCCCCCGACTCGGTCTCGGCCGCAAACAGCTCCGTGAGGTTGGCGTAGGTTCCTTCGAGTGCAGAAGTTCCCACGGCTTCCAACCGCGTCGTTACACGTATCAGGAGGCTGGGGTTAGGCACGTGCGAGGAATCAGCGTCCAGGCGCCCAAGTTCGGCCATCGCTTCGCTGACCTCTCGCCATGCAGTGTCCGACAACTCCACCTTTGTCGGAGGAGGCGCCGGAATGTACGCTTCTACCTCATAATCTGCGTCGAACCGGTGGTCATATCCAGTGATCACTACGGTTGTTCCGATGGGCGATTGCCTGAGAGACTCCATCTCAACTCGGATTCTAGGCACTCATTCCCAGTTTCACGATCAAAACTTGTATTACATATGTGTAATTCCCAGTCTCGAACGCGTGCTCCAGATGCGCGTAAGGCGCCTGAGCTTCCCCCTGAGCGATTCCGCTCCGACCCCAGACTCACCCTCGCCGTCTACGCCCAAACCACCATCGAAGCCGACCGCACAGCAGCAGACCGACTCGGCCAACGGTTCCTA
>JBHHWH010000051.1:0-18848 GCA_046756405.1 Acidimicrobiia bacterium | reverse complement strand
CAGCTTCTGGCTTAGGGCAGCCCGGGAAGGCTTGAACGACCCCGAGCTGGGCAGGGTCGGCCGGCGTTTGGCAGCGCTGGTGGTCGAAGCCGCCCGCCGGCAGCCGGAGAGGTTCCAGGAGCGCGCTCTGGAAGCGACCGAGGAATACCTGGACCGGTTCACCCTCCAAGGGCGCGCACCCGCGGATGATCTAGCGCGTTTGCTCGACGATCCCCGGCAGGCCCTCGCCTGGGCGACAGAGGGCCGCCCATGAAGACCGCTGTAGCTCACCTCCGACGGAGCCTGGCCTCCAGCCTAGAGCACTACCGCCGCCGAACTAAGGGCATGATCGCCCCTCTCGACGACGACGACCTACACCGCCAGCACGACGACATCATGAGTCCGCTCGTCTGGGACGTGGGGCATGTTGGCAATTTCGAGGAGTACTGGCTGCTCCGGGAGATAGACGGTCGCTCGCCCCACGATCCTCGCTACGACGAGATGTACAACCCCTTCGACAATCCCCGCTGGGTTCGGGGCGACCTCCCCCTCCTCAAACGCGGGGAAGCGCTGTCTTACATCGACGAGGTGCGGGGCGATGCCCTGGCAATCCTCGAGCGGGTGGAGCTGGACCCGGACCGGCCCTTGCTGCGGGACGGATACGTCTTCGAAATGGTGATCCAGCATGAGGCCCAGCACCAGGAGACGATGCTCCAAGCCCTCGACCTGCGCCGGGACCTCCGTGACTACCCGGGAGTCAACCCGGCGCGTGTCCTCAACCACCGGAGCGTGGACGACACTGAGAGGGTGGTCATACCGGGCGGCAGCTTCCTCATGGGCACCAATGACACCGCCGCCGCCTACGACAACGAGCGTCCCCAACACCGCGTAGAGGTAGCCGGCTTCGCCATCGACCGGTTCCCGGTGAGCAACCGGCGTTATGCGCGCTTCATAGAAGCCGGCGGGTATCGGAACCCGGAGTACTGGACCGACGCCGGATGGCAGTGGCGAACCGGTGCAGATCTGGAGGCGCCCCAGGGGTGGATCCGCCAGGTCGGCGGGGACTGGCTGGTGAGCCGATTCGGCTATGTAGTCGAGTTGGATCCCGCGGAGCCGGTGCAGCACGTGTGCTTCCACGAAGCGGAAGCCTTCGCCCGCTTCGAGGGTGGCAGACTTCCCACCGAAGCGGAGTGGGAGAAGGCGGCCTCCTGGGGACCGGAGGCGACCTCACCCCGGACCTACCCGTGGGGGTCGGCGAGGCCGCAGCCCGAGCTGGCCAATCTGGGTCAACAGCGGTGGGGGCCTGCCCCGGTCGGCAGTTATCCGGCGGGAGCATCGGCCTACGGAGTGGAACAGCTCCTCGGCGACGTCTACGAGTGGACCTCCTCGCCCTTTGTCGGTTATCCAGGCTTCAGCGCCTTCCCCTACCCCGAGTACTCCGAGGTCTTCTTCGACGACCCCGGGTTCCGGGTGCTTCGAGGCGCCTCCTGGGCGACTTCGACAGACGTGGCCCGAAACACGTTTCGCAATTGGGACTACCGGACTCGGCGGCAGATCTTTGCCGGCATTCGGCTCGCCTGGGACGTCTGACATGTGCCGGCTGGCCGCCTACGTGGGTTCCAAGCCACAACCGCTCTCGGCGCTGCTCTACGACCCCCCTCACTCCCTGGAGCATGCCGCCTACGCGCCTGCGGAATTGCTCCACGGAAGGGTGAACGTCGACGGGACCGGGGTGGCCTGGTGGCACGACGGCGTCTCGGACCCGTTGCGCTATGTCACGGTTCAGCCGCCGTGGTCGGATCCCAACCTGGCGGGCCTGGCCTCCGCTCTCACCTCGGGGACGATCCTCGCCGCGGTGCGCTCGGCCACCCCGGGCCTGCCGTATGGAACCGACAACGTCGCTCCGTTTGTGGGCGAAGGAGTGGCGGGCGCCCACAATGGGTGGGTAGGCGGTTTCCGGCGCGGGGTGGGCCGCGGTCTGCTCGCCCGGCTGGACGACAAGCGCTTCGGCCGGCTGGCAGCCATGAACGACTCCCTGGCCCTGTTTCTGCTGGCCCTCCAGTTCCTCTCCGACGACCCCGGCGCTTCTCTGGCCAAGGCGGTGGCGTCTGTAGTCGCCGCCACTGCCAAGGCGGTCTCGGGTGCGGGGGAGGAGGCCACCCTCAATCTGGTGCTCGCCCGGAGGGGAGAAGTGGCCGCCGCCCGCACGTCGGTAGCCCACGGAGTCAACTCCCTGTACATGCGCGCCGATTCCGAAGGCTCCTGGCTCGCCTCGGAGGCCCTCGACGACCATCCGGGATGGTCGGTGATTCCGGAGCATTCGTTGGTGGTGCTGTCTCCCCAAGGCGTAGAGGTGACACCGCTGGAGCACGAGGGGCTGTAGACCATGAGCCTTTCCGCCGAGTCTGGATTCGTCATCGACTATCTGACGGAGCCCCGAGATCACCGCGCTCAGATGATGGAGGATGTCCGGCGAGGTCTCACCGCAGAGAAAAAGTCTCTTCCTTCGAAGTACTTCTACGACGCCTTGGGCTCGAAGCTGTTTGAGGAGATCACCCTTCTCCCCGAGTACTACCTCACCCGCGCCGAGACAGAGATCCTCGCCGAACGCTCCGACGAGCTGATGCGGGACGTGGCACCGGAGGAGATGGTGGAGCTGGGTTCAGGGTCCTCGAAGAAGACTGTTCTGCTTCTCGAGGCGATGCATCGCGCCGGAGGCCACCGCTATGTGCCTATAGACGTCTCTCCGGAAACACTTAGGTCGGCTGCGGCCAAGTTGAAGACGAGGTTTCCCTGGCTGGAGATCGAAGGACTGGTGGGCGACTATCGGGAGGGGCTGGACCGGATACCCCGTCGCGGCCGCCGACTCATCGCCTTCCTCGGCGCCACGATCGGCAACTACGAGGGCGAGCAACGCAGCTCTCTCCTCAGCTCGGTGGGGAGAGCCCTCGGTCCGGATGACCGGTTCCTGGTCGGAATTGACCTGGTCAAAGAAGAAAAGCTCATGGTGGCCGCCTACAACGACTCGGCTGGAGTCTCCGAGCAGTTCAACAAGAACATCCTCAGGGTCATCAACCGTGAACTCGGAGGGAATTTCCCCCTCGACGCCTTCGAGCACGTCAGCCGGTGGGTCCCCGCCAAATCGTGTATGTCTCAGAGCCTCCGGGCCAACCGTGACCTGGTGGTGCATATCGACGCCCTCGACCTGGTTGTCACCTTGAGGCGGGGCGAAGAGATTCACACCGAGGTCTCCTGCAAGTTCACCCGGGAAGGGTTCGGTCGAGATTTGGCCCTGGCCGGGCTCCAGATCGAGCGGTGGGTCACAGATGCTGGAGGACAGTTCGCCCTAGTCCTCGCCGGACCCGCGGGCTGATCCCTTCGAAACCCTGGATTCGCGCCGCTCGATCTAGTACTGTTCCAGAACATATGTTCGTCCTGGGAATCGATCCTGGCCTCTCGGTCACGGGATACGGGTTGGTGGAGGGCGCCCACCCACCGCGAGCGGTTCTGGCCGGGGTGATCCGCACCGATCCCGAACTGCCGACCGGCCGACGTCTTCTGGAACTTCACGCCGAGCTGACCCGGGTGGTCGCCGAGGCAGCTCCAGACGTCGTTGCGATAGAAAGCGTCTTCACCAACCGGAACCTCCAGACTGCGGTCTCCGTGGGCAGGGCCTCGGGGGTAGCCATCCTCGTGGCCGCCACTGCGGGGCTGGAGGTGTACGAGTACGTTCCCACCGCGGTGAAATCTGCGGTGACGGGCGACGGATCGGCTAACAAGGAGCAGGTGCAGCAAATGGTTGCCCGCCTCCTCCGGCTCGACCGTCCTCCGCGCCCCGCGGACGCCGCCGATGCCCTAGCCCTGGCGCTGTGTCATCTCAGGTCCGCGGCTCTGGAGGCGGGTAGATGATCGGACGTATCCGTGGGGTGTTGGTGTCCGCCCGAGAGGACCGTGTTTGCGTCGACGTGGGAGGCGTGGGCTATGAGGTGACCATGACCCCACGTGACCTGACGTCCCTGCCCGGGGTGGGTGAAGAGGTCGTCGTTCATGTCCACACCCACGTTCGGGAGGACGAGATCAGCCTCTACGGCTTCGTCTCCTCCGCCGACCGTGACCTTTACCGGGTGCTGCTCACCGCCAACGGGGTGGGGCCCAAGGTGGCCTTGGGGCTGCTCGGCTCGCTCTCCGGGGATGAGATAGTCCGTGCCATAACCGCGGGGGACCCCGACGCTCTCACCGTGGCCCCTGGAGTGGGCAAACGGGGCGCGCAGAAGATAGTTCTAGAACTGGCCCCGAAACTCTCCAGCCCGGAAGTGGGGTTGTCCGCTCCTGCAGGCCTCAGCTCGGTCCGGCAGGCCCTCGAAGGGTTGGGCTACACCACCGCCGAGATCAACATGGCCATCGGTGAGCTGAACCCGAAGGATCCCGTGGAGGACCAGATCAAGGCAGCATTGCAGAACCTGGGTAGCCGCTAGTGGGGCGCGAAGACAGCCTGCTGAGCCCGGTGGTCGAGGACGAGGAGGAGCTCACTCTTCGGCCCCGGCGACTTGACGACTTCATCGGTCAGGGCCCGGTGAAAGAACGGCTCCGCATCGCCCTTGAAGCTTCCCTCAAGCAGGACAGACCCCTGGACCATGTTCTGCTGTCCGGTCCTCCGGGCTTGGGAAAAACCACCCTGGCGGGGATCATTGCCGCGGAAAAGGGGGTGTCGTTTCGGGTGACCTCCGGTCCGGCCCTCGACCGCCCCGGAGACCTGGCCGCCATTCTCTCCAACCTCCAACCCCAAGATGTCTTCTTCATCGATGAGATTCACCGCCTCCCCCGGGCCGTCGAAGAGGTTCTCTATCCAGCCATGGAGGACTTCCAGCTCGATGTGGTTCTGGGCAAGGGTCCAACGGCACAGTCAATCCGGATCGACCTGCCCCGTTTCACCCTGGTGGGGGCTACCACTCGGAAGGGAAAGGTCACCGCGCCGCTCCGGGACCGCTTCGGCGTCGAAGAGAAACTCGACTACTACGAGCCGGCCGACCTGGCTCGGATCATTCGCCGCTCCGCTCGCATTCTGGAGGTGGAGATCGCCTCTGGTGCTGCGGATCTTCTCGCGGCGAGAAGCCGGAGGACCCCAAGGATCGCCAACCGGCTGCTCGCCAGGGTACGGGACTATGCGGTGGCCAGGGCCTCTGGGGTGATTGACGAGAAGGTGGCGGGAGAAGCCCTAGAGGTGTTCGAAGTCGATGACCTGGGGTTGGACAAGGTCGACCGTGCGATCTTGGAGGCGATCATTCACCGGTTTGGTGGTGGTCCTGTGGGGCTCTCCACCCTCGCTATCGCCGTCGGAGAAGAGCCCGAGACGGTCGAGGATGCCTACGAGCCGTTCCTGCTCCAGACTGGACTCATGAAGAGAACTCCCCGGGGGCGGATGGCCACCGAGCACGCCTACGTTCACCTCGGAGTGCAGCCTCCCCTCGACCCCCAGGGCAAGCTCATCTAGTCGCGCCATCCAGTTCGCCGTTCGTGGGAGCGAGTCCTAACCTCGCTCCGTTCACCAATCTCACGGAGGAACCGTGATCTTTGTCACGTTTGGACAAGAAACCACCGGCAGCGGCCTGACATCTCTCATCTTCCTGGCGGCGATGATCGGAATCTTCTATTTCCTGCTCATCCGACCGCAAAGAAAGAGGGCTAAAGCTCAGCAGGAGCTTGCCGCTTCGATCAAAGCAGGAGACGAGGTGCGCACCGTGGGAGGAATCCACGGCACAGTGATCTCAGCCGACGACGACTCGATCGTGCTACGGGTGGAGGAGGGAAAGATCCGGGTGTCACGGCGAGCGATCGGAACCCGCGTCGGGGACAGCGAGTGAAGTGAGCCGCCGGCTAGTCGGGCTGATCATCGTTGTGGTGGTGGCGTGGGGAGGCCTGGCTATCGCCACCCTCACCGGGGTCACCCCGAAGCTCGGCCTCGACCTCCAGGGGGGCACTGCGGTCATCCTCACCGCTCCGCAGGGAACCGACCCGGACCTCCTCGAGGTGGCGGTGGCAGTGATGCTGCGCCGGATCGAGGACTTCGGCGATGTGCAGGAGCCGGACATCGCCATTTCCGGAGATAACACCGTCGTAGTCCAACTACCCGGAGTGGAGGATGAGCAGCGGGCGATCGAAGCCGTTGGGCAGACCGGGCTTCTCTCCTTCCGCTCGGTGTTGGAGGCTTTCCCTGGGTCGGTGGGTCCTCTGGCCGGCACCGGTACGCACGGGATCGACGACGAAACGGGACTCACCATCGAGGACGACCCCACCCAGGAGGCCTATCTGCTCGAGGACGACCGGGGAGGTCGTGTAGTGCTCCACCTCGGCCCGGCGAAGCTCATGGGCGAGCAGGTGGCGGACGCCGTTCCCACCTTCGACCCCAACTCAGCCTCCTGGGCCGTTAGCCTCGACTTCACCAGCGAAGGAGCCAATGCCTTCGCCCAACTCACCGCCAAGGCGGCCTCCTATCCGATCGGCGATCCCCGACGTCAGATCGCCATCGTCCTCGACGGCGAGGTGATAAGCGCCCCGGTAGTCAACCCGAGCGTCTCCCCGACAACGGGCATAACGGGGGGTCGAGCCCAGATCACCATGGGAGGCGGCGAAGAATCTCAGAGTGAGGCCAACCAGTTGGCGGTGGTGCTCCGCTATGGGTCCCTTCCCGTCCCCTTCGAGGTGTCCTCGGTGCAGAAGGTGTCCGGCACCTTGGGAGCCGACTCCCTGCAAGCCGGGATCGTCGCCGGCCTGCTGGGGCTGGCCCTGGTCACAGTGGTGCTGATTGCCGTGTACCGGTCCTTGGGGCTGGTGGCGATCGGGGGCCTGACGGTTTTCGCCTCTCTGGTCATCGTCCTCTTCGCCCTCTTCGGCCGCTGGCAGGGTCTCACCCTCACCCTGGCCGGTGTCACCGGGATCATCGTTTCGGTAGGGATCACCGCCGACAGCTATATCGTCTACTTCGAGCGGGTGAAAGAGAAGATCCGCGAAGGTGAGGATGTGCTCGACGCAGCCCAGGAGGGCTTCCGCCTTGCCTACCGCACCATCCTTACCGCCGACACCGTAAGCCTTCTCGCCGCAACCCTTCTCTGGGTCCTCGCCGTCGGCGCCGTCAAGGGCTTCGCCATCGCCCTCGGTATCGCCACCGTCCTCGACCTGTTCATCGCCCGGGCCTACACCCGCCGGGCCGTCGGCCTCCTGGCCGAGTCGAGGCTTGGCAGCGGTGGTTGGTTCAGCATCGAAGGGGCTGCGCGATGAGCCCCTGGAAGAGACTGATGAGGGGCGAGACGACCATCGACTTTGTGGGGAACCGTCGACGCTGGTTCGCCATCTCGGCGGTAGTGCTCCTGCTGTCGGTGGCCGGATTCGCCGCGCGGGGGCTCAACCTCGGGATCGAGTTCGTGGGCGGAGCCGCTTTCCAAGCCCCCAACCCGTTGGGAGCTGACGTCGCCGAGATCAGGGAGGCCCTGGTGGAGGTGGGGGTATCCGATGCAGTCATCCAGCTTCTCGACGGAGGCACCTCTGTCCGGGTGACCACCGAAGAGCTCGACCCAAACACCGAAAGCGCTGCGGTGGAGAGACTCGCCCAGGTCACCGCTGCCGATCGGCCGGACATCTCCGTCTCGGCGGTCGGACCCTCCTTCGGCCGTTTGGTGGCCGAACGGGCGCTGATCGCCTTGGCTGTTTTCCTCGGCGCGGTGGTTCTCTTCATCAGTTGGAGGCTGGAGTTCAAGATGGCCCTCGCCGGCCTCGCCGCCCTCTTTCACGATCTCACCATCACTGTCGGTGTCTATGCCCTGACCGGCTTCACCGTTACTCCCGCAACGGTGGTGGCGGTGCTGGTGGTGCTCGGATACTCCCTCTACGACACGGTGGTCGTCTTCGACAAGGTGGAGGAGTTGGTGGCGATCGAGGAAGAACTCACCTACAGCGAGATCGTTAACCAGTCCATGAACGCCGTGCTGGCGCGATCCCTTGCCACTTCGTTGACCTCTCTGCTTCCAGTGGGGAGCATTCTCTTCGTGGGATCTTTCATCCTGGGTGCTCCGACCCTCCTCGATTTCGCTCTGGCGCTCTTCGTTGGTATCGCCGCCGGGACCTATTCGTCGATCTTTGTGGCTGCCCCACTCCTGGCGGTCTGGAAAGAGGGGGAAGAGGAGTGGCAGGAGCGGGCTGAATGGGTCGCCCGGCGGGTTAAGGCGGGAAGACGGTGATCGGGGCGTAAACTCTGTTGAGTGAAAGAACTAGCTGCCCTCATACGCGACATTCCCGACTTTCCCGAGCCGGGGATCATCTTCAAAGACATCACCCCGGTCCTGGCCGACGGTAAGGCTTTCGCCACCCTGGTGGATACCCTGGCGGAGCCTTTCAAAGATCAGGGCGTGACCAAGGTGGCCGGGATCGAGGCCCGGGGCTTTACTTTGGCCACCCCGGTCGCAGAGCGGCTCGGCGCCGGATTCATCCCCGTGCGCAAGCCGGGCAAGCTCCCCTATGAGACGGTGCGGGAGGAATACGAGCTCGAGTACGGAACCGACGCCCTGGAGATCCATGTTGACGCCCTCAGCAAGGGGGAGAGGGTGCTCCTGGTCGACGATGTGATCGCTACCGGGGGAACCGCGGCTGCAGCCATCCGGCTGCTGCGCTCCCTCGGGGCAGACCTTGTCGGCTTCGCCTGTTTTATCGAATTGGTCTTCCTGGGCGGCGTTGACGTACTCGACGGAGTTCCCCTCCATGCCCTCATCCGCTACGACTGATCAGACGGTGTCGGTCACCCTGGATCGGGTGATCGACGCCTTCCGCTCCCACCACCCCGAGGGTGATGTGGATCTGATCACCCGCGCCCGTGAGGTGGCGGCAGTCGCGCACCAGGGTCAGCTCCGCAAAACCGGGGATCCCTTCATCACTCATCCCCTCGCGGTAGCGCTCATGCTCGCCGAGCACGGCCTCGACGAAGCCACCGTGGCTGCGGCCCTGCTCCACGACACGGTGGAGGACACCGAACTCACCCTCGACGATCTACGTTCAGAGTTCGGCGACGAGATCGCCCGCCTCATCGACGGGGTGACCAAGCTCGATCGGGTCCGTTACTCCAACCGGGAGCAGGCCCAAGCTGCGAGTATCCGCAAGATGGTGGTGGCCATGGCCCAGGACGTGCGGGTACTGGTGATCAAGCTGTTCGACCGCCTCCACAACATACGCACCGTGCATGCCCTGCGCGAGGAGAAGCAGAAGCGAGTGGCACGAGAGACCCTCGATGTCTACGCCCCCCTGGCCCACCGTCTGGGTGTCCAGGAGATAAAGCACGAGTTCGAGGATCGGTGTTTCGCCATCCTCTATCCCGGACCCAACGCAGAGATCACCACCAAGCTCGCCGAGCGAGCCCCGCAGCGGGAGGCGTTCATCGAGGAGATGATCGACAAGATTCAGTCCCTTCTCCAGGAGTCCGACATCGAAGCCAAGGTGACAGGACGCCCCAAGCACCAGTATTCGATCTGGCGGAAGATGCAGGAGCAGGGACGACCCTTTGAGGACATCCACGATCTCATCGGTATCCGCATCATCACCAAGAACACCCGAGACTGCTACGCGGCCCTCGGCCTCGTCCACAGCCATTGGGTGCCGGTCACCGGGCGTTTCAAGGACTTCATCGCCATGCCCAAGATCAACCTCTACCAGTCCCTCCACACCACCGTCATCGGGCCGGACGGCAAGCCCCTCGAAATTCAGATCCGGACCGAGGAGATGCACCGGCGGGCCGAATGGGGGATCGCCGCCCACTGGCGTTACAAGGAGGGTGTGATCAACCCGGCCACCGGTGTGGAGGTGGAGACCCTGGACGAGGACCCGGAGGAGTTCCTCGCCAACCTCAAGCTCGACCTCTACCAGGATGAGGTGTTCGTGCTTACCCCCCAGGGCGATGTGAAGGAACTTCCTCGCGGGGCGACCACAGTCGACTTCGCCTATGCCGTCCACACCGAGGTGGGACACCGCTGTGTGGGGGCGAGGGTGAACGGGCGTCTGGTCCCCCTGGCGACCCGTCTCGAGTCGGGCGACATCGTCGAGATCATCACCTCCAAGTCTCCCGGCGCCGGTCCCAGCCGGGACTGGCTGAAGTTCGTGCGCACCGGTAAGGCCAAGACCAAGATCAAGCAGTGGTTCCAGAAGGAGCGTCGCGACCAGGCCCTGGCCGAAGGAAAGGAGTTGGTCCAGAACCTGTTCCGCCGCGAAGCCCCCGACCTTTCGGCCGCGGAGCGAGATCAGCATCTGGCCACGGTCGCCGCCGAGCTGGGCCAGAAGAATGTCGAGACCCTGCTCGTGGCTCTCGGTGAGGGACACGTTTCCATCGACTCGGTGGGGGCGCGCCTGCACCGCATCCTCACCCCCGACACCGTCGACGACCTGTTTCGCCCCCGCCGCCGCCGGATCTCCGACGTTCAGGTCGTGGTCGAAGGCCAGGACGACATGCTGGTTCACCTGGCCAAGTGCTGCACCCCGGTGCCAGGCGACCCGATCATCGGATATGTCACCGTTGGTAGGGGAGTCTCGGTCCACCGGGCTGATTGCACCAACGTCGCCACTCTCACCGAGCGGAGAGAACGGACCGTCGAAGTGAACTGGCCGGGGGGCAACACTGGGGCGTTCGTGGTGTGGATCCAGGTCGAAGCTCTCGACCGCACCCGCCTGCTCAAGGACGTAACCACCGTGGTCAGCGACACCGGCGGCAATATCACCGCTTCCTCGACAACCGTCGGCGACGACAGGGTGGCGGTGCTCAAATACGAAGTGGAGCTCTCCGATCCCGGTCAGCTCCCCAAGCTGCTGTCGGACCTACGGGGCGTGGACGGAGTGTTCTCTGCCTTCCGGCTCGCCAACGACCCTTCGGCCGATTAGGTCTCTCCGATGCTGATTCGCCGCATTCCCGCCTGGGTGGCCGAAACCAACGCCTATGTGGTGGCCTCCGGGCCCGGCGGACAGGCGATCATCGTCGACGCCCCACCGGAGCCGGAGAAGGTGGGGGCCGTGGTGGCCGAACTGGATCTGGCCGTGGTGGCCGTACTGCTCACTCACGGCCATGTGGATCACACCGGAGGCGCGGGTCACCTGGTCCGGACCAGCTCGGCGGTCACCTACGTCCATCCCGAAGACGACTTCCTCACCCTCCATCCCGAGGAACAGCTCCGGGCGATATTCGGGATGATCCCTCCCGGGGAATACGAGATCCCC
Organism: Acidimicrobiia bacterium; assembly: GCA_046756405.1. Classification (GTDB taxonomy): domain Bacteria; phylum Actinomycetota; class Acidimicrobiia; order Spongiisociales; family ZC4RG35; genus JBHHWH01. The sequence goes on along the minus strand of JBHHWH010000051.1, from coordinate 7,628 downwards.
GAACGACTAGAGCGCCTCCACGACGGCCAGGTCCTCGATCTCGCCGGGATCTCGCTGGAGGTTCGACACACTCCGGGTCACACTCCCGGGCACTGCTGTTTCTACTGGCCAGAGGAGGGGGTTCTGTTCAGCGGGGACCAGCTCTTTGCCGGCTCCATAGGACGTACTGACCTTCCTGGGGGCTCGTTCGCCGACCTGATCGAGTCGATGAGGCGGCGGGTCCTCGACCTCGACGACGCGGTGACCGTGCTCCCCGGACATGGTCCGGAGACCACCATCGGACGGGAACGTCGGACCAACCCTTTCCTCCAAGGTCTGTGAGCGGGGAGACGGGGGTAACCTGCGGCCCCCGATGAGCTTCCAGCCCCCCAAGGGAACCGACGACATCCTCGCGCCTGAGTCTCAGCTCTGGCGGAGGGCCCTTGCCCGCTGGGAGGAGTGGTCGGCGCGTTACGGATACCCCCTGGTGATGACCCCGGTCCTGGAGGCCACTGAGCTGTTCCAGCGGGGAGTGGGGGAGTCGACCGAGGTGGTCACCAAGCAGATGTACACCTTCACTGACAAGGGGGGACGTTCGGTGTCCCTGCGACCCGAGGGGACCGCCGGGGTGGTGCGGGCTTATCTGAACTCCGGTCAGCAGGGACCCTGGAAGGGCGCCTACTCCGGGCCCTTCTTCCGCTACGAGAGGCCCCAGGCGGGTCGGCGCCGTCAGTTCTGGCAGGTCGGAGTGGAGTACCTCGACGTGGTGAGCCCGCTCGCCGATGCGGAGGTGATCGAGCTGGCGCAGCGGTATCTCACCGACCTGGGTGTTCCTGACTTGGAGTTGGTGATCAACTCCCTGGGCGATTCCGAGTGCCGCCCGGAATATGTGGAATCTCTCAGGGACTATCTGCGGGAACGAGCCCCCGAACTCAGCGAGAACTCGGTGGCCCTCATCAACGTCAATCCGCTGCGGGTGCTGGACTCGAAGGTGGACCGTCCCCTTCTCGGCGACGCCCCGAGCCCGGTGGAGCACCTCTGCGAAGCATGCCGTAGCCACTATGAGGCGGTGAAGGCAGCCCTCGACCGGCTCGGGGTGATCTACAGGGAGGACCCCCGCCTTGTGCGAGGGCTCGACTACTACACCCGCACCACCTTCGAGTTCGTCGCCCGCGGGCTGGACGCCGCCCAGAATGCCGTCGGGGGAGGAGGCCGCTACGACGGCCTCGCCGAGGCACTCGGGGGAAGGCCGGCGCCGGGAGTCGGGTTCGCCTTGGGTGTCGACCGCATCGTGCTCACCTTGGGTGAAGTCGACGCTCCCTACCTCGACGCCTATCTGGTCTCCGAGACCGGGCCGGAGGATGCCCTCACCGCTGCGTCGGAACTGCGGAGGGCAGGGGTGCGGGTCGATGTCGACAGCGAAGGCCGGTCGGTCAAGGCGCAGTTCCGGGCGGCGCGGCGTAGGGGCGCCCCGGTGATCCTGGTGTGGAAGGGAGAGGCGGTACCCGTGTCGGTTCAGACCAGCGAAGGTGAGCACGAGATGGCCCTGGAAGAGATCCCGGCCTGGTTGAGGGGAAGGTAGAGATGAGGACGCACGGAGCCGGAACCATCGGCGAGGCCGACATCGGCACCAGGGTCACCCTGGCCGGATGGGTGCAGAGACGCCGCGACCACGGCGGCATCGCCTTCTTCGACCTGCGCGACGCCAGCGGGCTGGTCCAAGTGGTCGCCGACCCCGAGCAACTCCCTGAGGTGGAGCATCTCAAGATGGAGTTCTGCGTGCGGGTGACCGGCACGGTCCGGCACCGCCCTGAGGGCACGGCGAACCCTGACCTGGCCACCGGAGCCTACGAGGTCGGTGCGGAGGAGATCGTTGTCCTGGCCCCGGCGAAGACCCTGCCGTTTCTCATCGACGACCGGGTCGACGTGGACGAGCGGGTCCGTCTTCAATATCGCTACCTGGACCTCCGCCGTCCCCGGATGGCCGCCAACCTGAGGGCTCGTTCGGTGGCCATCTCCGCGATCCGTCGCACCCTCGACGACCTCGGTTTTCTGGACGTGGAGACACCGACGCTGATCAACTCCACGCCTGAAGGGGCGAGGGACATGCTGGTCCCCTCCCGGCTCCGACCCGGCCAGTTCTACGCCCTGCCCCAGTCGCCGCAGCTCTTCAAGCAGCTCCTTATGATCGCCGGAGTAGAGCGCTACTACCAGATCGCCCGCTGTTACCGGGACGAGGACTTCCGCGCCGACCGGCAGCTCGAATTCACCCAGCTCGACCTGGAGGGAGCCTTCTGGGACCGTGACGACGTCCTCGACACCATCGAACAGGTGCTGGTGGCGGTGGTCGAGGCGATACGAGGAATCGAGATCGACCGGCCTTTCCTGCGGCTCACCTGGCAGGAGGCCATGGATCGATATGGGACCGACAAACCCGACGTCCGTTTCGGCATGGAGTTAGTCGACCTCTCGGAGGTGTTCACCGAGACCGAATTCGGTGTCTTCGCCGGCGCCCTCGACGCGGGTGGCACGGTTCGTGGGATCAACGCCGGGAAGCAGGAGTGGTCCCGGGCCCGGGCGGACGCCCTCACCGAGCGGGCCAGGGAGCTGGGCGCCAAAGGTCTGGTGTGGCTGGTCGTCGAAGAGGACGGATCGCTTCGCTCGCCGGTGGCCAAGTTCCTCAGCGAAGACGAGCAGTCGAGCCTGGTGTCGAAGCTGGAAGCGTCTCCGGGGGATGTACTACTTCTGGCCGCCGACCGGTGGCGGACGGTTGTGGAGGTTCTGGGCGGGCTGCGGCTGGAGTTGGGACGCCCGGACAGCCACGACGATCTGGCCTTCCTCTGGGTGGTCGACTTTCCCCTCTTCGAAGAGGAGGACGATGGGTCGATCACCTTCTCCCACCATCCCTTCACCTCGCCGGTGGACATCGAGGAGATGCGCACCAACCCGAAGGGGGCACTGTCCCGGGCCTACGACGTGGTCCTCAACGGGGTGGAGCTGGGCAGCGGTTCGATCAGGATCCATGATCCCTCAGTGCAGCGCCAGGTTTTCGACATCCTGGGCATCGACTCTGAGACCGCTGAACGCCGTTTCGGATGGTTCCTCGAAGCCCTCGACTATGGCACCCCACCCCACGGTGGGTTCGCCTTCGGGGTGGACCGGCTGGTCATGGTGCTCCAGAACGAGGCCTCCATCCGCGAGGTGATCCCTTTCCCCAAGACCCAGACCGGCGCCGATCCGATGACCGGAGCTCCGACGTGGGTCGACGACTCTCAGCTTGCCGAACTGGGGATCGCCCTGGGCCCCGAGGCCCTGGCCCGACGCGAAGAGGCCGACGGGTAATCGGATCGGTTGGCGTCCACGCTGGGTAACCTCGCCCCTCACTCGTGAAACACTTGAACAGCCAAGAGATCCGGCAAGCTTTCGTCGAATTCTTCGCCGAGAGGGACCACGAGGTGCGCCCGTCAGCGTCGTTAATCCCTGTCGATCCGACGCTACTGCTCACCAATGCCGGGATGGTGCCCTTCAAACCCTATTTCCTGGGGGAGGAGAAGCCACCGTGGCTCCGGGCGGTGTCGGTGCAGAAGTGTGTGCGCACCGTCGACATCGACATCATCGGCACCACCGAGCGTCACCTGTCCTTCTTCGAGATGCTGGGCAACTTCAGCTTCGGGGACTACTTCAAAGAAAAGGCGATCCCCTGGGCCTACGAGTTCGTCACCGAGGTGCTCGATCTCGATCCGGAGCTGCTGTGGTTCACCGTCTACGAGACCGACGACGAGGCGGCCCAGATCTGGATCGACGACGTCGGAGTCCCTGCGGAGCGGGTACAACGCGGAGGCAAGGACAACTTCTGGCAGATGGGAGTTCCCGGTCCCTGCGGCCCCTCCTCCGAGATCTTCTTCGACCGCGGGGAGGCCTACGGTGAGCACGGCGGCCCCATCGGGGGAGGCGAAGAGCGTTACGTAGAGATCTGGAACCTGGTGTTCATGCAGAACATCCAGGATGAGCCATACCATGTGATCGGTGAGCTGCCCGCCAAGAACATCGACACCGGCATGGGTCTCGATCGTATCGCCGCGGTGCTCCAGGAGGTGGGCTCGGTTTTCGAGATCGACACCACCCGTCAGGTGCTTGCCACCGCCGAAGCCCACACCGGTCTCCGCTACGGCGACCGGGGGGTTACGGACGTATCTCTGCGGATCCTCGCCGACCACGGCCGGACGGTAACCTTCCTCATCGGGGATGGGGTGATCCCCTCCAACGACGGCAGGGGATACGTGCTGCGGCGGGTGCTGCGGCGGGCCGTACGTCACGCCTGGCAGCACGGCGGCTCGGGCTTGATCATGCCCAAGCTGGCGGAGGCGACCATCGAGGTGATGTCCGACGCCTACCCGGAGCTACGGGACCGGAGCGACTTCATCCTGGATGTGGTCAGCCGGGAGGAGGAGAAGTTCCGCCGTACCCTCGAATCGGGCCACCAGCTCCTCGACACTGAGCTCTCCAACGGAGCCAAGATTCTCTCCGGTTCCACCGCCTTCAAGCTCCACGACACCTACGGCTTTCCTATCGAACTGACCAAAGAGATCGCCGCCGAAAGGGGCGTCGAGGTCGACCTGGAGGGCTTCGAGGCGGAGATGGAAGCCCAAAGGGAGCGGGCCCGAGCGGCGTGGAAGGGCGCGGAGACGGTGGAGGCCGCCGAAGTCTATCGCGGGGTCTTGGACCGTTACGGGCTCACCGACTTCGTCGGCTACGACTATGAGGCTTCCGACGGGACCCTCCTGGCGATCGTGGTCGACGGGGAGATGGTGGACCGGGTCGAGGAAGGGCAAGAGGCGGAGCTGTTCTTGGACAAGAGCCCCTTCTATGCCGAGGCCGGAGGCCAGGTGGGAGACACGGGTCGGGTCGAGACTGAGACGGGAACGGCGTTCGTCTTCGACACCAAACATGCCATCCAGGGGCTCCACGGCCACCGGGCCAAGATCAAGAAGGGATACCTGACGGTGGGCCAACCGGTGCGGTCTGCCATCGACAGCCCCCGCCGGGATGCGATACGCAAGAGCCACACCGGCACCCACGTCCTGCATTGGGCTCTCCGCCAAGTGCTCGGCGACCACGCCGGGCAGGCGGGATCCCTGGTGGAGCCGGGGCGGATTCGCTTCGACTTCTCCCATTTCTCCCAGGTGGCGCCCGAGGAGCTGAACAGCGTGGAGGGGGAAATCAACCGGCGCCTGGTTGAGGACTATCCCGTGGAGACGATCGTCACCTCCAAAGAGGAGGCTGAGAAGATGGGAGCGGTGGCCTTCTTCGGAGACAAGTACGGGGAACAGGTCAGGGTGGTGAAGGTGGGGGATTTCTCCAAGGAGTTCTGCGGCGGTACCCACACCCGGGCGTCGGGTCAGGTGGGCCCGCTCTTGATCACCTCGGAGTCGTCGATCGGTTCCAACCTGAGACGGGTGGAGGCCCTCACCGGCATGGCGGCCTACGACTATCTGGCAAGGCTGCGCGATGCGTTGGTCAATACGGGACACCTGCTGAGGACGGCCCCCGGCGACGTACCGACTCGGGTGGGGCAGCTCCTCGACCGGGTTCGTGGCCTAGAGGAGGAGCTGGAGTCGATCCGCCGTCAGCGCAGGGGAGAGCTAGCGACCGAGCTAGCCGCCGGGGCCACCCAGGTGGGAGAGTTCTACTTGGTGGTCGCCGACGCCGGCCAGGTTTCGGGCAACGAGCTGCGGGAGCTGGCCCTGGGAGTGCGGGACCGCCTGAAAGGTCCCGGGCTGGTGATCCTCGGGTCCTCGTCGGAGGGTAAAGGCGCTCTGGTCGGGGTAGCCCACCGGGCTCTGGTGGACCGGGGAGTCTCTGCCGGCGCCCTCCTGGTGGAGCCGGCGCGAATCCTCGGTGGCGGGGGGGCTCCCGATCCGGAACTGGCTCAGGCCGGTGGTCCCAAGGGGGAATTACTGGCCGAGGCAATCGACATAGCCCGGGACGGCGCCGAGCGTGCCCTGGCGGGGCTGTGACCCGTTTCCTCGGGATCGACTACGGAACCAAGCGGGTGGGACTGGCTATCTCCGATGGCCTGGGGATGACCGCCCGACCGTTGGAAGTGGTGCCCAGAGCGAAGGCCGCAGAGCGGGTTACGGAGCTATGTCAGGAGTACGGGGTGGGAATGTTGGTGGTCGGACTGCCTACCGGGCTGAGCGGCGACGAGGGTGAAGCCGCCACCGCGGCAAGGGCCCTCGGCGAGGAGCTGTCCTCGGCTAGCGGCGTGCCGGTGACCTACATCGACGAGCGCTTCACGTCCAAGCTCGCCGAGAGCGTCCTCCTGGAATCAGGGATGCGGCGGCGGGGAAGGCGGGAGACCGTCGACAAGGTGGCCGCGGCGATCATCCTCCAGAGCTTCCTCGACAGCCGTTCCGGGAACTCGGAGGGGGGCTGAGACGTCGTTGAGGATGAGCCCGTGATCCCCGAAACCTCCCCCGATCGCCCTCTGTGGCTGCGTCTAGTGCGACTGGCTGCCGCGGCGGCAGCAGTGGTGCTCGCAGGTGTTCTGGTGGTGGGAGGCGCCTCGTACCTAGGCCGTCAAGTCGGCGAGGCCATCGAAAGTCCGGAGGAGAGCCAGAACCCGGTGGCCGTGGAGCCAGGGCTGCCGGTGACCGTCGAGATACCCCCGGGCGCTTCGGGCCAGGACATAGCGGCCATCCTGGCTGCACAGGGGGTCATCCGATCGACCCTCGAGTTCGAGGTGGCGGTCCGCAACGCCGGAGCCGCCCAGCGGCTCCAGGCAGGCACCTACCAGATGACGACCCTCATGGATCCTGCCGATGTCGTAGCCCAACTGGTGACCGGACCGGGCCCGGATGTCTACCGGCTCACGGTCATTGAAGGCCTGCGTATCAACGAGATCCTCACCCGTCTCACCGAGGAGACACCCCACGAATATGAAGACTTCGAGAAAGCGTTGCTGGAGGGCGAGGTGTCGACCTCGCTGCGGGAGATACCCGAGAAGCCGACTTTGGTGGACTGGGAAGGCCTCCTCTTTCCCGACACCTACGAGTTCGCCCGGTCCGCCAGCGCTGACTCCATCCTCCAGAGAATGGCCACCACCATGGAGCAGAAGGTGAACAGCATCGACTGGTCAGACCTGGAGGCCCTGGGATACACCGCATACGACGGTTTGATCGTGGCGTCGCTAGTCGAGGCGGAAGCCAAGGTGGACCCAGATCGTCCCCTGATCGCCAGCGTCATCTACAACCGACTCGCTCTGGGCATGCCCTTGGAGATAGACGTGACCGTCCTCTACGCCCTGGAAACTCGGGACATCGGCCTCTTCGACAAGTCCGTGGACTCTCCCTACAACACCTATCAGGTGCTTGGTCTGCCCCCCACGCCCATCGCCGCCCCTGGGCTTGCTTCCCTTCAGGCGGCGGCTGCTCCGGCGGAGACCAACTTCCTGTACTACGTGCTTTCTGCCGCTGGTGACGGAAGCCACGCCTTCGCCGAGACGTTGGAGGAGCACAACGCCAACGTGCAGGCCGCCAGGGAGGCGGGAGTCCTGCCCTAGGGGCGCGGCGGCAGCAGAGCCGCCTTCACTTTGGCCCGTTGACTTCGACCGACGGATCGCCGTGGCCCTCGACTGGGTGGTCTCGCAG
>JBHHWH010000050.1:0-19136 GCA_046756405.1 Acidimicrobiia bacterium | reverse complement strand
CCTCCCCCGAGGCCGGCGCCTCGGTGGCGGCCCACGGCGTCGATCTCGTCGATGAAGACGATGGCCGGAGCGTTCTGCTTGGCCTGCTCGAACAGGTCCCGAACCCGGGCCGCACCGACGCCGACGAACATCTCCACGAAGTCCGAGCCGGAGATGGTGAGGAACGGCACTCCCGCCTCACCGGCCACGGCCCGGGCGAGGAGGGTCTTGCCGGTACCAGGAGGACCGAAGAGCAGGACGCCCTTGGGAATCTTGGCTCCCATCTGCCGGTAGCGGTCTGGGTTGGCGAGGAAGTCCTTTATCTCCTCCAACTCCTCCTTGGCCTCCTCCAGCCCCGCCACGTCGTCGAAGGTCACCTTGGGCTGTTCCTTGCCCACCAGCCGGGCTCGGGCCTTGCCGAACTGCATCACCCGGTTCCCGCCGCCCTGCATCTGCATGAAGATGAACACCATGAAACCGAGGAGCAGCAACCAGGGAAGGAAGTTGATCAGTAGCTCGCCGAAGCCGGGCGGCTCGTCGTCCACCGACCAGGCCACCCCCGACCGGTCGAGGATGTCACTGAGTTCGGCCTCGTAGCCCTCGGTGTAGTTGGCGATGTGGTCGAAGGCCCCCTCGGCGGCGGTGGAATCGGCGAGACGTCCTTCCACCCGCAGCGACCGGCGCAGCACCACCACCTCGCTGTAGTCACCGTCCTGGACGTTCTCCACGAACTGGGAGATGGTGACCTCTTCGGGAGCGGAGACCTGATCGAACCACCACGAGAAGAGGATGGCGACGAGGACAATCGACATCCCGTAGACGATGAGGGTGCGAACGGTACGGTTCAAAGGATTCTCGGTTCAGGGGGCGTTCGCCTCCATGCTACGCCCGCCGAGACCATATTCGTACCCCTGTTTTTCAGCCGTCCTCTCCCATCACCCCCACATAGGGCAGGTTTCGGTACTTTCCGGCGTAATCCAGGCCGTAACCCACGACGAACTCGGGACCGATGCGAAACCCGACGTAGCTCACTTCGATCGGCACCCGCTGGATGCCTTCCTTGAGCAGCAGAGCAGCGATCTTCAGCGACGCCGGCTTGCGCACCTTCAAACTCTTGATCAGGTAGTTCAGGGTGAGCCCGGAGTCGATGATGTCCTCCACGATGAGCACATGCCGGTCTTCGATCTCCTCGTCGAGGTCTTTCAGGATCCGTACCACCCCGGAGGTCTGCGTAGAGGCCCCGTAGGAGGAGACGGCCATGAAATCGAACTCGCAGGGCAGGTCGATGTACCGGGCAAGGTCCGCCATCACCATGAACGCTCCCCGGAGGACGCCCACCAACAGCAGCTCCTTGCCTTCGTAGTCCCGAGTGATCTGGGCGCCCATCTCGGCGAGCTTGGCGTCGATCTCCTCGGCGGTGATCAGGGGCCTTATCTTCATCCGCTTTCCTCTCTTGCGAGAACGGAAAGGTAGCCGACTGAGCCGGGCTCGTACCAAGCGACGGGGAGACGCTTCACTCCGGGGATCCACGCCGGCTCCCCGCCGGCACACACGACCCCGTCGTCGCGCACCTCCAGGGCCGCATCCGGAGGGAACACCGCCGCCCACTTGCTCAAAGGAGCCACCCGACAGGGCGCGTCCACGCGAACAACCCAGAATTCCATTCCCGCGGCCTGCCGCACACCAGGGGTGAGCCTCACCGGGCCGCGGGCGGGAGCGGCCCCTCCCCTGCGGAAGACCACCATCGGCCCCTTCCGCTCACACACCACCCCGCCTCCCACCTGCTCCCGGGGGGAGGCTCCCTCGACCACCCTCCAGACTCTCTCCAATCTCTCGGTGTTGACTTCGCCCCTGCCGGTCAGCTCGGTCAAAGCGGAGAGCAGAACCCGGTCGGCCACCGCTCGCGGCTTGGCGAGCAGCGCTCCGACGGGGACAGAGGCCCAGCCCTCCCCCACGCTGACGTGGGTCGCAGCGGCCAGCCGTTCTAGACACTCGAGGTCGCGAGCGAGGGTCTTCCCCATGCGGTGGATCGCCTCCGCCACCTGAGGGTTGAGCCGGGTGAGGGCCGGGAGCAGCTCCAGCCGGACCAGGTTCCGGGTGAGCGCAGGATCCTTGTTCATCGGGTCCTCGGCGAACGGCAGCCCGGCCAGGGCTGAGATCTCACGAGTCTCCGACCGGCTCACTTCCAGCAGCGGCCGGTAGATGTTCGGAGGCCGAAAGCGGGGAATGCCGGCGAGCCCCTGCGGTCCGGTGCCCCGGGCGATGTTCATCAGGATCGTTTCCGCATCGTCGTCTCGGGTGTGGGCAGTGAGCAGCGCCTCCCCTCCGCCGGTCGCCTCGAGAAAGGCCCGGTAGCGGACGCGCCGGGCCTGACCCTCAGGGGAGGCGCCTTCGGGGACGTCGACGTCTACTACCTCGAGCTGGACCTCGAGCTGGGCGGCGATGCGCCGTGCCGCCTCACCCATCATCGGGGAGTGGGTGAAGCCGTGATCCACGTACAAGGCGCGTAGCTCCCGACCCGCTTCCCGGCAGACAAAGGCCAAGGCGGCGGAATCGGCGCCACCGGAGAGGGCCACCACGAGGGGCCTGTCGGGAAGCTCGGTCCGCTCCAGCACCGAGCCGACGAGGCTCCTCAGGCGACGCGTGCCAGCCATCGGGACGGGTGTTTGATCTCTTCGAGGGTGGGCAGATATTCCTTGCCCTGGAAGGCCCGGTTCACCGTCGTCCAACCGGCCTTCCGCTCCACCGCCAGCACGAACCGCTCACCGAGCTCATATTGACGCATCTTCATCTCCAGACCGGTGAGACGAAGGAACGCCGCTGCTCGCTTGTCCTGGCGGCGCGCCTTGAGGAGCCGGCTCATCCTCTCCTGGGAGCGCAGGCGCCGGGCACCGACCCTGTCCATCACCACGTGCCCATGACCTTCGAGCAGCGCCATCAGCGCCTGGACCCGATCCATCATCTCGCTCTGCTTCGGAGAAGCGAACAGACCGAAAAGGCCCCGCTCGTCGATCAGCGGCTCCCCTGCCATTCGACGCCGGCCCAGCTCGGTCATGACCCGAATGATGCGCCCCGGCTCAGGTTGCGACTGCGCCACCAGCTTCTCCACCAGAGCGAGGAAATACCTCCGCAGCCAGGGCACCCCCTGGAACTGGGCCCGATGGGTGAGCTCATGGAGGGCCACCCAGTAGCGGAACTCCGAGGGCCGGAACTGGTGCTGCCGCTCCAACTGGAGGATGTTGGGACCCACGTAGGAGACCGTGTCGCCGGCGTCCCCGGTGGGGAGCACCAGCTCGTACTGGCCGAGGACTCTTCGGGAGAGCAAGCCGAGAACGGCGGTGGTCTCCGCGTCCACCAGACGGCCGGCCAGGGCGGCGGCGCGCTGTCCCGCCGGACCGGCCTCGGCCATCCTCTCCTCGAGCTGGCGACGGGCCGGCTCGGTGAGATGGGCGAAGGTGGCGAGGTTTCTACGGATCCACTCCGGACGGTCGATGACCAAGGTGGTGGGGATGCCAGAAAGTTCGAGCCCCGTCGCTTCGGGTACCACCTCAGACGTCTCTGAGGTGAATCGAATCATGTCGCTCTCCAGAGCCTTGCGGTGATAGGTCTCGGCGAGCGGATACGTCCCGGCGATCTTCGCTGCGAGGCGCCCCGAGCCGGTCACTATTCGACGATTCGGTACCGCTTGCGAACGACGTCGGAGAAGTACCTAACCGCGGTCAGGAGAATGACCACCGCGGCGATGACCAGGGAGGCGGGAACCAGGTATCGGTAGGTCCACTCGGGGGTGGGCTCGAGCTTGTTCTCCGGTTTCACCACCACCGCAGGCTCCATGCTCGATCCCGAGGAGACCGAAGAGACCGTGGTATCCGTGGTACTCGCCTCCTCGTGCTCGGCGCCGAGGGCAGTAAGGCCGAAAGCGACGACGAAAAGGCTGGCGAGAATCGAAAGTACAACTAGGCGGCGCTTCATGGACGGGCAGCCTACCGCTGGGCCACGGTCAGACGAAAACCTTCACGACTCCCCGGCGGGCTCGGAGGCCAGGACCTGTCGGATCCGCTCGATGAGATGCTCCGGGACTTCCTCCTGGAGGCGGGTACGAACAACCATCTTCAAACGCCGCTCGAAGTCGAAGCTTCCCGAACAACCTCGGCATGCCTCTAGATGATGGCGGATCCTCTCCGCCGACACCTTGTCCATCTCGGCGTCGAGGTAGAGATAGAGATTGGTCAGGGCCTCGTCGCAGTTGTGGCTCATGGTCTTTCAGCGTTTTCCGGCAGGAGTCCGCGTTCCTTGGCAAATTCCCACAACCTCTTTTGCATGGCTTTTCTTCCCCGGTGGAGTCGAGACATGACCGTCCCAATGGGGATGTCGAGGATCTCGGCGATCTCCTTGTAGGAGAAACCCTCCAGGTCGGCGAGGAGAACCGGGATGCGAAAGTTCTCCGGAAGGTCTTCCACGGCCTGTTTGATGTCCGACTCGACCAGACCGTCGAGGATCAGATCTTCAGTGCTACGGGCCGCCTCCGCGGAGGCTTCGGAGCCGATGCGACGGTAAAGGTAGAGGTCCTCCACCGAACCCAAGTCCACCTCACTGGGTCTACGAGCGTCCTTGCGGTATTTGTTGATGAAGGTGTTGGTGAGGATCCGGTACAGCCAGGCCTTCAGGTTGGTGCCCTCGGTGAAGGTGTGATAGGCCCGATAGGCCTTGAGGAGGGTCTCCTGAACCAGGTCTTCTGCATCCGCCGGATTCCTCGTCATCCGCAGGGCCGCGGAGTAGAGCTGACGGGTGTATTGAAGGGCGTCGCGCTCGAAGTTCGCCTGGTCTGCCATGGGGGCGGAACGGTAGCGGGAGGCCCCCCTTAGGTAGAGCCGGAGAGGGGATTCGAACCCCTGACCTACGCTTTACGAGAGCGTCGCTCTGACCACCTGAGCTACTCCGGCGCACCGGGAATGGTAGGGCCGGGCCCGAGGCTGGACCAGACGCCTGGTCAAGTGTCGCTCTCCCCCAAAGCAGCGAACAGGTTGGCCAGCACCAGCTCCCGGCGCAGGTTGAGCTGGATGTCGACCACGGCGTCGAGGATCTGCTCGGCGGCGGATACCGCCTTGCGGGGAGAGACCTCGGTGAGGGCGGCGAGTTCGACATCGCGGTTGCGGATCGGACCCCCCATCTGGAGGGAGGCAGCGTCGGCATACCAGGACGCCAGAATCTCCAGGCCACCGATCAGCAGCGACATCTCCGCCCGACGCCGAGCCCGCTGGGCCCGCTCCTTGGTCAAGCCGTCGGGCAGGGCATCGGCGACCAGCGGAGCCATCTCCGCGAGGACCTGAGAGGCAAGGCGCTGGCCATCCCCGGGATGGGGTGTCACCTGGGAGGGGATTGATAGCCACAGGTCCCGGAAGCGGGCTACCTCGGGCTGGCTCATCAGGGCCATGGCGAGACCGGGCCTTCCCCCGGCAACCGCGGCCACACCTTCTGCCCGCGCAGCCTCAACTCCCCGACCGGTGAGGCCGGCGACGATCTCGCCGCTCCCCACCCGGCCCATGTGGATGGTGCGACAGCGTGATGCGACCGTCGGAGGCAGGTCGTCCTCGGACTCGCTTACCAATAGGAAAGCCACCGAGGCTGAGGGCTCTTCGAGGGTCTTGAGCAGAGAGTTGGCCGCGGAGTCGGTCATCGCCCCCGCCTCGGGGAAGAGGAAAACGGTGCGCTCCGACTCCACTGGGGTGAGCGCCGCCCGGCTCACCACCTCCCTCACCTGGTCCACTCCGAGGGAAGCCGCGCCTTCGGGCTCCACCCTCCGCAGATCGGGGTGGGTGCCGGCGAGAGCGAGCCGACAGGAACGGCACTCCCCGTCGTGGCGGCCGGCCGTAGGACACAACAGAGCGGCGGCGAAGCGCAGGGCGACGGTGGCCTTCCCCACCGACTGGGGACCGGTGAACAGGTAGGCCTGGGTAGGCGAGGCAAGCTCGCTCTCGAGCAGTTCCAGCACCCGTTGGTGGCCGATCACATCCCGGAACAGGTCGGTCACTCGAGGGCCTCCACGATCTCGTCGACCAGATCGTCCACGGGCCGGGTGGCGTCGAGAAGGGCCACTCGCTCCGGATCGGCGTTGGCCAGGCCGTGATAGGCCAGCCTGACCTGCTCCTGGAACTCCACCCCCTGGCCGCCGATACGGTCGGGCCGCTCCTGACGCCCCAGGGCGGAGGCCGGCTCCAGATCCAGGATGAACACCCGGTCGGGGACCACCCCATCGAGCCCCAGTTCGTTGATCTCCCTCACCGCCTCCTCCCCGAGACCGCGGGCGCGGCCCTGATAGGCGATCGAGGAGTAGTAGCTGCGGTCGCTGATCACCCACTTGCCCGCAGCCAAAGCCGGCGACACGACCTCCCTGGCCAGTTCTGCGCGCTGGGCAGCGAAGAGGAACACCTCGGCCCACGGATCGAGCCGCTCCGAGTCGAGGAGCAAACCCCTTATGGCCTCGCCCAGGGGGGTACCGCCGGGCTCCCGGACCGTGACCACCTCGACCCCTCGGGCCCGAAGCCGCGCCGCGAGGGCAGCGACCACGGTGCTCTTCCCGCTCCCGTCGCCGCCCTCCAGGGCTATGTATCTACCCCTCGTTCTAGGGCTTGAGATCTCCACCTGACCCACGGTAATTCCCCCCACCGACACACCAACCGGATTGACATAGGACCTCAAGATGGTGTCAACTGCCCGGCGATGCCCAAGAATCTCGTAATCGTCGAGTCGCCCACTAAGGCTCGAACCATCGCCAAGTTCCTTGGCCCCGACACCACCGTGGAATCCTCCATGGGACACATCCGCGACCTTCCCCGCTCGGCCGCGGAGGTCCCGACGAAGGTCAAGGGCGAGGACTGGGCACGGCTCGGCGTCAACGTGGAAAAGGACTTCGAGCCCCTCTATATCGTCCCCAAGGAGAAGAAAAAGCAGGTCCATAAACTGAAGAAGCTCCTCGCCGACGTTGACCAGCTCTACCTCGCCACCGACGAGGACCGGGAAGGGGAGTCGATCGCCTGGCACCTGGTGAAGGTGTTGAAACCGAAGATCCCGGTGCGTCGCATGGTCTTTCATGAGATCACCAAGCCCGCCATAGAGGAAGCCTTCGACAATCCCCGGGAGTTGGACGAGCGCCTGGTGGAGGCCCAGGAGGCCCGCCGCATCCTTGACCGCCTCTACGGATACGAGGTCTCTCCGGTGTTGTGGAAGAAAATTCAGCCCAAACTGTCGGCGGGCCGGGTCCAGAGCGTGGCCGTTCGCATCATCGTGGAGCGGGAGAGGGAGCGGATGGCCTTCCGCCCCGCCTCCTACTGGAGCCTCGAAGGAGTGTTCGCCCCCGACTCGGGGCAGAGCTTCGACGCCACCCTCATCTCCGTCGATGACCAACGGGTGGCCACAGGCAGAGACTTCGACAGTCGCGGCCAACTGAAAAACGGCCTCCTCGTCTTAGATGCCGACTCCGCCGCCGGACTGGCCGCAGCCCTGGATCAAGCAGCGTTCCGGGTGAGGTCTGTCGAGTCCAAGCCCTACAAGCGCAGCCCCTACGCGCCCTTTCGCACCTCCACCCTGCAGCAGGAGGCAGGGCGGAAGCTTCGCTTCTCCTCCGCCCGCACCATGTCGGTGGCCCAGCGTCTCTACGAGCAGGGATACATCACCTACATGCGAACCGACTCCACCAGCCTCGCCGGCTCGGCGGTGACCGAGGCTCGATCCCAGATCGCCAGGCTCTACGGGAAGGAGTACCTACCCGCCAAGCCGCGCAGCTACCGGGGCCAGGTGAAGGGCGCCCAGGAGGCCCACGAGGCGATCCGTCCCGCAGGGGACACCTGGAAAACCCCCCGGCAAGTCCAGGCCGAGCTGGGACGGGACGAAGCCGCCCTGTACAAGCTGATCTGGCAGCGGACCATGGCCTCCCAGATGAAGGACGCCACCGGGGTCACCGTCTCGGTGCGCCTGGAAGCGAACAGCGAAGACGGCCGAGAGGTGGTCTTCTCCGCGTCGGGCCGGACCATCACCTTCCCCGGATTCCTCCGTGCCTACGTGGAAGGCTCCGACGACCCCGAGGCGGAGCTGGACGACCGGGAGAAGATCCTTCCTCCCCTGAAGGAGGGCCAGGCGCTGACGGTGGTCTCCTTGGAGCCCGTGGGACACGAGACCAAGCCCCCTCCCCGCTACACCGAGGCCTCCCTGGTGCGCAAGCTCGAAGAGCTGGGTGTGGGACGGCCCTCCACCTACGCCTCGATCATGTCCACGATCCAGGACCGGGGGTACGTATGGAAGAAGGGCTCGGCCCTGGTGCCCACCTGGACTGCGTTCGCCGTGGTCAAGCTCCTCGAAGAGCACTTCCCCGAGCTGGTGGACTACGAGTTCACCGCCGGAATGGAAGCCGACCTGGACCGGATCGCCGAGGGTGCTGCCCAGTCCGTCCCCTGGCTGGCCTCCTTCTACTTCGGTGACGACGGGCTCCACAACAAGGTGGAACATCGACTGGACGAGATCGACCCCCGGGCGGTGGGATCTATCCCCATAGGCGAGGACCCAGAGGGCGTTCCCGTAGTCGTCCGTATCGGCCGCTACGGCCCCTATGTCGAGCGGGGAGACGAACGGGCTTCGGTCCCCGACGACCTGGCGCCCGACGAGCTGACCGCCGAGAAGGCCCTCGAACTACTCCAGGACCAGAACGCCGGGGACAAGATCCTGGGCACCGACCCCGACACCGGGCTCACCGTCTATCTGCGCACCGGCCGGTACGGGCCTTACGTCCAGTTGGGCGAACAGGAGGAGGGCTCTAAAACCAAGCCGAAACGGGCGTCGCTGCTCAAGGCGATGGACCCCGACAGCGTCACCCTGGACGACGCCCTCAGGGTGTTGTCCCTTCCCCGGCTGGTGGGCCATGACCCGGAGGGAAACGAGATCCTGGCCCTCAACGGCCGCTACGGCCCCTTCATCCAACGTGGCTCCGACCGTCGCAGCCTGGAATCGGAGGACCAGCTCTTCACCATCACCGTCGAAGAGGCCCTGGACGTGCTCTCCCAGCCGCCGAGGCGTCGCGGTCAGCGCGGCAACAGCGTGCTCAAGGAACTGGGAGAGGATCCCGGATCGGGCAAGAAGATCGTCCTCCGCTCGGGGCGGTACGGGCCCTACGTCACCGACGGGGAGGTCAACGCCTCCCTCCGCAAGGCCGACTCCCCCGAAACCCTCACCCTCGACCGCGCCCTCGAACTCCTCGCCGCCCGCCGGGCCCGCCTCCAATCCGGTTCCTAATGCACCAGGGTCCGGATATGGACCTTTGCGCAAAGAGAACGCTCGGCTCAGAGCACGGTGGCTGCCATCTCCGCCAGGGGTGAGCGGACCGACCTCTCCAGGGTGACGTGGGCGAAAAGCGGGGAGCCCTTGAACTTCTCGATGAGGGCGGCCATGCCCCCGAAGGGGGAGATGTAGGGGTTGTCCACCTGGGAGAGGTCACCGCAGAACACCACCTTGGAGTCCCGGGACATGCGGGTCAGGATCACCTTCAGGGTGGACAGCTCCAGGTTCTGGGCCTCGTCGATGATCACGAACTCGCCGGTGATCGACCGCCCCCGCAGGTAGGTGATGGCCGCCATCTCCAGCTCCCCCCGTTCCACGAGTTCGTCGATGGCCTCCCGGGGGGTTATCCCGCCGTCGGCGAAGAGGGCGTAGAGGTTGTCGTGGACCGCCGCCATCCACGGAGCCAGCTTCTCGTTGAGATCCCCGGGGAGGTAGCCCACCTCCTGGCGCCCGACAGCGACCAGAGGTCGGTACACGGAGACGCGCCGGTAGCGACCCTGCTCCAGGACCTGTTCCAGCGCCGCGGCGAGGGCGAGAAAGGTCTTGCCGGTGCCGGCCATCCCCATGAGGGAGACCGCGGCGATCGCCGGATCGAGGAGCTGGTGGAGGGCCACCGTCTGGTGGACGTTCTTGGGATCAACTCCAAAGGCCCGCACATGGGAGGGCACCCGCTCCACCACCACGACCGGGGCTGCCTGGACCACCCTGGCCAGCGCCGACCGGGAGGTGCCGCTTCGAAGCACCAGGAACTCGTTGACCAGGGCCTCCACTCCGTCCAGTTCGAGCTTCCCTTCGTCGAAGAGACGGTCGATAGTCTCCCCGTCGGTGGCCACCTCACTCAAACCCGAGTGGAGATGCTCCACGGGAACAGTGTCCCCCCGGTAGTCCTGGACCGGAACCCCGAGTTGGGCGCCTTTGATGCGAAGGGCGGCGTCTTTGGTCACCAGGGTCGCCGGCTCCCCCTGCGAAAGGTTGAGACAAGTAGCGAGGATGCGATGGTCGGTGGTCTCGGGGTCCAGGATTGCGGGGAGCCGCTCGGAGAAGATTCGGTTCAGCTCGATCCTGAGGGTGCCGCCTCCGGGCAGCCGGACCGGCTCCCGCAGACCTCCAGGCCGGGAAGCGCCCAGCTCTTCCAGCAGCCGGATCGCCGCTCGGGCGTTGGCCCCCACCTCGTCGAAGCGTGTCTTCTGACGGTCAAGTTCCTCGACGACGACGAGAGGAATCACCACATGGTGCTCGTCGAAGCGGAGGATCGAGTGGGGGTCGGCCAGGAGTACGCAGGTGTCGATGACGAAGGTGGATGCCACCTCTAGGGCCTCCTTTGGATCGCCGGTAGGAGAACAGCATCACGAATCCGAACGTGAATTACAAGGATCGGATTCTCCGAAGGCCCTCAGGGACGCCGCGATGCCACCTTCTCCAACACCGCGTCTACACCTCTGGCGTTGAGCACCCGCTCCACCGGCACCCAGCCCCGCTGGGCGTAGGTGACCCCATAATCCATGCGCACCAGCTCGGAGACATGGTGGGCGTCGGTGTCGATCACCACGTCCACGCCCGCCGCTATCGCCTGGCGTGCCACCTCCGCTGTAGCGTCGAGCCGTTGCAGCGCCCCGTTGATCTCCAGGGCCACACCGGTCGCTACCAACCCTTCGATGACGGCGTCGATGTCCAGTTCCGCCCCCGGCCGCCGGCCGATGTAACGACCGGAGAGGTGACCGATGGCGTTGACGGCCGGATCCTCGAGCGCCCGAAGGATACGCACCGTCTGCCTCTCGGCAGGAAGGTCGAAGTGGCTGTGGATGGAGGCGACGCAATAGTCGAATTCCAGCCGGAACTCACCGTCGTAGTCCAGCTCCCCTTCCGGCCCGATGTTGAGTTCACAGCCGAAAAGGATCTTCAGCTCCGGGTACCTGTCGTCGAGGCGACGGAGGCGGCGACGATGGGCCAGCATTTCCTCGCGGGTGGACCCATTGATGGCCAGGTTCTCCCCATGCTCGGTGAAGGCGACATATTCGTAGCCGGCGGCGATAGCGGCCTCCACCATCTTCTCCGGGGAAGACCGGCCGTCCCCGGAGCGGGTGGAGTGATAGTGGAGGTCTCCGAGGATGTGACGCCTCTCGATGAGTCGAGGCAGGCGGCCTTCGGCAGCCGCCTCGATCTCGCCGCTCCCCTCTCGGAGCGGAGGGGCAATGAACTCGAGATCCAGGGCTTGGTAGATCTCCTTCTCGGTCTTGGAGGCGATCACCTCCTCCCCATGGAACAACCCGTATTCGCTGAGCAGCCAGCCCCGGTCGATGGCGAGCTGACGGAGTCGAATGTTGTGAACCTTGGATCCGGTGAAATAGAGCAGGGCCGAGCCGAGCTGGTGGGGTTGCACCGTGCGGACGTCGACCTGCATCCCCTCCCGGGTGAGGAACGACGTCTTGGTCTCGCCGGAGCCCACCACCTCGGTCAGTTCCGGAAAGCCGAGGACCGCCTGTCGGACCGCATCGGCGTCGGTGGAGGAGACCACTATGTCGATGTCCCCGACGGTCTCGACGAAGCGGCGAATCGACCCACACGGGACCACCGCATCTACCCCCTTCAGCGCGGCGAGGCGCTCGGCGAGCATCTGGGCGAGGGGCAGGGCGTCGGCGAGGGGAGTGCGCCGGTCTTTGCCGTGAAGTCCGAGCCGTTCAATGGCGCGCCGCATCCTTTCCTCCGACTTCGCCCCCAGGCCGGGAAGCTCCTGTAACCGGTGGGCGTCGAGAGCCTTCTGAAGGCTCTCCAGGTCCTCTACCCCCAGCTCGGCGCGCATGCGCTTGAGGGTCTTGGGTCCCAGACCGGGGATACGGGTCAGCTCCACGAAGGCCGGGGGATACTTCTTGCGTAGCTCCTCGAGCCTTCTGACCGTCCCGGTACGCTCGAACTCGAGGATCTTCTCCGCGATGGACTCTCCGACACCGGGGATCTCCACCAACTCCTTCTTCGACAGCTCCGAGATGTCTCCCGGGTAAGACTCGATCCCGGCGATCGCCCTCTCGTAGGCCCGCACCCGGAAGGCCTGCGGCGACCCCTCGTCCAAGGCGGTCAGGCGCGCCAGCTCGGAGAGCATGCGGATCACTTCGGCGCGGCTGTCCATGGGACGATTATCACTCCGCGAACCTCAGCGGGAAAGCCAGACCAGCGGCTCGAACTCGGCCCGGGACGCCGCCCGTATCCGCAGCCTCCCCAAAACGGGCAGATCCGCGGATACGGCGGCGACCACCGTGACCTCCCGGGGATGCAGCGAGGAGTCGAGGGAACAACGGCAGCTCACGAGTTCGGCCCCGTTGGCCTCCGCCGCCCTCCTGGCCGCCACGGCGGGAAGTCCCACACCGGTGGCCGGATAGGTGCCCGCGGCCGCGGCCAGGGCCGAGGCGTCGGCGGCAGTCACCGCCTTGACCCGAGCCGTATAGACGACGGCGAGGCTGGCCGTAGCCACCGCCGCCAGGGCCACCAGGGCTACCACCGCTGCGATCAGCGGAGTCAGAGAGCCTCCCTCGCTCTTCACCGTTCCACCAGCATCGAGGCGGCGGCGCTGAGGTCCACTTCGAATCTGCTGAGGAACGGCAGGGGGAGCGCCAGCCTCAACCGGGCGGTAACCCGTGCCGGCCTTCCCACCACCGAAGGGCGGGATACTGATATCCGGGCTCGGTCCCGCAGCTCGTCGGGGAGGGCGTCCCGGACCGCTGCCACCGCCCGGGAGGGGTCGGGGCTGGTGGCAGCCACCCGCGCCCCCTCGCGGACCGCACCCTGGAGCTCCACCCGAGCCCGGGCCACGGCCACCACCTGCAACCCGGCGACCAGGACCAGGATGACCAGGGGGATGGTGACAAAGAACTCCACGGTGGCGCTCCCCCGAGCTTGCTTCAGAATTTCCCAGTCACCCACCGAATCACCCTGGAGAAGAGGTTTCCGAGGAGGCCGCCGCCACTGCCTCCCTGGAGCCACTTCAGAGCGAGTATGGCCAGGGCGGTGGCGGCCAGGATGACCAGGAAGTACTCCACCGTGGCCTGGCCCCGCTCTCCGAACCCACGGGCCAGCAGCCAACTTGTAATGCGCGTCATGAACGCTCCTTTCTCGTTCCGGTGACCGACCGGTGCGGGGAGAAGTGCGGAGATCAAGGAAGCCCACCCGTGAGGTCACCCAGGACCGACAGCAGGCCAGGGGCGTAGAGGAGGAGCACCAGGCCGGGCAGCATCAGCAGGGCCACCGGGACCATCAGCCGTACGGGAAGGGAACGGGCCCTGGCGAGACGTCGGGCGCGGTCCTCGGCCAGGTCGTGTTCAAGGAGGCGTCGCAGGGTGGCAGCCAGGGGAGCTCCCGACCTTTGCGCCCGGGCCATCTGGGCCACCACGCTGCGGAGGTCTCCGGCCGAATCGAGGGCGGCGACGAGGCCGAAGACGGTGGCCATCCGGGCAACCCGACGCAGATCCTCATGGGTCGGGAGCGCCGTTGAGGCGCGCTGCAGGGCAGCAAGCACAGAAGCCCCGGATCGGACCTCTACCAGGAGGATCAGCAGGACCAGCCGGGTTTCGTCGCTGCGGTTTCGCCTCCGATGAAACCAGACGGCAAGCCATGGGGCCGCTCCTCCGAGGGCAGCTCCGAGGGGACCGGCAAGGGCTAGGCCCACCGCGGCACCCACCAGCGAGCTCACCGCACCCTCCTCACCAACACGAGGACGGAGATCACACCGGCGGCCAGCAGCACCATGCCGACCAGGGCCACCCCTCGCTGGGCAGGTGTAGCCATCAAATCGGCGAGGCCTCCCGAAGACATCCGCTGTCCCAGATAGAGAAAGGGTGCGGCGACGAAGATGATCACAGTCGCCCGCGCCGGAGCGGAGGCGATCCGGACTTCGCGGGTGATCTCGGACTGAGCAAGGGCCAGGGAACCGATCTCGTCGAACAGCTCCGCCGACGGCGCACCAGAGCGGGTAACAGCCTCCACCGCGGCGGCGATCTCCCGGCCGACGTCCTCGAATTCTCCGGCCACGATCCGGCCCATCTCGGTGGCAGTCGCCGAGTCGAAGGACTCGGTCAAAGCTTCCAGGCCGGAAGCTTTCCCAGCAGCCCTGAGGGCATCGACCAGGGTGGCCCCTGAGCGCAGCTCCGAAGACATCGCCTCACAGAAGGCCACTGCGTTCGAGCGGCGGGAGGCCGGCTTCAGGTGAGCCCAGGCGACGAGGGGCACCACGAGCCAAGGAAAAGCCAGGATCAAGCCGACCAGAGCCACCCGCCGGGGGTCGGCACCGGCGAGAAGCGCCCAGCCCAATCCGACCCAGACGATCACCGAAGCTCCTCGGCGATCTCACCGGCCTCTTCGAGGGAGACGAGCCTCCGCCGCCGACCGTGCCGCTCCACCTGAACCACCAGGTCCACCGCCTCCCAGAGTTGACGGCGCACCGTGAGCTCCGAGGTGTCACCCGCCGACAGGGCCAGGGTCTCCAGCCTCCACATCGCCTCCCGGGGAGAGTTGGCGTGCACGGTGGTCATCGAACCTCGGTGACCGGTGTTCATGGCGCTGATCAAGTCCAGGGCTTCGGGGCCCCGCACCTCACCGAGGATGATCCGGTCGGGCCGAAGCCGGAGGGCCGACCGGAGCAGCGACCTCATGGTTATCTCTCCGGCGCCCTCGGCGTTGGGCGGTCGAGCTTCGAGACGCACCACGTGGCCAGGGAGGGCCAGCTCGGCGGCATCCTCGATGGTCACCACCCTCTCCCCTGGGGGGATCAGACCACCGAGCAGGTTGAGGAGGGTGGTCTTGCCGCTTCCTGTCCCTCCCGAGATCACGATCGTCTCACGGTCCTTCACCGCCCGGCGGAGCCGTTCGATGTGGACCGGATCCGCCCATCCGGAACCAGCCAGGTCTTCCAAGGAGCCCACCGCCTGGGTGAAGCGACGCACCGCCACCAGGGGGTGGTCTACGGCCGCGGGTGGCAGCACGGCGTGGAGGCGGCTGCCGTCGGGAAGGCGAGCCTCCACCATCGGTGAGGACCTGTCGATGCGCAGCCCCAGCGGAGCGATCACCCTCTCCACGGCGGCCACCAGCTCCTCGTCGGAGCCGAACCGGACGTCGACCCTCTCCAAGCCGGCGCCTCGATCGACCCACACCTGGTCTGGACCGTTGACCAGCACGTCGGTCACGTCGGGTTCGTCGATCAGTCTCTGGGCTGGACCCAGGCCGACAATGTGACCGAGGACACCAGCCAGGTTGTCTTCCACACGCCAGGGTGATTCCGCCTCCAGGAGCCGGCGGGCCTCGCCTTGGACTCCGTCGGGTGTGAGCGACACCGAACCGAGGGCGATGGCCCGGCTGACCCGGTCGATCACGCCCACGGCATCCCCCACACCGGGCCCCAGGCCCGCACCCACCGGCTTCGCCGTGGCAGCCGACGCTGGAGAAGAGCCCTGACCAGCCGGCCCCCCAATAGCGGCAGCATCGGACCCGCACCCGGCGGCCGGACCCCGACCTCGAGGGGCTGCCACACCGCGACCTCGGGGCCGGTAGGTGCCAGCCATCCCGGGTAGAGCGGAACCACGGGAACGGTGGGACCCGGCCACGGGCTGGCCCCTACCCGCACCACTATCGCGGGCCAGTGCGCAGCGAGTCCGTCCACGACACCCACCGCAGCCTCAACGTCGATCGCTCCACCACCGATGAGAGCGACGCCGGGACGGCCCGGGCTCAGCTCCCCACGGCGAGGTCCCTCCGCGGCGATGTCGGCGAGGCTGCGTACCGGACCGCCAGGAGCGGCCTCCAGATCCACAACCAGGGCAGTCCCCCGCCGAGGCCGCCAGGCCGACCGACGACACCACGGCCAGCACCGGGTCGGGCGATGCAACCGCGAGGACTCGATGTCTCCCCTTCCCCGACATGACCTCGAACCTATGGGAGGCGGTGCAGCGATACAAGACCCTCGCCGCCGGGTAACTTGAGGAGGGTGACAGCAGCCGCCTTCTTCGACCTGGACAAGACCATCATCGCCAAGTCGTCGACGTTGGCGTTCACCCGACCAATGTTCAAGGCCGGCCTCCTGGGAGGTTCGATGCTGGCCAAGGCTGGGATCGCCCAGGCCTACTACCGAGCCTTCGGCGCCGACCATGACCAACTCGAACGGGTCAAAGAAGAGCTCGCCGCGCTGACCAAGGGATGGGACCGGAGAGAGGTCGTGGCCCTGGTGGAGGAGACGGTCGACGAAGTGGTGGCACCCCTCGTCTACGCCGAGGCCATGGCCATCATCGACGAGCACCGCCGTGCCGGCAGGCGGGTGGTGGTCGTCTCAGCCAGTCCCGAGGAGATCGTCAGACCCCTCTGCCGCTATCTGGGGATCAGCGACGTGATCGCCACCCGTTCGGAGGTGGACGAGGAGGGCCGGTATACAGGCAAGATCGAACAATACGTGTACGGGCCGGGGAAGGCCGAGGCCATCCGCGAGCTAGCGGCGGCCGAGGGCATCGACCTCGCCGAGAGCTACGCCTACTCGGACTCGGCGACCGACCTGCCCATGCTGGAGGTCGTCGGCCACCCGGTGGTGGTCAACCCCGACGCCGAGCTCGAGGCGATAGCCACAGAACGGGGCTGGGAGATCCGCTATTTCGAGTCGGCGGTCACGCTCAAGGACCGCCTGGGAGCGGCGGCGGTGCCGGGTGCCGCGGTGGCCACCGGGGTAGCGGCGGTCCTGGCGTACTGGGCCTTGAAGGGCCGGAAGGGCGCTAGCTGACCCCGTCCCTCCCGGCGTGGGTGGACGCCAGGTAGGCGGCTCCTCGTTCCATAAGCGCCACGAAGCCTTCCTCATCTCCGTCCCCGACCAGGATCCGGAGCCTCTCCACCGCGGCGGCCAGGGCCGCTAGGGACTCCTGTCCGTAATCGTTCAGGTGCTGGATCTCGAAATAGAGATGGGGGTTATCTCCGGCTACCTGCGACGCCACTTTGAGCTGGTTGTCGAAGGTGGTGGAACTCAAGTGCGCCAACCGACCGGCGGTCTCGCCGCTCTCGGCGAGGGCGGTGAAAAAGGCGACGTTCAGGGCGTGGGAGAGGCCAAGGACGTAGGCAATGAGACGGTCGTGGGAATCGAGATCCATCTCCACGATGGTGGCCATTGTGGAGGCGAAGAGGTCTCGGGCTTGGGCCGCCGCTTCGGGCACTCCAACGTCGACCACCACCACATGCCGCCCGGAGAGGAGTCGAGTGTCAGGCCCAAACATGGGATGCACCGAGGCGACCTTGGCGCCCGCTGCTGCGAGGGCTTCGAGACCTGACCTGAGGGGAGTCTTCAGCGAGCCGATGTCGAAGATCAGGCCGGTGGGCGGCGCCTCCGCCATCTCCCCAAGCACCGAGCGGGTCACGGCAATAGGCGTAGCCAGCACGTGGAGGTCGAAGGGACCCGCGGCCTGATGCCACTCGGGCACCCCGGGTGGTTCAGCCGCCGGGTCGGCCACCGTGACCGAAAAGCCCTGGGAGCCAAGGAACTCAACGAACCACCCTCCCATCTTCCCCGCGCCGCCCACGACCAAGGCAGACCGACCCGATCCGGCGGCGGTCTCCTCGACCTGGCCCTTCTCCTGGACGGTGAGGGAGGAGCGGATCAGCTCCAGCATCACCTTTTCCGCCAGCTCTTCGGGCACGCCTTCGGAGGCGGCGATCCGCCGGGCCCGTTCCAGGACCTCCTTCTCCTGGGCGAAGTCCCGCAGCGGGATCCCGGCCCGGAGTTTCGCCCGTCCCATCCGCAGGGCGGCTTTCAGGCGACGGGCCATCAGCTCGACGATGGCCTCGTCGATGCGGGCCACCTCGGAGCGAAGGGCTTTGAGCTCGTCGTTTTCCATTACCGGCAGGTTAAGCGGGGTTCACAGGCTTCACCTGCCAGCCGAAACCCAGCTCCTCGACCGCGGTGAGGAGCCCCTGGGGTATGGCGAGGTTGTCCACGTCGGGGTCCAGCGCTTCGATGACGACCCGGTTGAGGACGAATGCCTCCACTTGCCAGACCTCCTCGCGTCGGGGGGCGTCCACCACCAGGCCTTCGTCGGAGACGGTCTTCAGGGCGTCGGTGATCTCGGACACGAGTACGGCGGCTGGACCCACATCCCGGGGGACGTCGACTTCCACCAACTCGCCGTCGGCGGCCACCACCACCCAATCCCGATCCGACTCCAGGGCCTGTTTCAGCTCCACGAGGGACACCATGTCCCCAAGGTACCCTCGCTGTCGTGGCCAAAAGGGCGATGATCGTGGTCGGTGGAGGCTCCAGCACCCGTTTCGGCGGGGACAAGCTCATGTCCGACGTGGCAGGCCGCCCCCTGGTGGCCCACACCCTGGCCGCGGTGGCCTCCACCGCCGAGGTCATCGTGTTGGTCTGCCGGCCCGACCAGCAAGCCCTCCTCGAGCAACTGAACCTCGGCGTGATCATCGTTCCCGGCGGGGCCACCCGCACCGCGAGCGAGATGGCCGGACTGGCCGGACTGAGCGGTGAGGTCGACTTGATCGCCATCCACGACGCCGCCCGCCCTCTCGTCAGCCAGGACCTGGTCGAGGCCCTGTACCGAAAGGCAGCGCAGGTGGGCGGAGCGGTGCCGGTGGTCAAGACAGAGCAGATCCTGATTGACCGTCACACCCTGCGTCCTCTGCACGACACCGGCCGGGCCCAGACCCCTCAGGTGTTCCGGGGGCCGGAGCTCCTCAGCGCCTACGTCCGGGCCGCCCAGGCCGGGTTCGAGGGACTCGACACCGCCGACGTGATGCTCCGATTCGGAGAAGTGCCCATCGCCGTGGTCCCCCTCAAGGCGTTCCGCCGCGGAAAGGAGCGGCTG
>JBHHWH010000049.1:0-19267 GCA_046756405.1 Acidimicrobiia bacterium | reverse complement strand
AACTGCACTTCATCGGACACTGTTCCGGGTTTCCCGATGCCGACCGCACCGAGCTGTTCAAGCGCTTTCTCGAACTCAAGGCTGACAAGAGCTTCGCTGCAAAAGCCCGAGCCCCGGGCGGACCCAGCCGCTGGTCGACGGGCAAGGAAGACGCCTGGGTGCCGGTCCGTCCCGGGGTTGTGGTGGAGATAAGTTACGACCAGCTCGAAGGGGACAGGTTCCGCCACGCCACCCGGTTCCACCGCTGGCGGCCCGACAAGGACCCCCGCCAGTGCACCATGGACCAACTCGAGCGACCTCAGGGCCTCACCTTCCACCAGGTCCTGGCTCAGAAAACCCCGCGCGCCTGCCACACTGACCGGCCGTGGGACCCTCCAGCATCATCGAGGTCGAAGGGCTGACCCACCGCTACGGCGAGGTAGTGGCCCTGGACGATTTGACCGTAACCATCCCGGCCGGGGTGACCGGCCTGGTAGGCGCCAACGGAGCCGGCAAGACCACCCTGTTACGGCTCATGCTCGGACTCCTCCACCCCGCGCGAGGAACGGTTCGGGTCCTGGGACACGATCCTCAACAAGATCCCCTGGCGGTCAGGGCTCACATCGGCTACATGCCCGAGAGCGAATGTCTACCCAAGGACCAGACCGCCGCCGACTTCGTCTCCTACGCCGCCCACCTCGCCGGGATCCCGCCCCGGGAAGCCCGCCGCCGCGCCTCGGAGGTCCTATACCTGGTGGGTCTGGCGGAGGAGCGCTTCCGCTACCTCGGGGACTTCTCCACCGGAATGCGTCAGCGGGTGAAGCTGGCCCAGGCCATCGTCCACGATCCCGACCTGCTGCTGCTCGATGAGCCGGCCTCGGGACTCGACCCCGATGGCCGCACCCGGATGCTGACCCTCATCCGGCGGCTCTCCTCCTTCGACATGAGTGTCATCGTCAGCTCCCACATCCTCTCCGATATCGAACAGACCTGCGATCGGGTGGTGATGCTCGACGCCGGAAGCCTGCTGCGTGCTGGACCCCTCACCGGGTTCGAGACCACCGGCACCGTTCTCGTCGAGCTTGTTGACCACGCAGCAAAGGTGGCGGAGGTGTTACGGGGACGGGGAGTCGAGGTCAACGTCGACGGGCCCCGCCTGGTGGTGGGCCCAGGCGAGGAAGGACTCGAGCAGGCGATCGTGGAAGCGGCGGCGGCGACGGGGGCTGGGGTGCTGCGAATGGAGCGAGGCTCCGCCTCCCTCGAGGACCTCTTCACCGGTGGGAGACCATGACCGACCAGGTGATCTACGACCGCGGCTACCGCCCCTACGACGGGCCCCTCACGGGGACCGCCGGGGCCCGAAGGGCGGTGTACAAGGAGGGCCTGCGCCGTCCCCTGGGTCTGGGACGAAAAGCGCGGATGAAAATCTTTCCTTGGACTCTGCTCTCCATCGCCCTCGTCGCCGCGGCAATCTTCGTGGGTCTCCACTGGGCGGTCGGAAGCATCGACGAGAGCTTCCGTCAGGGCATTCCCTCCTACGGAGGGTTGTTCGACTTCTACTCGGCCATCTCCCTTCTGTTCATAGCCTTCACCGGACCGCTGCTCCTAGTCCCAGACCGCACCAGCGGCGCCCTCTCCATCTACTTTTCCCGTCCCCTGACCGTCGACGGCTACCTAACGGCCAAAGCGGCCGCCTTCGCCACCGTGGTGGGAGCCATCTACCTGATACCACAGACGGTGCTCCATCTAGGCCTCTCTTTGATCTCCGCCGACGGCTTCCTTCCCTATCTGGGAGCCAACCTCGATGTCCTGTGGAAGGTCCCCCTCACCGCCCTGGCGTTCGTCGTCATCCACGGCTCCCTGGTGTTCGCCCTGGCGACGGTGATCAACCGCACCGGCCTGGCGGCGGCCGCCTTCCTAGGGATCCTCACCGTCGGCCGGGGCATCGCCGGACGGATCTCCGAGGCGCCCTTCACCGGGGCACGGTGGTTCTCCCTCCTCGACCTGGGCCAGCATCCCCGTATTATCCGCGACTACTTCTTCGGGGACACGGTGGAGTACGCCTCTGAAGCCGCTGGATTCGAGGTGTGGGTATCCGCGGCGGTGATCATCGTTGTGGCGACTGCGGCGGTGTGGTTCGTGCGCCGGGTCTACCGGAGACTGGCATGACCGAAACGGTGGTGGCCCACGAAGTCTCCAAGTGGTTCGGTGCCAAAGTCGCCGTCAGTGAAGTGAGTATCGGCTTCGGGCCCGGCGTCACCGGGCTTCTAGGCCCCAACGGCGCCGGTAAGACCACCCTGCTACGACTCATCGCCGGCCTGCAACGTCCCTCCCAGGGGAAAGTCACCGTCTTCGACGCCGACCCCCGTGACGATCCCGAGGTGTACCGCAGAATGGCGTTAGTGCCCGAGGACGAGGCCGTCTACGAGCACCTCACCGGCCTCGGCTTCGTCGAGTTGGCGGCCAGGCTGTCCCGGGTGGCCGACCCGGAGCGGAGGGCCCGGGAGACCCTCGATGTCGTGGGCCTAAGAGATGTAGCCTCTCGGCGGATCGGCGGCTACTCGAAGGGGATGCGACAGCGGGCCAAGGTGGCTGCCGCCTTGGTCTCCGACCCTGAGATTCTCCTCCTCGACGAACCTCTCAACGGGGCCGATCCGATACAGCGCGCCCACCTCATCGACATCTTCACCTCCCTGGCTAGGGCTGGCCGCACCGTGATCGTCTCCTCCCATGTGCTGGCCGAAGTGGAGCGTATGGCCGACAAGGTGGTGGCTATGGTCGACGGCCGCTTGGCGGCGGTGGGCGACGTGAAGTCCATCCGGGCGGCGATGACCGACCGGCCCCGCCAGGTGTTCGTGGAGTGCTCCGACCCTCGGACCCTGGCCTCCAGGATTCTCACAGTGGAGGGAGTGGTGGGCGTCCACCTCCACGACGGAAGGGTGCAGGTCGAGGCGGCCGACGCTACGGCCCTGGCCCGGGCCCTGCCCCAGATCGCCGTGGACCAGGGAGTCACGGTCACCAGGATCGAGCCCGTGGACGAATCCCTGGAGTCGGTGTTCCGCTACCTAGTGGAGGGCGGCTGAATGGTCCTCGCCCTCCACCTCTACCGACGAATGATGCGCCGGGGGCGGCTTGTCGCCCTCCTCGCCCTGGCCTCCGCACCCGGTCTGGTGGCTTGGCTGGCGGGCTTCGACGCCACCCCGGAGGAGGTGGCCGAGCACTATTCAGGTGTCCTGGCCACCGTAGGTTTCGCCTTTGCCATCGCCGCGGTGATCATCACAACGTCCACCCTCCGGGAGGAGCGGGACGCCGGGACCCTCCCTTACCTATACATGCGGCCCATCGGCCGTCTCTCCCTTGCAGCCTCATCGCTTTTTGCAGGGACCGCGGCAGCGGTGACGATCGCCCTGGGAGGATGGGTAGCCACCTTCCTGGCGGCTGTTGCCATCGATGCCGATCTGGGCGAAGCCGCGGTCGGGGCGGCCCTATTTGTCGCCGCCGCCGTGGGGTATGCCGCCGTCTTCGTCCCCCTCGGCTACATCGTCCCCCGCTCCCTCCTCGTGGGCCTCGGCTATGTGATCGTGATCGAATCGATCCTCGCCGCCGCGGTGACCGGGCTCGCACAATTCTCGGTTTGGCGCATAGCCCTCTCCATCTACGCCGATCTGGTCCCTGTCTTCGGAGGGGAGGCGGCCAACGTCCTGGGGCCGGTCACCCCCGGAGCAGGTGGGGGCATGGTGAAGCTGGCCGGGATTTTGGTGGCCGGGTTGGCCGTCCTCACGTGGGCGTTTCGTACCCGCGACGCCCTCTAGTACTCGTCGACGGGGCGGCGCCGGCGGGACGGTTGAACCCGAGGAGGTTCGCCGGGCATCTTCGGATAGTGGGGAGGCCAGGGGGCATCTCCCAGACCCTTCTCCTCGTCCCTTGCCACCCACTCGAGGAGGGTATCGATGCGACCCACTGCCTCGTCGATGCCTTCGGTGAGGTCTCCCACGGCTTCCCAGCGCTTGGGGAACCGGTCGAGGGGAAAGTCCTCGATGCGGATGTCCTCCAGCTCGTCCCAGGCGAAGGGGGTGGAGACGTATCCGGTGGGACGCACCCCATAGGCGGAGGACATGGTCTTATCCCGGGCGTTCTGGTTGTAGTCGATGAACACCCCTTCCCGCTCCTCCTTCCACCAGGCGGTGGTGACAAGACCCACCATCCGCCGCTCTAACTCCCTGGCGAAGGCCAACACAGCCCGTCGGGTCTGGAAGAAGTCCCACCGGGGCTCGATGCGCACGTAGATGTGGATGCCGCGGCTTCCCGAGGTCTTGGGCCATCCCACCAGTCCTGCCTCCTCCAACAGCTCCCTGGCCCCCGCTGCCGCGCGACGGATGTGGTCGAAGGTAAACCCCGGGGTGGGGTCGAGGTCGAGACGCAGCTCGTCGGGATGGTCGGTGTCCTCCGCCCGCACCGGCCAGGGATGGAAGTCAAGACAGCCCAGTTGGACCAGGCGGATCACGTCGGCTTCGGTACGGGGAACGATCATCCACCCTGGTCGCTGGGAGGGAAAGCGGATCTGAACCGTCTCGAAGGGGGTGTTCTTCGGCGCCCGCTTCTGGTAGATCGGGTCTTCTTCAACTCCTTTCAGGTACCGCTTGAGCATGGTGGGACGCCCTCGGACGCCCCGCAGCGCCCCCTCGGCCACGAGCAGGTAGTGGGAGACCACGTCCATCTTGGTCCAGCCCTGTTCTGGGAAGACCACCCGGCCGGGATGGGTGATGACCACCTCCTCCCCGGCGATCTCCGCAGTGACTGAGTCAGCCACGAGGAGGCCGGAAAGAGATCAGCCAGTCGGGGGACGCCGCTGCGCCCATGGCCTGGCCTCTTCGAGCTGGGAGGCGAGACGGAAGAGGGTCGGCTCGTCACCGTAACGGCCCACGAACTGGACTCCCACCGGCAGACCGTCGGAGCTCTGGTGGAGCGGCACGCTCATGGCAGGCTGGCCGCTCATGTTGAACAGGGGAGTGTTGGGGATGGGGGCCAGAAGCTCGCCGCTGAGCTGTTTGACCAGAGCGTCGAGGAGAGGCTTGGCGGGTACAGCATCGACCAATTTCAGGATCCTCACCTCGCCGGGCGCCGGGTCCAGGTCTCCGATGGGCCAGGGCGGCTTGGCCAGTGTGGAGGTCAGCAGGACGTCGTAGCGCTGAAGGAATCGGCCCATGATCCGTCCCGTCTGCTTGGCCGTGTGGATCGCCCAGGCAAGCTGGTCGGCGGGCGTCTTCTTAGCCACCTTGGTGAGGATGGAGTTGACCAGCTCCAGGTCTCCCTTGGCCAGGGGCCTGCCGCGCAGTTTCTCGGCGTACTCGGCTTCGAAGGCGCCGCCTGCCACCGCCAAGGTGACGAACACCTCGGTGAGACCCTCCACGTCGAGGTCTGGGGCGTCCTCCACCACTTCGTGACCCAGCTCCTCGCAGAGCCGGGCCGTCTCGACCACCGCCTTCTTACATTCGGGGTCGATGTCGTCTGCGAGGAGCGCCCCGGCGGTGAAAGCGATCCGAAGCCGTCCCGGAGGGGCTCCCACCTCGTCGGTGAAGGGCCGCTCGGGGCTGGGGGCCACGAAGGGAGCACCGGCATCCGGACCCCAGGTGGCGTCGAGCAGCCGGGCGCTGTCGCGAACCGACCACCCCACCACGTGGGCTTCGGAGAGCCCGAACCAGGCCTCGGCGAAGTCGGGGCCCATGGGGTTACGGCCCCGGCTGGGTTTGAGACCGAACAGCCCGCAGCAGGAGGCAGGGATACGTATGGAGCCGCCACCGTCGCTGGCGTGGGCCATGGGTACCAGCCCCGCGGCCACGGCTGCCGCTGAACCCCCGCTGGACCCGCCGGGGGTGCGGTTGGTGTTCCACGGGTTGAGAGTGGGGCCAAACAGGTCCGGCTCGGTGACCGGCGCCAGTCCAAACTCGGGGGTGTTGGTCTTACCCAGGATGATCAGCCCCGCTGCCTTGTATCGCTTCACCAGCTCCGAATCGTGGTCGGGGATGTAGTCGGCGAGGGCCCGGGAGCCGAAGGTGAGGGGTGCTCCCTCCTGGGCGGCGTGGAGGTCTTTGAGAAGGAAGGGCACGCCGGGAAAGGGAGCCTCTTCGGGGATCGGCTGGTCTGCCGCCTCCAGGGCACGGTCGTAGTCCTTGTAGATGACGGAGTTGAGGGTCTCGTTGTGGGTCTCGATCTGGGAGATGGCGGTCTCCACCAGCTCCCTGGGAGTCACCTCACCCTTGGCGACCAGCTCCCCCAACCCGGTGGCGTCGTATTTCTGGTAGTCGCTGATGATGCCCACGCTCGCTCCTCCTTTGCTACGTCCCGGCGAAGTTACCAACTCGCCCCGGTCGAGGCAGGCCCGAACCCCTAGTCTGGCAGTGCCCAAGACCGGAAAGACCCCTATGGACCTGGTGACCAAGATCCGCGAGTCGGTTATCGGCAAAGACACCGCCGTGGAGACTCCCTTCGGAATGCGGCGGGTCACCTACGCCGACTACACCGCATCAGGGAGATCCCTCTCTTTCGTCGAGGACTTCATCCGCCGCCAGGTGCTTCCCCTCTACGCCAACACCCACACCGAGACTTCCGGTACGGGGCTTCAGACCACTCGCTTTCGGGAGGACGCCAGGGAGATCATCCGTCGCTGTGTCGGCGCCAACCACGACGAACACGCGGTGATCTTCGCCGGCAGCGGGGCGACGGGAGCGGTGAACCGGCTGATCGCCATCCTGGGGTTGCGGATTCCCGCCAATCTGGACCGCGACTTCGGTCTCACCGACCACATCCCGGAAGAAGAACGGCCGGTGGTCTTCGTCGGCCCCTATGAGCACCACTCCAACGAGCTGCCCTGGCGGGAGACGATCGCCGATGTGATCGAGATCCAGGAGGATCCCGATGGCCAGATCGATCTCGACGACCTGGAGCGGAGGCTGGTCGAGTTCACCCACCGGCGCCTGAAGATCGGCTCCTTCTCCGCGGCCTCCAACGTCACCGGGATCGTGACCGACACTTCGTCCATCGCCAGGCTGTTACACGATCACGGTGCCCTCAGCTTCTGGGATTATGCCGCCGCGGCGCCCTACCTGGCCATCGACATCGGAACCGAGGCGGGTGGGAACCACAAGGACGCCATCTTCCTCTCTCCCCACAAGCTGATCGGTGGTCCCGGCACTCCGGGGGTACTCGTGGCCCGCCGGGAGCTGCTCACCAACCCGGTGCCTTCGGTGCCCGGTGGGGGAACGGTCCAGTATGTGGCCCCCGACCACCACGCCTACCTGGCCGACCAGGAGCACCGGGAGGAGGGCGGCACTCCGGCGATCATCGGCTCCATCCGCGCCGGGCTGGCATTCCAGCTCAAAGAGGAGGTGGGGACCGACCGCATCCGGAGCCTGGAGCACGGTTTTATTCGGCGGGCCATCGAATCGTGGAGGGCGAACCCCAACATCGAGATCCTGGGAAACCCGGAAGCGGAGCGGCTCAGCATCGTCAGCTTCCTGGTCCACCACGACGATCGGATCCTTCACTACAACTTCGTGGTGGCGCTGCTGAACGACCTCTTCGGTATCCAAGCCCGGGGAGGCTGTTCCTGTGCCGGCCCCTACGGCCACCGTCTGTTGGGGATCGACGCCGAGACTTCAAGCCGGTTCGAGAGGGTGATCGCCCAGGGGTGTGAGGTGATCAAGCCCGGCTGGGTGAGGCTCAACTTCAACTACTTCATCCCCGAGGAGGAGTTCCGCTACATCCTCGACGCCGTCCATCTGGTGGCCTCCGACGGGTGGCGGCTGCTGCCGCTGTACAGCTTCGACCCAGAGACGGCTCTTTGGCGTCACCGCGACGGTCTCCCCCACCCTCCGGCCAGCCTCACCGATGTGCGCTTCAGCGAAGAACATGATTGGGAAGATCCCGCGGCCGCACCCATCGAGATGCTGGACTCCTACCTGGAGGAGGCGAAACGAATCCTGAGCGAAGCACCTATCCCCGACGGAAGCCCACCGGAGCTGCCCGCCGAGGCGGAGGAGCTGCGCTGGTTCCCCACCCCCGAGGAGGTTCGAGAGTGAGCGACGAAGGGGCCCCTCCCGCCGCGGAGGATCTCGACCGCTGGCACCGGACGATGGCACCCCTGGCCTTCAACCAGGCCTGGGAGTTTCTGGACCAGGAGGAGCTGACCCGGGAAGAGGAGGAGGCGATGCTGGCGGCAGCCTTCGCCCAGCGTCACCATTGGTATCAGGTGGGAGAGCCCCGCAACCTGGCCATCGCCGACTGGCAGGTGGCCCGGGTGGCAGCGGTGCTGGGATATGCCGACCTGGCCCGCCGCTTTGCCGAACGCTCGCTAGATGTGGTGCGACGTCACGACCTGGGGCCGTTCCTCGAGGGCTTCGCCCATGAGGCCCTGGCCCGCGCCGCCGCCTGGGTGGACGACCTGGACACCTTCACCTACCACCTGGAGGCGGCCAAGGCCCTAGTCCCTGAGATCGAAGACGCCACCGAGCGGGAGCTGCTGGAGGCCGATCTCGCCGAGATGAGCGAGAGGTAGCGACTCACGGGGAGATCGGACCTCGCGCAGGCTTCAAGCCCTCAAGGTGGTCATAGACACCAAGGAGGGCTCTCGTGAAGATCCGTTTGCCTCGGTTGCACTACGGATTCAAGCCTCTTCGGCGGCCACCTTTTCATCGCCGCTTTGGCGATCGCTTTGGCCACACCTCTCGCGGTCCACCGGAGGCCGCGGTGGCACATCAGGGCTGGCTTGACCGCGGATTCGGTGCCGATGCAAATCCCGAGCGGCGGCGAGACAACGACTCATCACACCTCGAGCTGGTACGTCGACATCTCATGGTGGGCCAACACCAAGACGACAGCTGGCGCGCCACCGCCCAGTGCAACCGCTTGCTCACATCCACAAAGTGCGACCATTGGCACATAATCTTCGATCGTGGCTTACGGTTCACTCCGCTGAACAATCAGAAACGGGGCGTTTGCCACGAGATCGGACACTCACTGGGGTTCGATGATTCGCAGCCTGAGCCGGGACAGGGCTGCATGAGTGGTGGTGGCTTAAGGCGCCTATCCGGGCATGAGATCCACCACATCGACGAGCAGTACTAGGTACAGGGACATACGGAGATCGACCATGCAACAGCGTTCGACGCCTCTCATAGCGATGGCCTTCACTCTCGTGGTTGTCGCATGTTCTTCAGCCTCGACAGGTGAGCTTGCTTCCGGGTCGACTGTTGAGCTTCCCATCGCGGAGATCCTGGCTTACGAGTACGACGTCGTTTCGGATCCCCTGGCGTTCGCAGCTCGATCCGATCTAATAGTCGTGGGGACCATCCAAGCGATCGAACACGCTGCTTACCAGGAGGGAGAAACATACGAAGACAACGGCTCTCTTGTCGAAGAGGGACGAACGGAAACCGTCGCCCTTGTAGTCGAAGTCGAGAAGTCCTTCAAAGGCCCGGTCGCTCCGGGCGATCTGATCAGAATCGGATGGGATGCCTTCACCGTTGACTCTAACGGGAATCGTCTAGAGGAGTGGTCGATGAACGGTGTCCGCGTTCCGAAGATCGGCAAGACGTATATGTGGATTCTTCGAGAGCCTGAAGATTATGAGGCGGACTTCTTCGAGCAAGCAAACGTGACCCACAGAATCATCAACTTCGACTCAGTCCTCCTTGTAAACCCGGCCGGCCGGATCGTCCCCGTGCTTCAAGATCCTCAGCGCCTGTCGGCACAGTTCGCTGGCAGAACCGTCCAAGAGGTCGTCAAGATGCTCGGGGTAGATGGCTAACCATGAACTACAACTGAATCAGCGTCCGTGACCCCGACTGACCGGAAGGCGACCCTCCCCCTACTTGTAGAAGGGCACCCGCTTCAACAGTTTGAGCAGGGGCCCCAGCACCTTCTGGTACTTCTCGTAGTCCATTCCCGGAGGCGGGGCGAAGGCGGGGATGAGCCGCTGGACGGCGATGGTCTGGGACTCGGTGAACTTCAACAGGCCGATGGCCCCGTGGCGGCGGGACAGCCCTGAGGCCTTCATCCCGCCCATGGGAGCGTCGTAGGTGGACCAGGTGGCGGCGTAGCCGTCGTTGATCCCCACCGTTCCCGCCTCGAGGCGCTGGGCAATCTTCACTCCGCGGCGGGAGTCGGAGGTCCAGACGCTGAAGTTGAGCCCGAACTCCGAGTCGTTGGCGGCGGCGATGGCGTCTTCAAGGTCACGGTAGGGGTAGATGGTGACCACCGGACCGAAGGTCTCCGCCCGGCAGAGAAGGACCCCCTCGTCGACATCGGTGAACACCGTTGGCTCGTAGAAGAGCGGTCCTATGTCGGGGCGGGGCTTGCCTCCGGTGAGCAGGGTGGCTCCGTTGGAGATGGCGTCTTCGACATGACGGTGGACGTTCTCCAAGTGCTGCCGGGAGATCAGCGAGCTGAGGGCTGAGGAGAAGTCGAAGTCGGAGGTCATCGGCAGGGAACGGGTGTGCTCGACAAAGCGGCGGGTGAACTCCTCGCTGATGGCCTCGGCAACGTAGATCCTCTCCATGGCGATGCAGAGCTGGCCGCCGTTGGCGTATACCGCCCGGGAAATCCCCGGAATCGTCCTATCGAGGTCGGCGTCGGCCAGAACGATGGCGGCGTTCTTGCCTCCCAGCTCCATGGTGGCTCCGATGAGCCTCCTCCCTGCCTGCTCTCCCACCTGACGGCCCACCTCGGTAGAACCGGTGAAGACGACGAAGTCCACTTCGTCTACCAGGTGCGGACCGATCTCCTCTCCATAGCCGGTAACGACCTGGAGTACTCCTTCGGGAAGCCCGGCCTTATCGAGCAGGGTGGCGGCGTAGAGGGCCGAGAAGGGGGTCTTCTCGTCGGGCTTGATCACCACCGCGTTTCCGGCGATCAGCGCGGCGACGACATCGGAGATGGCCAGAGTGAAGGGGAAGTTCCAGGGGCAGATGTTGGCCACAACACCGTGGGGGTGGCGGTACTCCCAGGCCGAGGTAAACCCGGGGAGGGAGACCTGACGCCGCTTCGGCTTCAACAGTCTGGGCCCGGTCTTGGTGTAGTAGCGGGTGGTGGCGACCGTGTCGTACACCTCTTCGAAGGCGGGGATCCGGGCCTTTCCCGCTTCGAGCTGGATCAGATCCATGGCGGTATCAGCACGTTCGATCAAAAGGTCGTGGAACCTGGAGAGAATGCGGGCACGGGCAACAGCACCCATGGCGGCCCAGGACTCCTGGGCGGCGCGGGCCGTCTCCACTGCCGTGGTCACGTCGGCTTCCGTGGCCTGGGGCACGGATCCGATCTCCTCCTCAGTGAAGGGGGCCAGGACTGGAATGCCAGGACGGTCGGGGGGGACGTTGGCCCGGGCTTCGAGCTGTTGGAGCAGCGTTTCGTCCACCCTGGGGGCGGCGTCGATGAGAGACGAGCGGGTCATACTCAAAGCCTATACGACGGCAGAAGACCACGGCCATCGCCTACCCTCCCCCGATGGCCACCGTCCATCAGATCAACCTCTCCGACGGCGGGGTGCCCAAGCTTCCCGTGGATCGGGTGATGGTCACCGCCCTGGGAGTCCTTGGCGACCGTCAACGAAACACCCAGGTCCACGGCGGTCCGGAGAGGGCCCTCTGCCTGTTTTCCCTGGAGGTGATCGAGGCCCTGCGCGCCGAGGGGCATTCGATCTACCCCGGAGCTGCGGGGGAGAACATCACCATCACCGGCCTCGACTGGAACCAGGTGATACCCGGGGTGCGGCTGGCCATCGGCCCTGAGGTGGTGGCGAAGGTGGCCTCTTACACCGCTCCCTGCCAGCAGCAGGCGCGGTGGTTCACCGACGGGGACTTCACCCGTCTCAGTCAGAGTCGCAACCCAGGCCGGTCGAGGGTCTATGCCCGCATCCTCGAAGAGGGTGTAGTCAGCACCGGCGACGAGGTCTCTCTACTGACCTAGACGCCGGGCGAGGAAGTCGAGGGTCCTCTGCCAGGCCTTCTCGAAGGCCTCCGGATCGAAGGTGTCACCGTCGGGATCACAGAAGCCGTGGCGGGTACCGGGATAGTGGACCACCTCCACCGGCAGAGTCTCGAGGCCCATGGTGGCCTCCATGAAGGCCGCCTCGTCATCGGTGATGTATTCGTCTTGCTCGGCGTAGTGGATCAGATAGGCGGCGCGGGAGCCGGCAAAGTCGATCTGCTGGGTGCCGTAGAAGGAGACCACCGCGGTGACCAGATCGGCCAGGCGCACCGAAGCCCAGAGGGCCAGGGAACCACCCATGCCGAAGCCGACGATCCCGATCGGACCCGCCGCGGACTGCTCGTGGAGGAGACCGACTGAGTTGAGGACCAGGGAGGCGAGACGGTCGACGTCGGTGGACCTCAGATGGCCGAGAGCATCCTTCTCGGTAGACGGAAGCTCCCCGAAGTTGATATCGGGGGCGAGCACGGTGTACCCGACGTCGGCGAGTTCGTCGGCTCTGGCCTTCACCGCCGAATTGAGGCCCCAGAAGGAGTGGAGGACCAGCACACCAGGCCCGGGAGTGTCTCCGGTCTGGACGAAGTAGGCGAGTTCGCTGACCACGAAATCCAACCTAGGCCGTTACCTAAGATCCGGGACATGACTTCGGCGGTCGCCCCCTTCAAATACCCCCACTTCCGCGCCCTGTGGGCGGCCTCCGTCTTCAGCGCCACTGGCAGCTTCATTCAGTCGGTTTCGGGAGCCTGGCTGATGCTGGAGCTGACCAACTCCAACACCTGGGTGGGGCTCATGGTGGCCTCGGTGACCCTGCCCCTGCTGTTCCTGGCCCTGGCTTCGGGCGCCCTGGCCGACATGTTCGACCGGACCAAGCTGATGGTGGTGGCCCAGGGGATCATGGGCGGTTCGGCTGCCGCCATGGCCGTGCTGACTTTCCTTGATTTGATAACCCCGGGAAGGCTGCTGGCGCTGGGTCTCCTCCTCGGTGTTGGAGTGGCCCTCAACCTTCCTGCCTGGCAGGCCCTGATCCCAGACCTGGTGCCGAGGGGTCTGGTCGCCTCGGCGGTGGCCCTCCAGTCGGCGGCTTTCAACGCCGCCCGCTCGGTGGGTCCGGCCCTGGGCGGTCTGATCATCCTGGCCTACGGTCCCGAGGCCGGGTTCGCCGTCAACGCCGTCTCCTATCTGGCGGTCATCGTGGTGCTGCTGATCATCGGGACTCAGCTAGAGGAGCAGGAGCGGGAGAGCTCCGATCTGGCGGCGGCCATCTCGTTGGGGTTGCGCTTCGCCCGCTTCACCCCTCCCTTCCGGAGCTTGCTCACGCTGGTCTCTCTCTTCGCCATCACCTCCTCCGTGGTTCAGGCCACCCTGCCCAACCACACCCGCCTCCTCGGCGGCAGCGAGGCCACCTACGGAATCCTCCTGGGCGCCATGGGAGCCGGCGCCCTGGTGGGGGCCTTCCTACGCCCCCGGATCGCGGAGAGGATCCAGGGCCGGACAGTGCCCCTCGCCATCACCGTCTTCGGACTGGCCGGAATCCTGCTGGGACTGGCACCAAGCGTCGTCGTCGCCGGGGTGGCGATGTTTGCCGCCGGACTCTTCTGGCTGCTGGCGTTGTCCACCCTCCGCGCCACGGCCCAGCTCATGGCGCCGGGATGGATTCGGGGCCGCGTCATGGCGATGTACACCCTGGCGTTCGCCGGGATCCTCCCCATCGGCTCCATCCTCGCCGGGGTCGTCGCCGACAGGATCGGCACCGACGGGGCGCTACTGGTCTTCTCAGGGGGAGCAGTGCTGATCGGTTTGGTGAGCCCTCGGCTCAGGGTTCCCGACCTGGAGGCGGTGGAGACCCCGGAGTTCTCCGCCGAACGGGCGGCCCAACCCCACCCGGAGGTCAGCCTGGAGGGCGGTCCGGTGATCGTGTTGAACACCTGGAAGATCGACGCCGAAGATTTCGCCGAGTTCACCAGGGTGATGAACCAGGTGCGTCTGGTCCGGCTGACCACCGGCGCCTACCGATGGCGCCTGTTCCGCTCCGTCTCCGACCCCACCCTCCTCACCGAGCTGTTCGCAGTCCACTCCTGGGAGGAACACCTCGCCCAGCACAGCCGGATCGACGACGCGTCGGCGACGCTGATATCAAGGGCCCGTAGCCTGGATCGGGCGGGAGGGCCTAGGACCCGCCACCTCATCGCCATCGACGTGGAACACCCGCCCAACTTCGAGGACCTGGTGGCCACTCACGAGCAGATGCACCGCACCGACGGCTCGATCCCGGTAGAGGTCGATCAGGAGGCCTGAGCGAAGGACCGTTCCCGCTGGAACTTCTTCCAGTCGGAACTCTTGGTGGACCAGACCACGTCAGTGATGATCTGAACCACTCCAAGACCCACAAGGATCCAGACTGTCCAACCGGGAAGGGACGCTGCGGCAGCCGCCCCGATGAGGACGAAGGGAAGGATCTTGGTGGTGATGGCTCCGGCGGCGTGCATCCAGGCCCGCTTGGGGGCCGGGGTGGCCAGGTAGGAGGCGTAGTCCACCTTCACCCCAGGCTGGGGACGGGTGACGGTGCCGATGAACCAGTGAGTGAACCGGATACCTACCAGACTGCCTACCAGCAGGTGGGCGAGGCCGTGGGTGGTAACGAGGAGAATGCCGAAACCGGCAAAGAAGAGGACAACCGCTGCCAGGCCCGTCACCCCGTAGGCGAGGGCGATGAGTAGCAAGCCAAGGACGCTGGCCAGCACCATGATCAGATTCCCTACCCAGAGGGGCACCTTGAAGAGGGCCCACTGTCGGAAGGCCTGCTGGTCGATACGGGCGATACGAGTTGCGTAGCGGTCCACCAGTTCGGGGTCGCCTTTGACCGCCGCCACGGCGCGCCAGAACCTGGTCCCAGCCAGGGTTCCGCCCCGGGCGAGGGACTCCTCGGCAGCGTCGAGGGCAGCCTCGATTTCGGAAGGGGTCACGGCATCAACAATACGCGACCGGCGGTGGGACGTCTCCTGGTGGTTCCTGTCCACACCGGCTGGGCCTTATGTCAATATGGCCCCTGCGGCTAAAGGTAGGGCTGGTATCTCCCTATTGCGAACATACGTACGATCTTATAGCGCGGTTAGGACAACATGAACCGACTTACTGAGATTCCTCAGAAAGATATCTGGACACCTACGACCCCTCGAAACAGGGGGTGAGAGGAACTCCCCCGACCGGGCCGCTCACCACGGGTAGCGGCCGGTTACCCTCGCCGCCGATGTCTGACACCGAACAGCTCGCCGTAAACACCATCAAGGCCCTGGCCATGGACGCCGTCCAGGCGGCGGACAGTGGCCACCCCGGAATGCCCATGGGCATGGCCGACATCGCCGTGACCCTGTGGAGCCGCTTTCTCGAGGTGGACCCCTCCTATCCCACCTGGCCAGACCGGGACCGCTTCGTCCTTTCCAACGGACATGGCTCCATGCTCCTCTACTCGCTGCTCCACCTGTCCGGCTTCGGTCTCAGCCTCGACGACCTGCGTAACTTCCGGCAGTGGGGTAGCCCCACCGCAGGTCATCCCGAGATCGACCACAACCTGGGGATCGAGATGACCACCGGGCCCCTGGGCCAGGGTTTCGGCACCGGCGTGGGGATGGCCCTGGCCGAGGCCCACCTCAGAGCCCGTCTCGGGGAGGACATGGTGGACCACCGCACCTTCGCCTTCGTCTCCGATGGCGACCTGATGGAAGGGATCAGCGCCGAGTCCGCCTCCCTGGCCGGCCACTTCGGGCTGGGCCGGCTCATCTACTTCTACGACGACAACGACATCTCCATCGACGGCTCCACCGACATCACCTTCTCCGAGGACGTGGCTCAGCGTTTCACAGCCCAGGGCTGGCATGTGCTCTGGGTGGATGGTCACGACCGGCTGGCCATAGCCGAGGCCACCGAGGAGGCTCTCAACGAGGAGGAGCGGCCTTCCCTCCTCATCTGCCACACCCACATCGCCCATGGCGCCCCCCACCTCCAGGACACCGCCGCCTCCCACGGTCAGCCCCTGGGCGCAGAGGAGGTACGGCTGACCAAGGAGGCCATGGGATACCCCCAGGAACCCTTCTGGGTAGACCCGTCGGTCTACGAGTTCTTCGACCAGGCCATGGACAAAGGACGGGAAGCCCGCGTCGCCTGGGAGGCACGCTTCGAACTGGCAGAGCCGGATCGCAAGGCGCTGTGGGAGCGACTCCATGAGCCGCCGTCGGTGACCCTGGAGGGACCTGGGTTCGAGGCGGGCGAGAAGCTGGCCACCAGGGCGTCTTCGGGGAAGCTCTTCGCTGAGATAGCGGCGAAGGTTCCCGGGTTCATCGGAGGCTCGGCGGACCTGGTGGCTTCCACCAAGACAGTGATCGACAAGGGCCGGCTCTTCTCCAGGTCGGACCGTGCCGCCAGAGACATTCCCTTCGGGATTCGGGAGCATGCCATGGGCACGATCGTCAACGGGATGGCTATCCACGGTGGCCTC
The DNA here is from genome assembly GCA_046756405.1 of Acidimicrobiia bacterium. Classification (GTDB taxonomy): domain Bacteria; phylum Actinomycetota; class Acidimicrobiia; order Spongiisociales; family ZC4RG35; genus JBHHWH01. The sequence continues at coordinate 2,814 of JBHHWH010000049.1, read as the reverse complement.
AAGCCCTACGGCGCCACCTTCTTTGTCTTCTCCGACTACATGCGCCCCGCGGTACGGCTTTCGGCGCTGATGGAGATCCCGTCGGTATGGGTGTGGACCCACGACTCGATCTTTCTGGGTGAGGATGGGCCCACCCACCAGCCGGTCGAGCACCTGGCCTCGCTGCGGGCAATGCCCAACCTGTGGGTGATCCGCCCGGCCGACGCCAACGAGGTGATCGAGGCCTGGGAGGTGGCCCTGAACCGCAGCGACGGACCCGTCGCCCTGGTGCTCACCCGCCAGGGAGTACCCACCCTGGAGCGGGCCACCGGCGGGGTGGGGCGCGGAGGTTATGTGGTCAAGGAGGGGACCGACGTCACTCTCATCGCCACCGGCTCCGAAGTTTCCCTGGCCCTGGACACAGCAGATCTTCTCGACGGGGACGGCATCTCCGCCCGGGTGGTCAGCCTCCCCTGCTGGGAGCTGTTCTTCGCCCAGGCCAAGGCCTACCGGAACGACGTGCTCGGCGACGCGCCCCGGGTATCGATAGAGGCCGCCGCCACCTTCGGTTGGGAACGGATCGTGGGTGCTGACGGCCTCAGCATCGGGATCAACCGCTTCGGCGCCTCCGCCCCCGCTGCCGACCTGGCCCACCACTTCGGGTTCACCCCGCAGAGTGTGGCGGAGAGGGTGCGCCGGCACCTGGGGCGGTGACCGACCACACCGGCGACGTGGTGGTGGTGGGGGCTGGCATCGCCGGAGTCTCCACCGCCTTCCATCTTGCGGTCCGGCGGGGTGTCGGAAGAGTGGTGATCGTCGACCCCCGGCCGCCGCTGACGCTGACTTCGGACAAGTCCACCGAGTGCTACCGCAACTGGTGGCCTAACGCTCCGATGGTGGGACTGATGAGCCGCTCCATAGATCTCCTGGAGGAAATGGCCGAGGAATCCGACAACGCCTTCGGGCTCTCCCGGCGTGGTTATCTCTTCGTCACCGCCGACCCGGCTCGGCTGACCGCCATGGTCGACCAGGCCCACCGGACTTCGACCCTAGGTGCGGGGGCGGTGCGGCGTCATCCCGGCCCGAAGCCCTACGGGGAGGCGTCCGACGGGGTGGACATCCTCGAGGGGGATGCTCTCTTCGACTCCTTCCCCTACCTCACCGATGCCGCGGTGGGGGCGGTGCATGTGCGACGGGCGGGGTGGTTCAGCGCTCAGCAGCTCGGGGCGTGGATGCTGGACCGGGCAGCCGACCACGGCGCCGAGTTGGTGGCCGCCGAGGTCACCGGGATCACCGTCGAGGGCGACCGGGTAACAGAGGCGACCCTGTCCGACGGTTCGACCATCGCCGCGCCAGTCGTGGTGATTGCTGCCGGGCCCATGTCACGCCAGGTTGCAGGACTGGCTGGCCTAGACCTCCCCCTCTACTCCGAGCTGCACCTCAAGGTCGCCTTCCGCGACCACCGCGGGATCATCCCCCGGGATGCTCCCATGGTGATCTGGTCCGACCCTCAGCGCATCGACTGGTCTGCTGAGGAGCGGGCCGAGTTGGAGGCGATGGCCCGGGAAGACCTCCTTGGGGAGATGCCCATCTACTGCCACGGCCGCCCCGAAGGAGGCGCCGACTCCCCCTACTTCGTGGCCCTGTGGGAGTACCACAAAGAGATTTACGAGGAACCCATCTTCCCCCTCCCCGAAGATCCCTTGTACCCGGAGGTGGTGATGCGGGGGCTCACCACGATGATCCCGGGGCTCTCGGTCTACCTCGACGGGCTTCCCCACTCGGTGGTGGACGGCGGCTACTACACCAAGACGGAGGAGAACCGGCCCCTCATCGGGCCCGCCGGGCCGGAGGGACTCCACCTGGTAGTGGGAATGTCGGGGTTCGGAGTGATGGCAGCCTCAGCCGCCGGGGATCTGGCGTCGCGGCACATAGCCGGAGTGGAGCTGCCCGACTACGCCCCGGCTTTCCTCCTCAGCCGGTACGAGAACCCCTCCTACCTGGAGGAGATCCGGCGGGAGGCCGACTCAGGCCAACTCTAGGCATCGAGCCCCAAGGGGATCACCTGGGCCATCTTCTCAGCACACCTGGGGCGCGTCTAGGTCGACCACCGGCTGCCACAACTCGGCGGCCCGGGAGGCGATACTCGCCACGGAGACGATCTCCCCCTCCAGACCGTTCTCCTCCACCCAGGCTTCGGCATCGCTGCGGCTGGTGAAGAAGTTGACCAGCGGGCACCACTCCTCCACCACGTTGGCTTCTTCGAAGCCGCCGAGGAGGAAGAGGGTGGCGTCGGAGTCCGGAACCCCGGAGGTGAAGCCGATCTCGATCGGCTCTCCTGTGGAAGGGTCGGTGGAGTACACCGATCCGTCGGTGCCCAGGGCACCCAGGATCCCGACGGCGTCCAGGGCGCACCAGGTCCAGCGCTCTTCGCCGTTGATGCTCACTCGGTGACGGTTGGGAACGACGGTGAGGCCGGCCAGGCCAACCAGGCGTCCCTGGGTGTCGAACTCAACCCGCCCCCGTGCCCGGGCACTCTCCAGACCTTCCTCGAGGATGCTGGGAGAGACGCCTGATTCTGCGGCCCATCGCTCCCGGGTCACCGGCTCCCCCGTCTCGAGGAGGAGGCGGAATCCCGCCGAACGCAGGGCGGCCACCTCAGGGGAGACCTCCTGGTTCTCAATGTCGTCGAGCACTTCGGACTGGGCCGAATCTTCAGGCACTGTGCAGCAGCTTGCCAGAGCGTCGTAGTCGTTGTTTGTGGTGGTCATTGCTTGGTTTCCTTTCTCTGTCACCGCGAGTAGTCGATCGCCGACCAACTCTCCGGGGTCAACT
>JBHHWH010000048.1:0-19481 GCA_046756405.1 Acidimicrobiia bacterium | reverse complement strand
TGGTGTCCGGGGGCGATGGCACCCTTGCCCGCACCCCGGGGGATGCGGCGGTCCAACTCAGCCATGATCGCCGTCCGATCGTCGACAAAGTCCTGTTTGGTGAAGCGGGAAGCGAGGAGACGTACACCACAGCAGATGTCGAAACCGACCCCTCCCGGGGAGACGACACCCTCGTCGACGGTGGTGGCGGCGACCCCGCCGATGGGAAACCCGTATCCCCAGTGGATGTCGGGCATGGCGAAGGAGGCTTCGACGATGCCGGGGAGATGGGCCACGTTGGCCACCTGGTCCGTCGCCCGGTCGCGCAGGACCGTCTCCATCAGCTCCTCCGAGGCGAAGATCCACCCCGGTACCCGCATTCCCCCCGAGGGGGGGATCTCCCAGACGAACTCGGAGACCCTTCTCGGTTGCATGCCTTTAGTCTGCCGCGCCGGAGGGAGAAATGTCCAGGGCCGGCTCAGACATCGAGGATCACCCTCCCGAACCATTCGCCTTCGGCGTGCTTCACGGTGAGGTCGTGGTAGGTGACCGCCTTGACCGGCGGCCCGGTCAGCTCCACCGACCTGGTGCTCACCCCTCTGGCGCTGATGCGAAGAGACCCGTCGGACAACTCCTCGCTCTCTATGTCACAGAGAATCAAGTCCTCGACTTCGGCCCGGTACAAAAGCTCAGCGAGGGCGTCGAAGACCATATCTTCTCTCGGACCGCCCGGGATGGTCACCTCCAGGGGATGATCGTCGGGGCAGGGGTCGACCGTCGCCATGAGGGCGAACATGCCGCGGGCGAGTTCGGCCACCAGCTCAGGAAACGTGGAGGCCGTGGCCTCCACCCCCGTATCCGCAGTGTGGGAGAGGACTCGGTAGGGCACGGCAGTCGGAATGGTAGGTTCGGCGGGCGGACAGGCGACCGCCGGAGGTGGAGATGGGCTCGAGCCTGACCCTGGCCCTCACCGGAGACGTGATGTGCGGCCGGGGCATCGACCAGATCCTGGCCCATCCCTGCGACCCGGTCCTCTACGAGCCGTGGGTCCGCTCCGCTGTGGAGTACGTGGCGTTGGCCGAACGACGCAACGGCCCCATTCCCCGGCGGGTAGACGGCCCGTACCTCTGGGGAGAGGCCCTGGACGTCATGGGAGAGGCGACGGTGCGGATCATCAACCTGGAGACAGCGGTCACCGACCGAGGTGAGCCCTGGCCGCAGAAGGGCATCCACTACCGGATGAACCCGGCCAACCTCTACTGCCTGACCGCCGCTGGCATCGACTGCTGCGTCCTGGCCAACAACCACGTCCTCGACTGGTCCTACCCGGGCCTGGATGACACCCTGGAGAACCTTGCTGGCGCCGGGATCGCCTGCTGCGGTGCCGGGCGCGACCACGCCGAGGCGACCGCCCCGGCGGTCCTCGACACCGGTGAAGGGGAACGGGTGATAGTGGTGGGCCTGGGCTCGACCAGCAGTGGTATCCCCGACGCGTGGGAGGCGGGACCCGCTCGTCCTGGGGTGGCCCTCACCAGGCTCTCTGCGGGCGAGGTGGAGCGCCTCGCGGCCTGCCTTGGATCTCTTAAGACTCCAGATGATCTGGTGGTGGCGTCGGTCCATTGGGGGCCCAACTGGGGACACCGGATCCCCGCCTCCCATCGCCGCTTCGCCCGCGCTCTGATCGACGAGGCGGGAGTAGACGTCGTCCACGGCCACTCCTCTCATCATCCCTTGGCGATCGAGGTTCATCGGGGGCGGCCCATCCTCTATGGCTGCGGCGATCTGATTAACGACTACGAGGGGATCAGCGGCCACGAGGAGTACCGGCCTGACCTGGGGCTGGTCTACAGGGTGGAGCTGTCGGACAGCCTGCTCGACCGGCTGGAGGTGGTCCCGGTAAGGAGGCTCCGGTTCCGGCTCACCATGGCCGGCCGAGAGGACCGCCGGTGGCTGGCAGCGACCCTCACCCGCGAGGGCACGCAGTTTGGGACCACAGTCGAGGAGGAAGGGGGACGGCTGGTCCTCAGGTGGTGAGGTGGTCGACGAACCAGTCCCGGGCCAGGCGGGCCACCTCCTCCAGGGCTCCTGGCTCCTCGAACAGGTGGGTGGCCCCGGGAACCAGCTCCAGGCGCCGTTCACAGTCGAGCTGTTCCAGGGCGCGGCGGTTTAGCTCCACCACCACCGTGTCCCGGCCTCCCACGATCAGCAGGGTGGGTGCTTTGACCAGGGGTAGGCGTTCGGCTGCCAGGTCGGGGCGGCCGCCCCGGGAGACCACCGCTGCCACCTCCACCTCAGGTTCCGCTGCCGCCCAGAGGGCAGCCCCGGCACCGGTGCTAGCCCCGAAAAACCCTAGGGGAGTGTCGGGCACGGTCCGATGGATCCAGTCCGTAGCCGCGGCGAGACGCGAGCCGAGGAGGGGAATGTCGAAGACGTTGGATCGGTCCCGCTCCTCGACCGGGGTCAGCAGGTCGAAGAGGAGGGTTCCCAGACCTGCCCCGTGGAGGGCGTCGGCCACGAAGCGGTTGCGGGGGCTGTGCCGGCTGCTCCCGCTTCCGTGGGCAAAAACTACAATGCCTTGGCCCCCTTCGGGGCGGGTGAGAAACCCGGGAAGACCGACGCTTCCGGCGGGCACCACGACTTCTTCGGCCTTCATTTCTGGCCTCCAAATAGCACAATACTTATGTCATATTTATTGCTAGCTGTGCTATAGATTACGACGTTCGAATCACAACCCAGGAAATGGAGGAGTCCGCCGAAATGCGTAACCGCCATACCCTGATCGCACTGCTGTCGTTGCTAGTGGCGGGAACCCTGGTGTTACCCGCCGTAGCCCTGGCACAGGAGGACCCAGGAGCCACTTCGCCCAGCGAGGTGAGGCTGCACAGCCCCTATCTAGGGGTGTCCGTCGAGCCGGGGGAGACCGCCGACTTCGACCTGGAGGTCACCGGCCCCGAGGGGGATGTGGTGGCCCTGTCGGTGGTCGGCGTCCCCGACGGCTGGACCGCCAACCTTCGCGGCGGCGGCTTCATCGTCGACCGGATTCTCATCAGCTCCGAGGTGAACCAGCGGCTCCGCCTCGAGGTGGATGTGCCCACCGACGCCGCCAAAGGGACCTACGACTTCGCGGTGATCGCCGAAGGCGAGTCCGGTAGCGATCGCCTCGACTTCAGCGTGACCGTTTCCGAAGCGGTGGGAGGTGGGGTGTTCCTCACCGCCGACTTCCCGGTGCTTAGCGGCCCCTCGGACACCTCGTTCTCGTTCTCCTTGGAGCTGGAGAACGACACCCCCGATGAGATCCAGTTCGGCCTCGAAGGGCAGGGGCCTCCGGGGTGGATCGTCGAGGTGCGGCCTTCGGGTCAGCAGCGAGCGTCCACTCTGACCCTGGGCGGAGGTGACTCCCGGCGTATCTCTGTCAGCGTCGATCCGCCCGACTTTGCTCCCGCCGGCACCTACCCGATCCTGGTTACCGTCTCCGGCGGTGGCAAGACGGTCACCCAAGAGCTGGCGGTGGAGATCAGCGGGAGCTTCGACATCGCCCTGGTCACTCCCGACGAGCGGCTGAACCTGGAGGTAGAGGCCGGCAAGAGCACCGAGATGACCCTCAGTGTGGTCAACCAGGGCACGGCTCCGCTGCGGAACGTGCAGCTGAGCGGCATCCCGCCCCGCGGGTGGGATGTCACCTTCTCGCCGGAGGAGATGGACATCATCGAGCCCGGGGACAGCGTCCAGGTGACCGTGACCGTGACCCCCGCCGAGAACGCCATCGCCGGTGACTACCGGATGAGAGTCACTGCCCGCACCGCCGAGGTGACCGACCGGGTCGAGATCCGGACGACCGTCAAGACTTCAGCGGTCTGGGGTCTCGTCGGCGTGGGGATCATCGTCGTGGCCTTGGGTGTCCTCACCCTGGTCTTCCGCCAGTTCGGGAGGAGGTGACAGCCATGGCCGATAGGCGGGTTCTCATTGAGACCCGCGGTCTCACCAAGAGGTACGGGGATCGGGTGGCCGTCGACGGTATCGACCTATCGATCTCTGCCGGTGAGGTGTTCGGTCTCCTCGGTCCCAACGGGGCCGGGAAGACCACCACCATCTTGATGGTGCTCGGCCTGACCGAGCCCACCTCCGGGAAGGTGCGGGTAGGGGGCCTCGACCCCACCCGCACCCCCCTGGCGGTGAAACGCCAGGTGGGCTATCTGCCCGACACCGTGGGGTTCTATGAGGACATGACCGGCCGCCAGAACCTCCGTTACACCGCGGCGCTCAACGAACTTCCTCGGGATGAGGCCGAGAACCGCATCGAAGAACGCTTAGAAGAAGTCGGGCTCGCCGACACCGCCGACCTTCCTGTGGGTGCCTACTCGAGGGGCATGAAGCAGCGTCTCGGCGTGGCCGATGCGCTGTTGAAGGATCCGAAGGTGGTGATCCTCGACGAGCCCACCGCCTCCATCGACCCTCAGGGCGTGGCTGAGATGCAAGAGATGATCCGCAAGCTGGCAGTCCGCGACGGGCGTGCCGTGTTGCTGTCCAGCCACCTCCTCCATCAGGTGCAGCAGGTCTGCGACCGGATAGCCATCTTCGTCGAAGGGCGCATCATCGCTGAGGGGACTGCCCCCGAACTGGCCTCAAGGCTCGCCGACGGCAGGTCACGCTTCGAGCTGCGCCTCGACGGCCCGGAGGACAGGGTGCTAGCAGCGTTGCGGGACGGTTTCGACACCGAGGGGGTGGAGGCCGAGGAGGTGTCGCCCGGGAAGTGGCGCATCACCGTACCCAGCACCGACGCCCGGAGGCTTCTGCCGGCGCTGGTGAGTGCCAACCTGACGGTGTTGGAGCTGCGGGACCTCAACGCCGACTTGGACCAGATATACCGCCGCTACTTCAGAGAGGAGGTGAAGGCATGACGGCCCCCGTCGAGACCACCTTCCAGCCTTGGGTGCGCCGGCGCCCGGGATGGATGGTCATCGCCCGTAAGGAGTTCGCCGACCACATCCTCTCGGTGCGGTTCGTCGCGCTTCTGGTGATCCTCAGCCTGGTGGCGGTGGGGACGGTCTACTCCGCGGCCGACGCCCTACGGGACGTGGCCCCGGTGGCAACGGAGGCCAACTCCCTGTTTCTGAAGCTGTTCACCGTCCAGGCCGACCCGATCCCCCTGAGCTTCCTCACCTTCTTCGGGTTCCTGGCTCCGGTGTTGGGGATCGCCTACGGCTTCGATGCCGTCAACGGTGAGCGGAGCCAGGGGACCTTGCCGCGACTGGTATCCCAGCCGATCCACCGTGATGACGTGATCAACGGCAAATTCGTCGCTGGCCTGGGCGTGGTCGGGCTGACCCTGGTAGTTGTCACCGCCGTCGTTGCCGGCTTGGGGATATTCATGCTCGGGATCACCCCAAGTGCCGCCGAAGTAGTGCGGATCCTGGTGTGGCTGGTGGCGGGCATCCTGTATGTGGGGGTGTGGCTGGCCTTCGCCACACTGTGTTCCGTGCTGGTGCGCCGGGCTTCGACCTCGGCGCTGATCGCCATCGCCCTGTGGCTGGTCCTCGCCCTGTTCGGCACCCTGCTCGCCCAGCTTGCCGCCGATGTGATCAGCCCGGTCTCTGCGGCCGACCCGCAGACGCAGATCGCCAACGTGGAGACGGAGCTAGCTCTGTCCCGTCTGTCGCCGATCACCCTGTTCGAGGAAGCTTCGAGCGCACTCCTCAATCCAGAGGTGAGAACGGTTGGGCTGGTGACCCTGGCCCAGCTCGACCAGGCGATCGTCTCCGAGCTGACCGTGCCCCAGAGCATCCTGCTGGTGTGGGCCCAGATCGTCGGTCTGGTAGCAGCAACGGTGGTCATCTTCGCCATCGCCTATGTCTCGTTCCTCCGCCAGGAGGTCAGGGCATAGGGGTGGTTTCCCGGGCGTGTGCAGGAGTGCCGCTCATGGCGGCACTCCTGCACACGCTTGAATGATGACGATGCGTGTGTGGCGTGTGGTCCGGCCCGGACCCCTGGATGGGAGACCCGTGGAGCGGGTGGAGGCCCCGGTCCCTGTGCCTGGACCCGGGGAGGTCCGGGTGCGGGTGCTGGCCTGTGGGGTTTGCCGCACCGACCTCCACATCGCCGAAGGGGACCTTCCACCCCATCGGGAGGGCGTCATACCAGGCCACGAGGTGGTGGGGGAAGTGGAAGCCCTGGGTGAGGGCGCCCAGCGCTTCCGGGTGGGTGATCGGGTGGGGATTGCCTGGCTTCGTCACACCTGCGGGCAGTGCCGGTTCTGCCTCCGGGGTCAGGAGAACCTGTGCCAGCGGCCGGCCTTCACCGGCTGGGACGCCGACGGCGGCTACGCCGAGTACGCGGTAGTGGACGAGGACTACGCCTACCCGGTACCCGACATCTTCGATCCCGAACAGGCGGCTCCTCTCCTCTGCGCCGGGATCATCGGGTACCGGGCGCTGCGCCGGGCCGAGCTTCCTCCCCGGGGCCGCTTGGGCATCTACGGATTCGGGGGCTCGGCCCACCTCACCGCCCAGGTGGCTCTGTACGAGGGGGCAACGGTTCACGTGATGACCCGCTCGCCGGAGGCTCAGACCCTGGCCCTGGAGTTGGGCTGCGCCTCGGCGTCGGGGGCCTACGCCCAGCCCCCGGACAAGCTGGACGCGGCGATCATCTTCGCTCCGGTGGGGGACCTGGTCCCGGTCGCCCTCGAGGCCCTGGATCCCGGAGGCACGGTGGCCATCGCCGGGATCCACATGAGCCCGATCCCATCCTTCGACTATGACCTCCTGTTCGAAGAGCGACAGATCCGGTCGGTGACCGCCAATACCCGCCGTGACGGGGAGGAGCTGCTGAAACTCGCCGCCGAGATCCCCCTTCGGCCTACCACCGTGGCCTACTCCCTCGACGACGCCGGCCGGGCCCTCGTCGACCTGGCCGAAGGCCGGATAACGGGTGCGGCGGTGTTGGTCCCATGAGCTGACGCGCTCGCTCCCGGTTTGCCTCCATCGCCGAGGTGGCGGCGGATACGATCATCCCGATGAGAGGACCGCGGCCGCTGGAGTGGGAGGCTCTTCGGGAAGTGATCACCCGCTACCACCGGTTGTTGGTGTCCCACCGCGCCCACCTCAACGAACTCAACGTTTTCCCCGTGGCCGACAGCGACACCGGGACCAACCTCGCCCTTACCCTCCAGATCGTGGTGGACAGCCTCGATGAGGCGTCCGGCATGGCCTCGGTGTGCGAAGGGATCGTCCAGGGTTCGCTCCGCGGAGCGCGGGGCTCCTCGGGGGTGATCATGGCCCAGTTCCTGGGAGCCTTCGCCCAGACCATGGCCCGGGCCTCCACGGTCGACTCGAAGCTCCTCGCTGCCGCTCTACAGGCCGGCAGCGACGCCGCCTATTCAGCGGTGGTGGAACCGGTGGAAGGAACGATCCTCACCGTCGCCAGGGAGGCTTCCCAGGCCGCGGTGGCCACCGCGGACCTGGGGATGGAGCCGACTCTCACCTCGGCGGTAGAGGCCAGCGCCGCCGCCCTCGAGCGGACCCGCGAGATGCTTCCCCAGCTTCGTGACGCCGGAGTCGTCGACGCCGGAGGCAAGGGAATGCAGCTCTTCCTGGAGACGCTAACCGCGGTGATCCTCGATGAGGCCATCGCGCCGTCGCTCGGCTCCGGCGCCGGCCCGACCGTTACACGGACCGAAGAGATCCCCCGCTACGAGGTCGTAATTCGTCTTATCCCCGGGGAGACAAGCCTCGAATCCTTCAAGCAACAGTGGGCAGAGCTGGGGGATGCCTCCACGGTGGTGGTGGCCTCCGACGGCCTCTGGGTGGGGCACATCCACACCAACAGCGCCGACGCGGCGATCGCCGCGGCGAAGTCCGCCGGTTCGATCGTCGACCTTCAGGTCACCGACCTCCAGGCGGGCGATCACGAAGGCGGGGAGTAGTCGGGGAGTCTCATTGTCAGCCGTAGCGGTCATCGCCGCCTCCTACCTGCTGGGGTCCGTTCCCTTCTCGGGGCTGATCGCCCGGCGCCTCAAAGGAGTCGATCTTCGTCAAGTGGGGACAGGGACGGTGTCGGGAACCGGCCTGTATCGGGTCGCCGGTCTGGGGCCGCTCATCGTCGGCGGCATCCTCGACCTGGCCAAGGGATCGGTGGGGCCTCTCCTTGCCGGAGAATCCCGGCCCGGCCTAGCAATCGCCGCCGGAGCCGCCGCGGTGGTAGGTCACAACTGGTCGCTATTTCTCCGCGGCGCCGGGGGCAGGGGCATCTCTCCGGCCATGGGGGCGATGCTACCCCTGGCTCCCGAGGGCTCTCTCCTGTTGCTGGTCGCCCTTGCCGTGGGCAAAGCCGCCGACGCCACTTCCTTGGGGGCCTTCGCTGGCTTCGTCGGCCTTTTCCCCCTGCTTTCCCGTACCCGTTCTCTGGGCACGCTTCTGGCGGCGGCGCTGGTGGCTCCCATGCTGGTCAAGCGGGTTCTCGGCAACCAGCCTCCTTCGGGTCCGGACAAACTCAGGGTGTATCTGGTGAGGCTGTTCTTCGATCAGGACACCCCCCGCTGGCCCAGGTGGTTCCGTCAGGGGAAGGAGCCGTGAGCGTTCTGGTCATCACCGACAGCGCGGCGACAGTGCCCGCGGAGCTGGCCTCACGGCTTGGGATCGTGGTCGTCCCCCTCCGGATCAACCTTGGAGGCGAGTCGATGCTGGACGGGGAGGTGCCCCCGGAAGTGCTCCTGGAATACACCGAAGAGGTAACCACCTCCGGACCGACCCCCGCCGACTACCTGGCCGCCATCGAAGCCCACGTCGGTTCCGAAGGTGCTCTGATCGCCACGGTCTCCTACGCCATGGGAGCCAGCACCTACCTGGCGGCAAAGTCGGCTCTCGCCGCGGCCAGGGTGCCGGTGCGTCTAGTGGACACCGAAACAGCCGCCGGCGGCCAGGGCCTGGTGGTGCTGGCAGCCGCCGAAGCGGCGCAAAAGGGAGCCGGCCTCGTAGAGGTGGAAGCGATCGCCCGGAACGTGGCTTCACGGGTCCGTCTGATCGCCACCCTTCCCAGCCTCGACCATCTGGTTCGGTCGGGCCATGTTCCCGGGGCGGCGGCATGGGCGGCTCGCGGGATCGGCCTCAACCCGGTCGTTGAGCTGAGACGGGGAAAGGTGGTGCCCCTGGCCCCGGCCCTGAGCGCCGAGCGGGCCCGGCTCAGGATCGTCGACATGTGGCGGCGCAGCCGGCCCCCCGCTCTAGCCGAGCTTCATGTGGCTGCTCTGCATTCCCTGGCGGACGATCAGGCAATGGCCCTCCTTGCCGTGGTGACCGAGGAGTGCCCGCCCCGCACCTCCTTCGTCGGGTCCTTTGGCACCGGGATGCTGGTCCACAGCGGCCCCGGCGTGGTGGGTCTGGCCTGGTGGTGGGCGGAGGCCTAGAGGGTAAGGCGGCCACGTGTGAGCCCAGGGCCGGGATACTCTGAATAGGGCGATGCTCAACTACTCGCTGCTCTACGCCGAGCACCTGAGCGACGGTGACCTGGAGGTCATCGCCCGGGTCGCCGGTGCCGGCAGGCGGGGCCAGGCCCTACGCGCCTACCTGCGCCGGAACCCCGAGGAGGTGGAGCGCTACCTTGCCAGCCGGGGGCTGTTCGAGGCCCTCTTCGGTGAGGCAGCCGAAGGCCTGGAGACGGCGGTCTCGCCTTTCCTCACCTTCGGGGTGCTGGTGAACCGCTCCGCCCAGGACCTAAGAGAGACCTCCCACGTTTCCGAGTTCGTAGGGGCGGGTCGGCGTCTTCCCGTCTTCGACGCCGCCAGTCTTGGCGAGTTCGTCGAGGAAGCCACCCGCCGTTACTTCCTCATCGAGTTCCTGGCCTCGTTCACCAGGGTCGCCAGCGGGAGCATGTGGGTGCCGACCCGACGCGGGTACCGCCGTCTCCGCTACAGCGAGATGGACCCGGTTCGCATGGTGGAGCTGGTCGACCGTATGCCCCCCGAGCACCGTCCCGCCGGATATCGCCGCCTTGGTGATGTGGCCCTCTTCCTCTCCGGCGTCTTCCCCGACTACACCGCCGGAAACCCCCTCGGCCTAGTCGAACGTCAGCTCCTTGCCCGTTCGGCGGGGCTGGATCCCGAGGCGGTCCTGGAAGAGGGAGACCAGGTGGGCTTCCTGGAAGCCGCCGGGACCAACTGGTATCACCGGGCGGTGGAGGTTGCTCACGCCGTGGTAGGCACCGGACCGGAACATCTCCGCGATGTAGCCGACAACTTCACCGCCGCCCGAAGGTTCCTCAACTTTCTCACCGACCGCTACCTGTTCCGTTTCGAGACCGGGATAGCCCGTCCCGGCAGCGGCTAGGGCCCGGTACGATAGATTCCATGGGATCCACCCATGACGTCACCAACCAGCCTCCTTCGCTGGTCGACTACGACCTGGCGGGCGCCGACCCGGTGCTCAAGACCGCCGTCGAACGGGAGGGCGCCGGATGGGCCTTGGACCAGATCGACACCTTCGGTCGTCGGATCGCCTCCGAGGAGGTGATCGAGTGGGGCTTCCTGGCCAACCGGTTCCCTCCGATCCTTCATACTCACGACCGCTACGGCCACCGCATCGACCGGGTGGAGTTCCATCCCTCCTGGCACTGGCTCCTCGACCTGGCCGTCGCCGAAGGCCTCCACTCCCTCCCTTGGGAGAAGGAACCCGGCGACGGAGGATACGTGGCTCGAGCGGCACTCAACTTCCTCGCCGGTCAGGTCGAAGCCGGGCACCTCTGCCCGATCTCGATGGCCGGATCGGCCATCCCCACCCTCCGTTTCCAGCCGGAGGTCGCAGCCCTCTGGGAGCCGATGCAGCTCAGCCGCAGCTACGACCCTTCCTTCCAACCGGCCTCCAAGAAGACCGGGGTGATGTTGGGCATGGGCCTCACCGAGAAGCAGGGCGGCTCCGACGTCCGGGCCAACACCACCCGGGCCGAGCCCCTGGGTCCCGGAGGGCCCGGTGGGGAGTATGCGATCACCGGCCACAAGTGGTTTGTCTCCTCACCGATGTCCGACGCCTTCCTGATTCTCGCTCAGGCTCCCGGCGGGCTGTCCTGTTTCCTTCTGCCCCGTTTCACTCCCGACGGTGAGCTGAACCGCATCTACATCCAACGGCTCAAGGACAAGCTGGGCAACCGCTCCAACGCCTCCTCGGAGATGGAGTTCGACGGTGCTTGGGCGCAGATGGTCGGGGAGGAGGGCCGGGGGGTGCGCACCATCATCGAGATGATCAACGGAACTCGCCTCGACTGCATCGTCGGGTCGGCGGCGCTCATGCGTCAGGCCGTCACCCAGGCGGTCCACCACGCCGTCCACCGCAGCGCCTTTGGAGCCTCGCTAGTGGAGAAGTCGCTCATGGGCAACGTCCTCGCCGATCTGGAGGTGGAGACCGAGGTGGCGGTGTTGATGATGATGCGCCTTGCCGGGGCCTTCGACCGGGCGCCGGTGGTGGAGCACGAAGCCGCCCTCCGTCGGATCCTCACCCCGGTGGTCAAGTACTGGGTGACCAAACGCTGCAGCGAGGTGGTGCGGGAGGCTCTCGAGTGCCTCGGAGGTAACGGGTACGTCGAGGAGTCGATCATGCCTCGCCTCCACCGGGAGTCGCCCCTCAACGCCGTCTGGGAGGGATCAGGCAACGTCATCGCCCTCGACTTGCTGCGGGTGCTGACCAAGGAGCCAGAGACTATCGAAGCGTTGCGCAAGGAGATGGAGGCGGGCCTCGGCCATGACCCCCGGCTCGACTCCGCCATCGAGACCGCCTTCGACGTCGCCCTGGACCCGGCCGACGCCGAATTCGAGGCTCGCCGCATGACCGAAGCCCTGGCCATCGCCTTCGCAGGCACGTTGATGGCACAACATGCCCGTCCTGAAGTGTGGGACGCCTTCGCTGCCACCCGGCTCGGGAACGACTGGGGTTACCTGTACGGCACCCTGCCCGCAGGCCTCGATGTCAAGACCATCATCGAGGCGGCCATCCCACTCCGTTGAGCGACTAGCTTTCCTTCCATGGCAGAGATACGACGACTAACCGACTCCTGCCTCCTGGTGACCACCGACACGGAGGCAACCCTGTTTGATCCCGGCTTCCACACCTTCACCAGCGGCGAAGTGGGCCTCGACACGGTGGGGGACGTGACCAGGGTGTTCATCACCCATGAGCACGGGGATCATGTCAATGCCGACTTCGTACGCTGGCTCATCGACCGGCGCGCGGACCTGGTGGTCTACTCCAACCAGGCGGTGGCCGACCTGCTGGCCCCCCACGACATCGAAGTGGTGACCGACACCCCCGGGGACGTCACCGTCGAGGATGTGCTCCACGAGATGATCCCCACTGGTGACACCCCGCCCAACCGGGCTTTCACCATCGAGGGCTTGCTCACCCATCCCGGGGACAGCTTCCAGCCGACCCGAAGTGGTCCGGTGCTGGCCCTGCCTCTGATGGTGCCCTGGGGTTCGTCCACCGCGGCAGTCCAATTCGCCCGACGCCTGCGTCCCGAGCAGGTGATCCCGGTTCACGACTTCTACATGTCCGAATTCGGGCGAGGATGGCTCCGGGGTTTCATAAAGGGGGTCCTTGCCGCCGACGGCATCGAGCTGGTGGACCTGGACTGGGGCGATAGCTACACGGTCTGAGCTAGGCCCGGTGGTCACCGTGGAGGTCGGTGGGGGAGGACTCGGGGTGGATGCTGCGGTCCCGGTGGACGTGCCTGGGTTCGGTGGGACGGTGGGCGGCATCATCGATGAGCAGACGCCCCTCCTCCCAGTGGAGTAGCGCCGGGCCGTAGGCCGCGGCCAGGTTGGCGGCGGTCAACACCGACTCCGGCGGACCGGACGCCACCACACGGCCGGCGAGGAGGAGCACATGGTCGGCGATCTGGGCTTCGGAGAGGTCGTGGGTGGTCACTACCACCGTGCATCCCCGCCCGATCTCGTCGTGGATCACTTCGTCGACGGCCTGGGCGGCAGTGATGTCCATGGCGGTGAGGGGCTCGTCGAGGAGGAGCAGATCGTGGTCCTGGGCGAGGCCCTGGGCGACGAACACTCTTTGCCTCTGGCCTCCGGATAGCTCCTGGAGATGTCTCCGAGCCAGGTCGACGACACCGGTCCGCTCCATGGCTTCGAGCACCGCCCGGCGGTCGGCGGGACCCAGGCGCCGGTAGAGGCCGGCGCTGGAATAGCGACCCATCGTCACCACCTCGGCCACTGTCACCGGAAGGGCCTCGTTTACCTTGGTGGTCTGAAGCACATAGGAGATACGCCGTGGCTCCCCGACACCTGAGAGCACTTCCAGCTCTCCGGCCAGGGGCTCGATCAGTCCGGCGATGGCGCTGAGGAGGGTGGACTTGCCCGATCCGTTGGGGCCGATGATGGCGGTGACCTTTGCCCGGGGGACCTCGAAGCTGGAGCGGTCGAGCGCCCTTCGCTCCCCGTAGCCCAGCACCAGGTCCCGGGCCCTGACCGCAGGCCCAGTCATGCGCATCGCGAGCACAGCCCTTCAATCTCCAGAGTGTGCCCGTGGGGAAGGAAAGACGAAAGGCTGCCTATTTCGTCAACCAGCTTCTCGACTCGTTCTTCGTAAGCGTGGGGGAGGGCAACGTCTTCTATAGCTCCGCAGTCGACACAGACGAAGTGGTGATGGTGTCCGGTCAGCCACTCGGCGAGCTCGTAGCGGGCGACACCCTGGGCCCCGAAGTGACGGGTAACAACACCGGCCTCTTCGAGCACCGCCAGAGAACGGTAAAGCGACGAGACCGGGACTTCAGGTCCGAGATCTCCGAGGAGCTCGGCGGCAGATCGGGGGCCGTCGGCCCGAGCGAGGACTTCAACTACTCGCCTCCGGCCACGGGTGAAGCGCGCCTCGTGGCGCCGGAGTCGCTGTTCCACGTCAGTTTCAAGGGTTCGGTGAGTCACTGGGATCATGGTAGGGTTTCAATAATGAGAACTATTCTCACTATAGCCGATAACGGCCGACTCCGCGGAGGCAGTCTGCTCGTCAGCCTCGCCATGATCGCCGCCGCTTGCTCCCCGGCGGTGGAGGAGCCCTTCCCCCAACAAGCAGCGCCCTTGGTGGTGACGACTACATCGATTCTCGGAGATGTTGTAGTCAACCTTGTTGACGGCGAGGCCGAGGTCGAGGTTCTGATCCCATCGGGCACCGATCCCCATGAGTACCAGGCGTCACCGCGTCAGGTGGCCCGATTGCGACAGGCCGATCTGGTGGTGGCCAACGGGCTGGGCCTGGAGGAGACCCTGGCCGACGTCCTTGCCGCAGCGGCCGCAGACGGGGTCAAGGTCTTGGAGGTGGGCCCGCGACTTGATCCCCTCCCGTTGGGTGATGTCCCCTGCGATCCTGAGTCAGGGGTGGGTTGTGACCCTCACGTGTGGATGGATCCGCTTCGCATGGTGGAGGCAGCCCGGCTCATCGCCGCCGAACTCGCCGACATTGCCCCCGAGGTTGATTGGGCTTCTCGGGCTGAGTCCTATGTCTCCAAGCTGGAGGCGGCCCACGAAGAGATCGTCGGGCTTCTGGCAGACATCCCTGAGGAGAGGCGTGTCCTGGTGACCAACCACGAGGCTCTGGGTTACTTTGCTGATCGCTATGGCCTCGAAGTGTTGGGTGCGGTCATTCCTGGAGGTTCCACGTTGGGGGAGCCGAGCTCTGCCGACCTGGCGGCGCTGGTGGAGTTGATCCGGGTTCGTGGCGTTCCGGCCATCTTTGCCGAGACCACCCAGCCCCTGGCTCTGGCCGAGGCTGTAGCTGCCGAGGCGGGACGACCCGTGGCAGTGGTGAGGCTTTACACCGGCTCCCTGGGCGCGCCCGGCTCAGGTGCGGAGACCCTCGTCGGGATGCTCCTCACCGACGCCCGGCTCATCGCCGAGGCCCTCAGATGACTACCCGGGGCTACGGTTCAGTGTGATGGAGTGGCTCACCGAACCCTTCGCCTATGGCTTTCAGCTGCGTGCTGTGGTCGGAGGCTCCATGGCCGCGGTTGCCCTGGCGGTGATTGGAACCTGGGTAGTGATCCGTGGGATGACCTTCCTGGGTGATGCCCTGATTCACGGGGTGATTCCCGGCATCGCCCTCGCGGTGCTCTTCGACTTCAGCCCCCTGCTGGGAGCCGCCGTGGGAGCCGCGGTGATGGTCTTCGGGATCAACCTGGTTCACCGCCAGACCTCCTTTTCCGAAGACACCGGAATCGGACTGCTATTTGTGGGCATGCTGGGGCTGGGTGTGATCCTGATCTCGGCCAGTTCTTCCTACGCGGGCAGCCTGACCAGCATCCTCTTCGGCGACGCCCTGGGGGTGACCCAGGCAGACATCGTCAACCTGGCCGTGGTGGCGGTGGTGACCCTTGTGGTGTCGGTGCTGCTGTACCGCCCGCTGCTGGTCCTGGCCTTCAACGAGCAGAAAGCCGAGCTTCTGGGGCTTCGGCCGCGGCTGGCCCACATGGCCCTGTTGGGTCTGGTAACCCTCGGCATCGTCGGCTCGTTCCAGACCGTGGGAACCCTGCTCGTCTTCGGTCTCATGGTGGGACCGCCAGCCACCGCTGCACTGTTCGTGCGTCGAGTTCCCGCCATCATGGCCGCGGCTGCCGTGATCGGCGTCGTCTCGGTAGTACTCGGCCTCGTAATCAGCTTCTACCTGGGAACTTCAGGCTCAGCGACTATGGCGGTGGTGCCGATCTTCCTCTTCTTCGCCGTGCTTAGCGTGCGTTCGCTGGCGAAGGGTCGACGCGCTATCGCCGTCCGTAGCTGACTCGGCTGGCCTATCGACATTTCCACTACTCAGGTAGTGTTAAATACCACAACCGTTTAGGCCGGAGAACACATGCACAACACGAAGACACCATCCGACGTCCGGGTCTACGACTCGATCCTGGACCTTCTACCCGGGGTCGACAACCCCACGCCCCTGGTGCGGCTCAACGCCGTTACTCCCTACGAGTGCACCGAGGTCTTCGCCAAGCTGGAGTGGTACAACCCCTTCGGGTCGGTGAAGGACCGCATCGCCGCCAACCTCATCCGCTCCGCCGAGGAGAAAGGAGACGTGGGAGACCGCCGCCAGCTTGTCGAGCCCACCTCGGGCAACACCGGTCTGGCCATGGCGATGATCGCCAACGCCCGCGGGTACGACCTGACTACTCCTCTCTCCAATGCCATTCCCCAGGAGAAGCGCACCATCCTCAGGTTCTTCGGTGCCAACGTCGAGGAACTGGACGACGATCTTTGCCCTGCCCCCTGGGCCCCCGAAGGTGCTATCGCCCGGGCCGCCGAACTGGCTCGCCAGCCTGGCGTTCACATGCCCAACCAGTACTCCAATGAGGCCAACCCGGAGGCCCACTACAGGACCACCGGGCCCGAGGTGTGGCGCCAAACCGATGGGGAGGTCACCCACCTCGTTGCAGCCCTTGGGACCTGCGGCACCATCACCGGCACCGGCCGTTACCTAAAAGAGCAGGACCCGACGGCGAAGGTCATCGGGGTCCACCCCGCCGAGGGCCACGACATTCCCGGGGTGCGCAGCCTCCGCCAGCTTCGCCAGACCGCCTTCTTCGAGCCGGAGAACTACGACGGGCTGGTGGAGATCGACAACACCCGGGCCTACGAGCTGTGCCACCGCATCAACCGGGAGGAGTCCATCCCGGCCGGTCCCAGCTCGGGCCTCGCCCTGGCCGGGGTTTTCGAGACCGTGCCCGACGAGCCGGGTTTGAAGGTGGTGGTGATGTTCCCCGACAGCGTCTTCAAGTACGCCTCGTCGGTGAGCCGCCACATTTCCGGGATGAACGGCGCCGCTCCGCTGCCGGCGAAGAGCCCGCGGGAGGCGCTTTTGGACTCGATGATCCGCAACGCTCGCACTGCCCCCAACCTGACCATCGACCTCGACGAAGCCGTCGAGCTGGTTGAGGGGGGAGCGCCGGTGATCGATGTCAGGGAGACCGACCAGTACGCCGCGGCCCATGTTCCGGGAGCGGTGAACATCCCTCTGCTGTATCTACCCGAACACCTCGACCAGCTTCCCGAAGACAAGGACGCCCCGATCTTGAGCATCTGCAATCGGGGGAACCTCTCCCTCGCTGGAGTCCTCTATCTCCACAGCCTCGGCTACCACAACGCCCGCAGTGTCAACGAGGGCACCATCGGGTGGGCAGAGCGAGGCCTACCGGTGGAGAAGGGCTGAGCCCGACCGAGGAGCGTTCTCTTTCCGCAAGGGGCCAGATATGGCCCCTGGTGCATTAGGTTCGCAGGTCGGGCTAGTGATTGTCGCTCACCAGGTGGGGACGTAGGACCTGAGGGTCTTCATGTAGCTGGCCCGCTCGAACACTGTGGGGTCGGGGACTGCTGAGTAGCTGAGACTTCCTCGGGCTTGCTCCACGGAGCGGTAATCCCGCTCGGTGAGCCAGGCCTCTACCCCGTCCCTCACCTCGGTGAGTCGCTCCGGTCCGTGGCGGAGCAGGGCCGAGGCCATCATCACCACGGTCGCTCCGGCGAGGATCGCCTTGAGGGCGTCTTCGGATTCGTAGACCCCGGAGGTGGCTGCCAGCTCACAGTCGACCCGGGCGTAGAGGATGGCCAGCCACCGCAGCACGAGCCTCAGTTCCACCGGGTCCGACAGCACCACGTTTGGGGTGACGTGGAGGGTGTCGAGGTCGATGTCGGGCTGGTAGAAGCGGTTGAAGATCACCAGGGCGTCGGCGCCGGCGTCCACCAGGCGCCGGGCCATGTCCCCGATGGAGGAGAAGTAGGGCCCGATCTTGACCGCCAGCGGGATGTCCAGCTTTGCCCGGACCATCTCCACCAGACGCAGGTAGGAGTCCTCCACCTGCGCCGAGGTTTCTTCGATGTTCCCCGAGATCCGGTAGGTGTTGAGCTCGATGGCGTCGCATCCCTGGTCACGAAGGATCTCGGCGTAGAGGGTCCACCCTCCGGTGGTGATGCCGTTGAGGCTGGCGATGACGGGAACGTCCACCTCTTCTTTGGCCCGACGGATCAGCTTCAGATACTCCTCGGGCCCGGTGTTGTAGTCGTCGAGATGGGGGAAGAATCCCGCCGGTGCCTCCCCGAAGCCGTCGGCTCCCATCTCCAGGGCGAAGTGCACCGCCAGGGCGTCGTGTTCGATCTGCTCCTCGAACAGGCTGGGCAGCACCACCGCCGGGGCACCCGCCTCGACGAGGGCGTGGATGTGGTCGATGTCTC
Source organism: Acidimicrobiia bacterium (assembly GCA_046756405.1). Lineage (GTDB taxonomy): Bacteria > Actinomycetota > Acidimicrobiia > Spongiisociales > ZC4RG35 > JBHHWH01. The sequence continues at coordinate 1,309 of JBHHWH010000048.1, read as the reverse complement.
CGGTGAGGGGCGAGGCGGAGGGGACGATGGGGTGGGCCAGCTCCAGGCCCAGGTAGTTCGTGGACAGGTCTGTGCTCATTCCTCCATCTCCGTGTACTCGGCCGTCCGGTGGACGTTCACCATCTGCTCGTAGAGGTGCCAGCGATTATCGATGTCCTGCTGGGCCTGGGCCAGCAGCTTGTCGGCCCGTTCCGGGTCGACCTTACGCAGCATGGCAAACCGGGTCTCCTTGCTGGCGAACTCGGTAAACCGCATCGTGGGCCTGCGGCTGTCCAGCCGCAGGCCGGGGAGACCCTGGGCCTCCCGGGCCGGGTCGTACCGATAGAGGGGCCAGTAGCCAGACTCCGCCGCCTCCTTCTGGTGGCTCATCATCGTGGACATGTCGATGCCGTGGGCGATGCAGGGGCTGTAGGCGATGACCAGGGAGACTCCCTCGTGGGCTTCGGCTTCGATGAAGGTCTTCACCGCCTGAGTGGGGTTGGCTCCGATGGCGATCTGAGATACATAGACGTTCCCGTAGGACATGGCGATCTGCCCCAGGTCCTTCTTGCCGGTGGCCTTACCGCCGGCGGCGAACTTGGCGATCGCCGCCCGGGGCGTGGCCTTGGATGCCTGGCCGCCGGTGTTGGAGTACACCTCGGTGTCGAGCACCAGGATGTTGACGTTGCGGCCCGAGGCGAGGACGTGGTCCAGACCACCGAAGCCGATGTCGTAGGCCCACCCGTCGCCACCGACGATCCAGATGGACGTATCCACCAGGGCGTCGGCCACTCCCTCCAGCCGTCTTGGCAGGGGACCCTCCATCCCGGCGAGGGCCTTTTTCAGCCGCTCCACCTGGCCCCGCTGCAGCTCCACCAGGGCATCGGGATCGGAGCGGTCCGGGTTCTCGGCGGTTTCCAGGATCTCCACCGCCAGCTCACCCAGGTCCGGGGCCAGGGCGGTGACCAGGAGGATCGCGTCGTCGCGCTGAGCTTCCAAGGCCAGCCGCATCCCAAGACCGAACTCGGCGTTGTCCTCGAACAGGCTGTTGGACCAGGCAGGTCCGCGACCTTCGGTGTTTACCGTCCAGGGGGTGGTGGGCAGGTTCCCCCCGTAGATGGAGGAGCATCCCGTGGCGTTGGCAACGATCATCCGGTCGCCCATGAGCTGGGTCAGCAGCTTCAAGTAGGGGGTCTCCCCACAGCCGGCGCAGGCGCCGGAGAATTCGAAGAGGGGCTGGAGAAGCTGGGACCCCTTCACCGAGCCGGCGTTGACTTCGCTGCGGTTCACCTCTGGGATCTGGAGGAAGGCCTCGAAGTTGGCTCGCTCC
>JBHHWH010000047.1:0-19613 GCA_046756405.1 Acidimicrobiia bacterium | reverse complement strand
GCTGTCTCCCATAGGCATCAGCGAAAGTTACTGGCGCGTGGGAGCAAACTGGCCCCAGCAACGAAGTCTCCCGTGATTTGGGACTACTGCTTGAATTGTGACGGCGGAGGGCGTAACCGGCCGAGGCGTCGGCGTCGGGAACCGCGAACCGGCCGAAGACGTCTTAGACGACGAGGGACGGACATTTGAACGAAACGAGAAGGGGATTCCTGCAACGGGTCCGGTACCGAATCCGTCTTGCGTGGCTCTCCACCACCGCTCAGCTCTACGCCCCCTACGTGGGACTCGGGGTACTGCTCGCCTTCACCGTCGACTGGTTGACCCCCTGGGAGGGCGCTCGGGGAGTATCCCTCGCCGGGATCGCGGCCTTCGCCATAGCCCTCCTCATCGGTGCCGCCACCCTGCGGATAACACCCTGGGATGCGGCTCGAGCCGCGGAGCGTGGTCTCAGCGCCCGGGACGTCTTCACCACCGCGCTGGAGTTCGAAGGAGAAGAAGGCGAAGTCCACCAGCTCATTCAGGCCCGAGCCGACCAAGTCGCCTCAGAAGCCGAACCCGCCACCGCCGTCCCCCTCCGGACTCAACCCGAGCGTCTGCGTCGGGCTGCTCTGGCAGCGGGTATCGCCGTGGTGGTCGGGCTGCTTCCGCCCCTCGGGGACAGCACCGCGCTATCCGCCGACACGGCAGCGGCCCTAGAAGCCGAGGCCGAAGGTTTGGAACGACTAGCGGAGGCCATCGAGCAGGCGAACGTGAACAACGCCGACGACATCGCAGCAGAGCTGGAACGCCTCGCCGAACAACTCCGCCAGGCCCAGAGCCTCGAAGAGGCCCTGGAGGCCCTCGATGACACCCAAAAGCGGCTCGACGCCAACGTCGATCCCGAGCTTTTGGCGAAGAAGGCCGCGGTGCAAGGCCTGGCCCGGGACCTGGCCCTCCGGCCCCTCGCTGGAGCCGGCGGAGATCCCGCCTCCCAGTTCGAGGCCCTGGCCGAAGACCTGTCCGGGCTCTCCGCGCCCGAACTCCGTGCCCTCGCCGACCGGCTGGCCGAGCTGGCAGCCTCCCAGGCCGCCGGCAGCCCCCAGCTCGCCGATCTCCTCAACCAGGCCGCCATCGACCTCGCCGGAGGTGATCTGGCAGGTGCGGCCGAAGCTCTGAGGGGCGCCGCCGCCAGCCAGCGCGCCGCGGTGGATGCGGCCCGGGGACAGCAGGCCCTCGCCGAGACCCAGCGAGCCCTCGACGGAATCGAGTCCCGTCTCAGCGGAGGGGAAGGCGGTGGCGGTGAAGGGCAAGGTGATGGCGAGGGTGGAAACCAGAGCTCAGGATCGGGCCAGGACGGCCAGCAAGGCGGCGCGGGCGCCCAGGCCGGACAGCCCGGAGGCCAGGGGGGCGGTCAGGGGAAGGGCGGGGGCGGTGGAAAGATCTCCGGGGTCGCTCCCGGCTCAGGCGACGCCAGCGGCCAGGGCGGACAGGGTACGGTGGGATCTCCCACTGGACAGGATTTCGGCACTGGCGTCGAGACCGCCAGCGTGTACGACCCGATCGACCTCGGCTCGGTTTCCGACATCCTCCGGGTCAACATAGAAGGGGGAGACGCCCAGGGTGACATCGTCGGTCGTGCCGACACCACCACACAGCAGGGCCAGTCCCTGGTCCCCTACGCTCAGGTACTTCCCGAATACCTGAATCAAGCCGCCGACGCCCTGGAGGCCCTGCGTCTCCCGCCGTCGATGAGGGGGATCGTCCAGTCCTACTTCGGCCTTCTTGCCGATCAGGCCCGATAGGAGACAGATGCCACAGGAACTGAACCACCGAAGTCTGGAAGCCTACGCCGAAGCAGCCGCCGCTATCGAAGAGTCCGTGGGCCGGCGCATCGTCGGCCAGGAAGACCTGATAAGGAGAACGCTGGTGAGTCTCCTCGCCCGTGGGCACGTGCTCCTCGAGGGTGTACCCGGTTTGGGCAAGACCGAGTTGGTCAAGGCGTTTGCAGCGGCGATCGGTCTGGAGTTCGGGAGGGTTCAGTTCACCCCCGACCTGATGCCGGCGGACATCGTCGGTACACAGATCCTCGAAGAAGACGACTCGGGTAGGCGCAGCTTCGAATACCGCCCCGGTCCGGTGTTCACCAATCTGCTACTGGCCGATGAGATCAACCGGGCCACCCCTAAGACCCAGGCCGCCCTCCTCGAGGCGATGCAAGAACGTCATGTCACCGTTGCCGGTGAGACCCGAGCCCTCCCCCACCCGTTCTTGGTGCTCGCCACTCAGAACCCCATCGAGCTGGAGGGCACGTATCCGCTTCCCGAAGCCCAGCTCGACCGGTTTCTTTTCAAAGTCACCGTGGATCCGCCCCCCGCCAGGATCCTCGAAGAGATCCTTCGCCGCACGACGACCGGGGTGATCCCCGAAGTGCCTCAGGTGGTGAGTGCCGAGGGAGTCACGGCAATGATCGAACTCACTCCGCAACTTCCCGTCGCCGCCCACCTCCTCGAGTACGTCTCGCTGATCATCGAAGCCACCCACCCTGAGGGGGATACAGCCTCGCCGTCGATCAAGCGCTATGTCCGCTGGGGTGCCTCACCCCGGGGCGGCCAGTCCATCGTCCTCGCTGCCAAGGCCCGGGCCCTCATCGACGGACGCCCCCATGTCAGTGCCGAGGACATCCGCTGGGCCGCCCCGGCAGCCCTCCGTCACCGGTTGGTCCTCGGCTACCAGGCCACCGCCGACGGAGTAGAAGCCGACGTCCTGATCGAGGAGGTGTTGGGAGGCACGCCCGAGCCCAAGTCGGAGATCCGAGGAACGCCATGACCCTCCTCAGCCCGGAGCTAATGGCGCGCCTGGAGCGACTCCAACTCCACAGCCGTAATCGACTGGTGGGCAGGTTCGGCGGAGAGCACGTCTCCAAACGGTTCGGCAACACCCTCGACTTCGCTGACTTCCGGGAGTACCACCCCGGCGACGACTTTCGTCGCATCGACTACCACGTCATGGCACGCCTCGACCAGGTCCTCGTCAAGCTCTATGAGGCCGACGACGAGGTGACCGTGCGTCTGATGATCGACACCTCCGCTTCTATGGGGATAGGAGCCAAGCTGGACCAGGCGAAACGCCTTGCCGCGGCCTTGGGGTTCGTGGCTCTCATCGCCCACGACGCGGTGACGGTTCACGCGTTCCCCGACGGCGGAGTCCCGCCCCGGTTCGCAGGCCGGGCCGCCATCCCAGCTCTCTTCAGCTACCTCGACCAGCTCACACCCTTGGGAGGAACTCCTTTCACCAGGGCGACCGGACATCTCCTCAGCCAATCCGCCCTCCCCGGGATCACTGCTGTTTTCAGCGACCTGCTGACACCGGAGTGGAGGTCCTTGGTGCAGCTCCGCTCCTCTGGTTCCGACGTTGCCGTGATTCATATCCTCTGCGGCGATGATCTGGATCCGGACTATTCCGGTGACCTGGACCTCATCGATACCGAGGAGGGCAACCGGCTCACGGTGAGCGTCACCGAGGATGTGGCCCGCTCCTATCGGGACCGGGTAGACCGGTGGATAGAGGAGATCATTGCCGCCAGCCACGGTGTCGGCGCTCGATACATTCCGGTGAACGCTGAGGACGACATCGAGGGGATCCTGCTCACAGGGTGGCGGAGGGAGGGCATCCTGCGTTGAGCCTGCTCCTCCCGGCAGGGCTCCTCGCGCTGGGATTGGCGGTCCCGATCGTCGTTCTGCACATGCTCACGCCGAGGCGGCCTCCCACCAGGGTGTCCTCGCTGCTCCACTGGGACGGCCTCCGCCATGCGATCACCGCTGCTGAGCCCTGGCAGAGGCTCCGCTGGTCGCTGCTCTTCATCCTCCAGATCCTGGCGGTGATCCTGTTCGCCATCGCTCTGGCCCGTCCTGCGGTGATGGAGGAGGCCGCCTTGGCCGAGCACACGGTGTTCATCATCGACGCCTCGGGGTCCATGTCGGCCATCGACGGCTCTCCCGACCGCCTTGGAGAGGCCATCTCCGAGGCCAAGGCGCTGAGGGCCGATCTCCCCGACGAAGGTGTGGCCAGCCTCGTGGTGGCCTCCCACCGACCGCTCCTACTGCTGGAACAGAGCGGGAGTGTCGAAGAGTTCGAACGAGCGGTCGACACCCTACGCACCGTCGCTGCCGCCGCCGATTGGGAGGCAACCTTCGCCCTCGCCGAGTCCCTCCTCACTCCTGACCGTCGTACCGACATCGTTCTCATCTCCGACGGACAGCTGAGCGAGACTGCCCAACGCCTGGCTCCTTTGGGGACCCGCTTCCAGCCGGTTGGCGCCGCCGACACCAACCGCGCCATCACTGGACTCGAAGTGGAAGCGGTCCCAGGAGGGCTCAGGGCTCTGGTCACTGTGGAGTCCAAGGGAGGGCCTGATGCCAGCCAGACCCTCAGGGTGGACGTGGATGGCGCCACGGTGGCAAGCCGCGAGATCTTGAGCCCTTCCGGGAGCGTGATCGAAGAGCTCTTTGAACTTCCCGCCGGCGCCACCGTGGCCGCCTTCCTCGACGGCCAGGACCTCCTCGCCTACGACAACCAGCGCTACGCGACGGCTCCAACCCTCGGCGATCTCAGGGTCCGAGTCTTCGGGGAGAACACCTTCTTCGTTGACCAGCTCCTGGCCAGCATCCCCGGCATAGACACCGATGTGGTTGCAGGCGACGAGGTGGACCTCGAGGTCTATGTCGGTGTCCCCGTACCTCCAGCGCCTTCGGTCCCGTTCATCGCCATCGAACCCGCAGGTGGAGCCCCTGGCATCACGGTCACGGGCAGGATCGAGAACCCGGTTCCCACTCTGGTCTCCCCCGACCCGCTCCTCGACGATATCGACTTCTCCCGGATCGCCGTCGCCGAGTCTCAGGTGGTGGAGGTGACCGAAGGCCAAGTTCTGTTAGGCGCCCCGGACACACCGCTGATCGTCGCCGGTGACGCCGCCGGTGTCCCCTTCTTCTATTTCGCCTTCGACCTCGAACGCTCCAACCTGCCAGTGGACATCGCCTATCCGATCCTCGGGGCCCGGATGGTTGGAGCGCTGACCGGTGTGTCCGGGGCGGAGGCCCCCCTCACCGTGGGCGATCCGATACCTGTCGGCGACACCGGCGGAACCGTGGTAGATCCTCGGGGCAACCGCGTAGTTGTTTCGGTGGGAGATTCGGAGCCGGTGGCGGACCTCTCCGGATTCTGGGCCGTCAGGTCCGAAGGAGAGGAACAGCACCGAATCGTCGCGGTCAACCCTGACAGCTCGGAATCCTCTCTCCGTCCGGTTTCCAGCCTGCCTGAGCTGAGGCCGGCCCCGGGTGGTGCCGAAACGGTGGGCGCCACCACCGTGGCCCGTTCCATTCTGCCTCGTATCCTCGGCGTTCTCCTGGCTCTCCTCGCCCTCGAGCTGTGGGTGAGCTGGCGGTCGCGGGGAGTCTCCGACCGCCAGTGGCGGTGGGGGCTCGTCGCCCGAGGCAGCATCGCTGTCCTAATAGTCCTGGCTCTAGCGGACCCCACCTTCGCCACCACCTCGACTCGGGTCACCACGGTTTTCGTCGTCGACGCCTCAGCCTCGGTCGGAACTGCGGTCGACACGGCCAGAGCCTGGGTGGAGTCGGCCATCACCGACGCCGGGGACAACCAGTGGGCGGTGGTGGAATTCGGAGAGGATGCCCGGGTGGGCACCCCTGTCGGAACATCCCCCTACCGTCGGGCCAGGGGTGTCGAACCGGACGCCACGAACATCGCCCGGGGTCTGCGCCTGGCCGAGGCCCTGCTCGGCGGCGAGACACGACAGCGCATCGTCCTGGTCTCCGATGGGCGCCACAACACCGGCGACCTCCAGGCCGAAGTGGACCGCCTCAAACAGCTCGGGGTGGTCGTCGAAGTCCACACCGTGGCCGGGGGCGCGAGGACCGACGCTGCCGTGGCCGGGATAACCGCTCCGAACACGGTGAGCGAGGGGGAACGGTTCGAGGCGACCGTGGAGGTCGTCTCGACCATCGGCGCTGAACTCGAGGTCAAGCTGTATGACGACCTGGGCCTCATAGGCAGCCGCGTCGTCGGGGTGAGTCCCGGGACGACCGAGGTTGTTTTCCCGGTGGAGGCAGCCTCCCCTGGCCTGCAGCGGTTGAGAGCGACGGTATCCCTGGCCGGCGACGCGGTCCGCGAGAACAACGAGGCTCGCACCGCGGTGCAGGTGGAGGGACCCGACACTGTCCTGGTGGTCGAAGGCCTCGACGGGGCCGCAGATCCGATCGTGGAGGCTCTGGTCTCGAGGGGCCTCAAGCTGGATCGGGTAGACATCAGCCAGATGCCTGGCCTCCAGGAGCTGGGCGTTTACCGGGCGGTGTTGCTGGTCAACGTTCCCGCCCGGGATATCAACGAGTCGCAGATGAACGCCCTGGACTCCTTCGTCCGCGACCTGGGAAGAGGGATGGTCGTGGTGGGCGGTAGTCGTGCCTACGGCCTCGGCGGCTACCGCGACACTCCCCTCGAGGCTCTGCTACCCGTAGACAGCGAGGTCGAAGACGAAGAGCGCAAAGTCGACGTCGCCGAAGTGCTGCTCATCGACACCAGCGAGTCCATGGGAGCATGCCACTGTGCCGCGCCCAACCAGGAGCCCATCGAGGGTGGGGTGAACAAGACCGACATCTCCAAGGCGGCGGCGATTGTGGCCATCGATGCGCTGGGAAGCGGTGACGAGGTGGGGCTTCTGGCTTTCAGCGGCAACACAAACTGGGTAATCCCCCTTCAGGAGCTGCCTTCGCGGGAGACCATCGACGAAGGCGTGGCCAGTCTCCGCCCCTTCGGGGAGACCAGGATCGTTCCCGCCCTGAGGGAGGCCGCCGCCGCCCTCGCCGAGTCGGAGAAGACGCTGAAGCACATCATCCTCTTCACCGACGGATTCACCTCGGAGCTGGCCTTCGATGAAGTTCCGAAGGGTGAGAGCCTGATCGCCGCCGCCGAGGAGGTAGCCGCGCAGGGAATCACCATCTCGGTGGTGGCCACCGGTGAGGGGGCCGAGCCAGACTTGGCGAAAGTAGCCGAGATGGGCGGAGGACGCTTCTACCCCGGTCGGGACCTCGACGAGATCCCTGAGATCTTCGTCCGCGAGGCCCGCATCGCCGCCCGGACCTTCATCAACGAAGGCGAGTTCTTCCCCAGGGTCACCTCCACAGCCCGGGCGGTTCGCGACCTGGCCTCGTCGCCGCCACTTCTCGGCTACGTGGCCACAACAGCCAAACCCGTCGCCCAGGTTCATCTCCGGGTGGGCGAACCGGAGGACCCGCTGCTGGCCTCATGGCGGGTGGGTCTGGGCAAAGTGGCTGCCTGGACTAGCGATGGCGGTGACAAGTGGGCCTCTCTGTGGGCCGGATGGGAGGGCTTCGCCGACTTCTGGTCGACGGTGGTGCGGGACACCTTCCCCCTCGGCGGCGCCGAAGGCGAGAGCCTCGAGGCCACCATCTCGGACGACCTTCTCACCATCAGTCTGGAAAGCGCCGAGGCATGGCCGGCCGGAACCGTGACCTCCGCTCGGGTGAGCTTCCCCGGGGGGCGCTCCCAGGAGGTGAGACTGGAGAGGATCTCGGAAAGCCTGTTCCAGGCCACAGTCCCCGCCCGGGAGAGCGGAACCTACGCAGTGGGGGTCAGCGTCAACGAAACCAGCGTGCTGTCCGCCACCGCATCTCGCTCCTTCGCCGCCGAGTTCCTCCCTGGGCCGCCGGATTCGGCGTTGCTGGAGGGCATCTCGACGGCCACCGGTGGTCGGGGTGAGATCGTCGCCTCCCAGGCCTTCGACGCCGAAGGCCTGGAGGTGGGGGTCACTGAACGGAGCTACCGCTGGTGGTTTCTGCTGGCCGCCGCGCTGCTGTGGCCCCTCGACGTGGCGCTGCGGCGCCTCCGCCTCGGCCGGCGAGAGCGACCATCCCCGCCACGGTGATGAGCAGCGCCCCGACCCACACCAACCACACCAGCGGTCTGACAAAGACCGACACGTTCACTGTTACCCCGTCTTCATTCAGCCGCGAAGTGGCCACGATCAGGTCTCCGGCCAGGGTCGGTCGCAGGGCGGGTTCGGAGACCGGAAGGGCCTGGTTCTCGTAGGCCCGAATCTCGGGTGTCACCGTGTCTTCGCCGTCGACGGTGAAAACGGAGCGCACGAAGAGGAACCGGTCCGTCTCCCCGGTGAGCACCTCTTCCAGTCTGAGGTCGTGTCCACCCACTTCGACCTGTTCTCCGGGGGCGAGCGTTCCCACATAGTCCGCACCCAGGGCACTGGCAGCGGCACCTATCAGAACCAGTGCGAACCCGAGGTGGGCCAGGTAGGCGACGGCGAGTCGCCGCCGGGGCCGTCTCCTGATCAGATCCCGTAACAGCAAGGCCACCGCACCCGAAGCGACGAACAAGAGCACCAGGGGCACCACCTCAGCGGAGACCGCGAGCGCGGTGACGCTGGCGGCGGCCCCCGCGACGACGAACAGTCCGACCCGCGGCTCATCCAAGCCTGATCTGGACCATCGGGTCTTGAGAGCAAAACCTATGCCGAGAGCGACCATCAGGGCAAAGGGGTAGGTCAACGAGAGGAAGAAGCGGCTGTCCACGGTCAGGACCCGCCCCAGGAAGACGTTGGCATAGGCGGGATAGGCCGAGCCGACGAGGACCACCAGAAGGACAAAAGCCAGGAGCACAGCACTCGCTGCAAGCCAGGTGTCCCGCTTCAACTGCACCGTCTCCCAGGACCTCCCGGCCGGGGTTCGAAGGATCAAAGCGATCGCTGCGAGGGCGGTCACCGCGGCCGCGCTGAGCAGCACCTTCCCGACGACCGGGTCCTCGGCGAAGGAGTGGATGGAACCGGTGACCCCGGAACGGGTCAGATACACCCCCATGATGGTGAGGATGAATGGAAACGTGGCGAAGCCGGCGTTCCAGCGACTCAGCCGGCCATCGCGTTGTTGAATCCGAGCGCTGTGGAGAAAGATCGTTGCCGCCAGCCAGGGCATCAACGAGGTGTTCTCCACCGGGTCCCAGGCCCAGAACCCACCCCACCCCAGTTCAACGTAGGCCCAGTTGGCCCCGGCGACCATCCCCAGGGTGAGCAGGGTCCAAGGCAAGTAGAGCGAGCGGCGTACGGAACGAAGCCAGCCCATGTCGAGACCGTCACCGAGGACGGCGTCCACGGTGAGGGCGAACGGAATCATCAGGGCTGTGAGCCCGAGGTAGAGGACGGGCGGGTGATAGACCATGGCGGGGTGCTGGAGGATCCCGAAGAGCCCGATGCCATCGACAGCGGGGATGTCGCGGGTTACGAAGGGATCGGCGATGGTGGCGGTGATGAGCAGGTAGCCGGTGGACACCAGGGCCACCACCCGGTATGCCCACAGGCCTCCTTGGAAGCGGCGCAGCCCCACCAAGCCCACCCCCAGGGTGAGGAGGGAGTAGAAGAGCATCGAGCCCTCCATGCCTCCCCACAGGGCGGCCACCTTGTAGGGCCAGGGGGTAGCCCGGGTGGTGGTGCTGGTCACGTAGGCCAGAGAGAAGTCTGCTCCCAGCAGCGCCAGGGTGAGGACCAGGGTGGCCGCACTGGCAAGGGCTAGGGACGTCCACAGGAGACGCCGGGCGAGACGAAGCGGCGGGCCCGGCATCAAAGAAGAAGCGCCGGCGGCGATGGCGGCCCAGAGGGCCACCGAACCGAAGGAGGCAGCGTCCACGTGGGGAGCGTACCGGGGGTTCGGGTTTTCCGGCCGGGTCAGCCCTCGGCCAGGACCGCCTCCACTGCGAATTCGCCCTCGCGGTATTCGACCGTCTCGGTGCGGGCCGCGGCCTTGAGGTCGGCTTCGACCTGTTTGACCCGATCCAGGGTCTCGGCGGGGGCGGTGATCGTCACCCGTTCCAGTTCGGCCCGCATCGACACCTTGGCGTCGGATTTGGTGCGGCGCACCGCGGTCAGGACCTCGCCGACAACCTCGGTGATAGCGGCGTCCCCGGCTGCTTTCTCGAACTCCGACGGACCAGGCCAGGGCTGGCGATGTACCGACCCTTCCCGCCACCAGCTCCACACTTCTTCGGTGACGAAGGGCAAGAACGGGGCGAACAGCCGCAGGTAGACGCTGAGGGAAAGCTGAAGGGCGGCATGAGCCGACGCAGCCCTAGGGCCTTGCCCGTAGGCGCGGGCCTTGACCAGCTCGATGTAGTTGTCGGTCCACGACCAGAAGGACTGCTCGGCCAGCTCCAGGGCCCGGGCGTAGTCGTATACCTCGAAGGCCTCCGTCGCCTGGGCGACCACCCCGGCCAGGGAGGCGAGCATGGCCCGGTCAAGGGACTCGCTGATCGCTGAAGGCTCGACATCGTCGCCGAAGCCGAGCACGAACCGGGAGGCATTGAGGATCTTGATGGCGAGACGCCGTCCGATCTTCATCACCCCGAAGTCGACCGCCGTGTCCACGCCGGGACGCCCCCGGCAGGCCCAATAGCGGACCGCCTCCGCCCCGTACTCCTCGATCAAGGGCATAGGTGTGATGACGTTCCCCTTCGACTTGGACATCTTCTTCCGGTCGGGATCGAGGATCCAGCCGTTGATCGTGGCGGTGTGCCAGGGCAAGCACCCGTGCTCGTAGTGGGAGCGCACTACGGTGGAGAACAGCCAGGTCCTGATGATCTCCGGTCCCTGGGGGCGGATGTCCATCGGAAAGACCCGACCCCACAGGTCGGGATCATCGGACCAGTGCCCAGCGATCTGAGGGGTCAGCGACGACGTGGCCCAGGTGTCCATGACGTCGGGGTCTCCCACGAAACCACCCGGCTGGCCCCGCTGGGACTCGTCGTAGCCCGGCGGGGTGTGGCTGGAAGGGTCGACGGGGAGGGAGTCCTCGTCGGGGAGGATCGGGCTGTCATAGTCGACCTCTCCCGACTCGGTCACCGGGTACCAGATCGGAATGGGGACACCGAAGAAGCGTTGTCGGGAGATGAGCCAGTCTCCGTTGAGCCCTTCCACCCAATGCCGGTAGCGGACCCGCATGTGGTCGGGAACCCAGTGCAGCTCCTCACCACGGGCGAGCAGGTCCTTGCGCAGGTCGTCGTCACGACCGCCGTTGCGGATGTACCACTGACGACTGGTGATGATCTCCAGGGGTCTATCACCCTTCTCGAAGAACTTCACCGGGTGGGTGATGGGTCGGGGCTCGCCGTCGAGGTCCCCGGACTCGGCCAGCATCTCGGCAATCCTGCGGCGGGCCTGGTTGGGGTAGAGGCCGGCGATCTGACGGTAGGCGTCGGCGCCTTTCCCGGAGAGCCACTCCGGAGTCTCCTCCTGGAGTCGGCCGTCGGGCTGGATGACGGCCCGGGTGGGCAGGTTCAGCTCCCGCCACCAGACGACGTCGGTGGTGTCGCCGAAGGTGCAGATCATGGCGATGCCGGTCCCTTTCTCGGGATCCGCCAGCTCGTGGGGCACCACGGGGACCTCCACACCGAAGAGAGGGGATACGACGGTGGCGCCGATGAGGTCCTGGTACCGCTCGTCGTCGGGGTGGGCGACCAGGGCCACGCAAGAGCAGATCAGCTCGGGACGGGTGGTGTCCACGTAGACGGGAGTCCCGTCGAGCTTGCGATAGGCCACCTTGTGGTAGGCCCCGGGACGTTCCCGGTCCTCCAGCTCGGCCTGGGCGACGGCGGAGCGGAAGTCGACGTCCCAGAGAACCGGAGCCTCCTGGGAGTAGGCCTCCCCGCGGGCCAGGTTGCGCAGGAACGCCTTCTGGGAGGTGCGCTGGCTGTGCTCGTCGATGGTGGCGTAGGTCTGGGTCCAGTCCACCGACAACCCCAGGGTGCGCCATAGCTCCTCGAACACCTTCTCGTCCTCGGCGGTGAGGATGTGGCACAGCTCGATGAAGTTGCGCCGGCTGATGGCCATCGGCGGGTCGCGGAGCTCTTCGGGCGGAGTGAAGTCGGGGTCGTAGGGCAGGGAGGGGTCACAGACCACCCCGTAGTAGTTCTGCACCCGACGCTCGGTGGGAAGCCCGTTGTCGTCCCAGCCCATCGGGTAGAAGACCTCCTTGCCCGACATGCGGCGGTAACGGGCGTGGGCGTCGGTCTGGACGTAGCCGAAGACGGACCCCATGTGGAGGGAGCCGGAGACCGTGGGAGGCGGGGTGTCGATGGCGAAGATCTCTTCGCGGGCCTTGGTCCGGTCGAAGCGAAAGGTGCCGTCGTCCTCCCAACGGCGCGACCACTTCGCCTCCAGGCCTTCGATGCTGGGCTTGTCGGGCACTCTTCGTGTCATCGGGCAGGGAAGGGTAACGAGTACGGCCGGGAAGGCCACATGTCTCACCTTGCCAACTGGAGCACTCCGTTGTAACTTGCTCCCCTACATGAAGCACGTGTTCGCCCACGCCCATCACCACCACCCCGCCAGGGGTCGGTCGTCGGTGGGCGCCTAGGCACACACAACCCACCCATCGAGACGCCGACCCGCAGCGGTCGGCGCTTTGTTTTGGCCAGAGCCCCGACCGTGAGTGAGTCGGCCGAGAGGCCTGACCATGACAAATCGACTCAACTCAACCGAAGTGCTCCACCTGGCGGTTCCCAAGGGCCGTACCGAAGCCGGAGTGATCCGCCTGCTGGCCGACGCCGGCATCGAGCTGCGTTCGGGACCACGCGGCTACCGGCCGGTTAGTTCGGTACCTGGGCTGGAGGTGAAGCTGTTGAAACCGCAGAACATCGTGGAGATGCTGGCCGCGGGTTCCCGGGACATCGGTTTCGCCGGCGCCGACTGGGTAGCGGAGAAGTCCGCCGACCTCGTCGAGCTTCTCGATACCGGGCTGGACCCGGTGCGGGTGGTGGCGGCGGCGCCTGAACCCCTGCTCGTAGACGGTCGACTCCCCCACCGGCCGCTGGTGGTGGCCAGCGAGTTGGAGCGTCTCACCGTCCGCTGGATCGAGTCTCGGGGCCTGGACGCCAGCTTCGTCCGTTCCTACGGGGCTACCGAGGTGTTTCCACCGGAGGACGCCGACGTGATCGTGGACATCAGCGCCACCGGGGAGACCCTGGCTGCCAACGGCTTGGTGGTGGTCGACGAGCTGATGAGGTCCTCCACCCGCCTCTACGCCAGTCAGAAGGCCCTGGAGACAGCGGACAAGAAGTCCGCTATCGACGCCCTGGTACTCAGCGTTCGGTCGGTGCTAGAGGCCCGCAACCGGGCCATGGTGGAACTGAACGTCGCCGCGGAGGACATCGAGGCCATCATCGAGATCCTCCCCTGCATGCGGGAGCCGACCATCTCCACCCTCCACGGCGGAGCCGGCTTCGCGGTGAAGGCCGCCGTGCCCCGGTCGCAGCTGCCCGGTCTTATGCCCCTGCTCAAGGAGCGCGGAGCTTCGGACATCGCCGTCTCCAGCCTGGAGCAGATCATCCCATGAGTCGCCTCCGCCCCTACCAGCCCCCCTCCCTGGGAACCAGCGTGGACCTCGACCTATCCCGCAACGAAGGCCGGCCGCCACCGCTCCAATTCGAAGAAGAGGTGCTGGCCGGCCTGGCCAACCGGTATCCCGACGTGGAGGCTCTACGCCGGGCCGTTGCCCGCCGTCACGGCGTGGAGGAAGACCGGGTCCTGGTAACCGCCGGCGGGGACGATGCCCTGGCGCGCTGTTTCCTCCAACTCCGGGGGGAAAGAGCGGTGGTGACCACCCCCAGCTTCGAGATGATCTACCGGTATGCAGAACAGACCGGCGCTCGGCTGACCCGAGTCCCCTGGTGGACAGGACCCTTCCCTAGGGCAGAGTTCATCGCCGCCGGGGAGGCCGCCGGGATGGCAGTGGTGGTATCTCCCAACAACCCAACGGGAAGCGTGATCACCGCCACCGACCTGGAAGCGATCGCCGCGGCCTTCCCTCGGGTGGTACTGGACGCCGCCTACGCCGAGTTCGCCGACGAGGACCTCACCTCGCGTGCGCTGGAGCTGGGCAACGTGATGGTGATTCGTACCCTCTCCAAAGCCTACGGCTTGGCAGGGCTGCGGGTGGGTTACCTCCTCGGTCCCGCCGAGATGGTCTCCCAGGTGAGTGCCTACGGCAGCCCGTTCGCTGTCTCGGGCATCTCCGTCTCCCTGGCCGCCCAAGCGGTCGAGTTCCACGACCCCCTCCCCTACGTCGCCCGGGTCCGGGAAGAGCGGAAGGATCTCACAGCCCTCCTCGACGAGTTGAGGGCAGGACCCCTTCCCTCCCAGGCCAACTTCGTTCTCGCCACCGAGGTGGACCCTGCCTGGGTAGTTGGCGCGGCCGCGGCCCTCGGTGTCGGCCTGCGCCGCTTCCCGGAAAACCTCGAGCTGCGGCGGAGCGTGCGAATCACCCTTCCTGGCGATCCAGACGGATACCTTCGCCTGGAGCACACTTTACGGACGGTGCTGGCCCCTCAGGCACTCCTCTTCGACCTCGACGGAGTTCTGGCCGACGTGAGCGGCTCCTACCGGGCCGCCATCGTGGAGACAGCCGCCACCTTCGGGGTCGAGGTGAGCAGCCGTGACATAAGCCTGGCGAAGGCGGCCGGTGACGCCAACGACGACTGGGAGCTGACCCGCCGCCTCTGCCTCGCCGCCGGGGTAGAGGCGGATCCGGGCGAGGTCAAGAAACGGTTCGAGGACCTCTACCAGGGCGGAAACGGCGCCCCTGGACTCAAGGAGCGGGAGAAGCTGCTGGTCTCTCCTCGGCAACTACAACGCTGGGCTGCTCGCCTCCCGCTGGCGATCGTCACCGGCCGGCCCCGCGCCGACGCCGACGCGTTCTTGGAGAGGTTCGGTATTGGCGACCTGTTTGCTGCTGTGGTGACCCGAGAGGACGCCCCGATGAAACCTGATCCGGCTCCTGTTCGCTTCGCCCTGAAGCGCCTAGGCGTTGAACAAGCGTGGATGCTCGGCGACACTCCCGACGATCTCACCGCCGCCCGTGACGCCGGAGTGCTACCCCTGGGGGTGGCCACCCCCGAGATGCCCCACGGATACCTGGACGGCGCCGCCGCCGTTCTCGAAACCACCAACCAACTGGAGGAACTGCTCGATGCCGCGACGCGCTGAACTATCCCGAACCACCAAAGAGACCCAGATCGAGGTCCTCTTTGACCTCGACGGCGAGGGACGGACCGAGATCTCCACCGGTCTCGGTTTCCTCGATCACATGCTGGACACGCTGGCCCGCCATGCCCGGTTCGACCTCAGGCTTGTAGCCGAAGGCGACATCCACATTGACGACCATCACACGGTCGAGGACTGCGCCATTGTCCTGGGACGGGCCCTGGACCAGGCCCTGGGCGACCGGAGCGGCATCGTCCGTTTCGGCCACGCCTACGCTCCCCTGGACGAAGCGTTGAGCCGAGCGGTGGTGGACCTGTCGGGGCGGCCCTGGCCTGAGATCCACCTTCCCTTCAGCCGTCTCAACATCGGTGACGTCGCCACGGAGAACGTGGTCCACTTCCTCCGCAGCTTCGCTATCGAGGGACGCCTAGCCCTCCACGTCGACCTGATCCGCGGCGACAACGATCACCACAAGGCTGAGTCGGCCTTCAAGGCGGTGGCTGTGGCGCTGCGAGGCGCGGTCATCATCGACGGTGGGGACGTGCCCAGCACCAAGGGGGTACTGATATGAAGTTGGCGATCGTGCCTACGGGTACGGCCAACACTGCCTCAGTGATGGCGGCGTTGCGTCGTCAAGGAGCCGAGCCCTGTCTCGTGGCTCGCCCCGAGGAGGTGGAGGCAGCCGGTCAAGTGGTGCTTCCCGGGGTGGGCACCTTCGGCGCGGCGATGGCCGAACTTGACCGACTCCAACTGCGCCAGGCCCTCGCTTCGAGGGTCGCCGAGGGCCGACCGACCCTGGCCGTCTGCGTGGGGATGCAGCTCCTGGGGGCGGATAGCGAGGAGAGTCCGGGCGTGGCTGGACTGGGTGTGATCCCCGGCGGAGTGAGCGCCTTCCCGGACGATGTGATCGTCCCCCAGTTGGGATGGAACCGGGTCGAGCCCGAGGCCGCTTGCCGTTTCCTGGAGCCGGGCTGGGCCTACTTCGCCAACTCCTACCGGTTCGTCTCCCCGCCCCAAGGCTGGACCGCGGCGACCACCCAATATGGGGGATCCTTCGTCTCGGCGCTGGAGCGGGGCGACGTCCTAGCCTGCCAGTTCCACCCCGAGCTGTCCGGGGAGTGGGGCGCCAAGCTCCTGGACCGCTGGCTCAGCGCTACAGGAGGGGGGGACTGATGCTGGTACCGAGGGTCATCCCCTGCCTCGACGTCGACGCCGGCCGGGTAGTCAAGGGTGTCCGCTTCCAGGGCCTGCGCGACGCCGGGGACCCGGTGGAATGCGCTTCCGCCTATGAAGCCCAGGGGGCCGACGAGATCGTGATCCTGGACGTCTCGGCGACTCCGGAGAGTCGGGCCAACGCCACCGAGGTGGTGGCCGCGGTGAGGGCTGCCATCTCGATACCCCTGACCGTGGGAGGCGGAGTTCGGAGCGTGGAAGATGCCTCCCGACTCCTCGAGGCCGGGGCCGACAAGGTGGCGGTCAACACCGCCGCCGTGGCACGTCCTGAGCTGATCGCCGAGATGTCGGCCATCTTCGGCGCCCAGTGCACCGTGGTCGCGGTGGACGCTGCCCACCGCGGGGGAGGCTGGGAGGTAGTGGTCCATAGCGGGAAGGAGCGCACCGGCCAGGACGCCGTGGAATGGTGCCGACGAGCCGTCGACCTGGGTGCCGGGGAGATCCTGCTGACGAGTTGGGACCGGGACGGGACCCGCCTCGGATATGACATCGAGCTGGTGGAAGCGGTTTCGGCGGCGGTGCGCATCCCGGTCATCGCCTCCGGGGGAGCCGACGGTGCTCCTCACCTCGTCGCGGCCGTCGAAGCAGGGGCGTCGGCGGTGCTGGTGGCCTCCATCCTCCACGACGGTGAGACCACGGTGGGAGAGCTGAAATCCGGCCTGGCGGTTGGCGGCGTGGAGGTGCGCCCATGATCGTCCCCTCCATCGACATCGTCGCTGGCCAGGCGGTCCAGCTCGTTGGCGGGGAGGCTCTGGCCCTCGAGGCCGGCAATCCCCGTCCGATCCTGGAACGGTTCTCCCTCGCCGGGGAAGTGGCGGTGATCGACATAGACGCCGCCCGTGGCGAAGGCGACAACTCGGCGCTGATCGCCGAGCTGTGCCGCATGGCTCCGGTCCGGGTGGGCGGAGGAATCCGTGATCTGGAGACAGCCCGGCGCTGGCTCGATCTCGGGGCGGAGAAGGTGATCATCGGCACCGCCGCCGAACCGAAGCTGGTTGCCGCCCTTCCCCGGGAGCGGGTGATCGTGGCCCTGGATACCAAGTATGGGGAGGTGGTCACCCACGGCTGGCGGAGAAGCGGCGGGAGGGACCTGTGGACGGCCGTGGAGGCGTTCGCAGGGCTGGCCGGAGGCTTTCTAGTCACCTTCGTCGAACGCGAAGGCCGCATGGCGGGCACCGACCTCGACCGCGCGGCCCGGGTGGTGGAGGCGGCCGGTGATGCTCGAGTGACCATCGCCGGAGGCGTCACCAGCCCCGAAGAGGTCGCTGCCCTGGACCGTATCGGCGCCGACACCCAGGTGGGCATGGCCCTCTACACCGGGGAGCTGGGTCTGGCCGAGGCTATCGCCGCTCCTCTGGTTTCAGACCGGGTTGACGGGCTGTGGCCGACAGTGGTGGTGGACGAGCACGGGACGGCCCTAGGCCTGACCTGGTCGGATCTGGAGAGTCTCTCGGTTGCGGTCGAGACCCAGCGCGGGGTCTACAGGAGCCGCAGTCGCGGCCTGTGGGTGAAGGGTGAGAAGTCCGGGGCCGTCCAGGAGCTGCTGCGTATCGACCTCGACTGCGACCGGGACGCCCTCCGCTTCCAGGTCCGCCAGGCCGATCCCGGCTTCTGCCACCAGGCCACCCGCACCTGCTGGGGTGAGGACCGGGGGCTGCACCGACTCTCCCGCAGGCTGCGGGACATTGTCGCCACCTCCCCCGAGGGCTCCAACACGGCCAGGCTTGCATCTGACCCTGACCTCCTCGCTGCCAAGTTATGCGAGGAGGCAGCGGAGCTGGCCGAGGCTGGTTCCCCACCCGAAATCGCCGCGGAGGCGGCGGATCTCCTCTACTTCCTCCTGGTGAAAGCGGCCGCGGCGGGAGTGGACTTAGGCGAGATCGAGTCGCTACTGGACCGTCGGGAGCGTAGGGTCACCCGCCGACCGATGGAGGCCAAGGAGATGGAGCGATGAGCCTGCTACTGCCCCAGAGAGACGCCGCCTCTATCACCGCCGCCCGCAGAGTTCCCGTGGATCCCCAGACCCTGACGGCGGCGGCGGAGATCATCGAGGATGTCCGCTCCGGTGGGGAATCAGCC
This sequence comes from Acidimicrobiia bacterium, assembly GCA_046756405.1. Taxonomy (GTDB): domain Bacteria; phylum Actinomycetota; class Acidimicrobiia; order Spongiisociales; family ZC4RG35; genus JBHHWH01. The sequence continues at coordinate 1,252 of JBHHWH010000047.1, read as the reverse complement.
CTACGCCGTCATGCCGAACGTCTCGAGGATCTGGGACCGGACGACAAGATCGTCTACGACCGAGGCGCCCTTCAGGCGACCTTCGACTCTCTTCCTGAAGGGCAACGGTCTCTGCTCCAGCGTGTCGCCGGGCGTATCGAAGGCTTCGCCCAGGCTCAACGGGCCTCCCTTGCGGATGTCACCGTGAAGGTGAAAGGGGGTGAGGCCGGTCACCGCTGGATACCGGTGGCGTCGGTGGGCGCCTATGCCCCTGGGGGCAGATACCCCCTGCCTTCCTCGGTGTTGATGACGGTGGTGCCGGCTCGCGTCGCCGGGGTCCCCACCGTCTGGGTGGCCTCACCTCGACCCGCTCCCATCACCCTGGCGGCCGCTTCCGTGGCAGGGGCCGACGGGTTGCTGGCGGTGGGAGGGGCTCAGGCCATCGCCGCCCTCGCCTTCGGCACCCTCTCCCCTGCCTGCCACCTGATCGTCGGACCGGGGAACAAGTGGGTCACTGCTGCCAAGAAGCACTTGTTCGGAGAGGTAGGAATCGACGGCCTCGCCGGCCCCAGTGAGATCCTGGTGATCGCCGACGGAGAAGCCGAGCCGACTCTGGTGGCCTCCGACCTCCTCGCTCAGGCTGAGCACGACGTGGAGGCGGTGCCGATGCTGGTCACCACCGATCCGCGGCTGGTAGATGCCGTCGAATCGGAGCTGGCCCGCCAGCTCGAGGATCTGCCCACTGCGGAGATCGCCCGCCAGGCGCTGGGCAGGGGGTTCGCCGTGGTGGTAGAGGGTCTCCCCCAGGCGGTGGCTCTGGCCGACCGCCTGGCGCCGGAGCATCTCGCTCTCCACGTCGACGATCCGGAGACGGTGGTCGGTCGGCTCGCTACATACGGCTCATTGTTTGTCGGAGGCGCAGCCGCCGAGGCTTTCGCAGACTATGGCGCCGGTCCCAACCATGTGCTCCCCACCGGCGGTGGAGCCCGGTTCCAGTCTGGACTGTCGGTGACCACATTCCTGCGAGCGCCCACCTGGATGCGCCTGGACACACCCCAGGAACTGGTCGAGGACACGGCGAAGCTGGCCCGGTTGGAGGGCCTGGAGGCACATGCACGGGCAGCCACTGCCCGCTCGGGATGGGTGGGATAGAGGGCCGAAGGACCGGAAGGGGAAGCGTGCTAGTCGGGGGGTCCTCGTTCTGGGGGTTTGAATCGGATCCTGCCGTGATCAGGATGCCGGTAGGGGGTGAAGCCTTTGTGGTGGACGACGA
>JBHHWH010000046.1:0-19951 GCA_046756405.1 Acidimicrobiia bacterium | reverse complement strand
CCACAGGGCGGCCTCGTCCCCACCGGCGGCGGAGCGGATCTCGATGATCACATCCTTGTCGTCGTTGGGGTCGGTAGGGATGAGGGAGATTCGGATCTTCTCTTCGAGGGCCTCGATCTCCTTTTCCAGGTCCCGCGCCATGGTCGCCATGTCGGGATCGTCGGTCATGCCCCTCGCCTCTTCGAGGTCGGACCAGGCCTGGCGCCAGCGACGAATGTCGGCTACGAGGCCGGCCATGTCGGAGTGCTTCTTGCCCAGTTCAGCGAGGCGCCTCGGATCGGTATGCGTGTCGGGATCGGCCAGGGCGGCCTCCACCTCGGCGAAGGCTTCCTCTATCTCGGCGAGTCGGCGGGAGAGCTCGGTGTCCATCAGGTCTCGGACTCCATTACAGCGCGGCGCGCCACCAGGGCCGCAGCGGGGACCTCACCCCGGTCGGCTACCTCGCGAAAACGGTCGTGGTCGAGGGCCACCACCAGGGAGGAGATAGCCACTTCGATCTGGTCTTCTCCGGGTACCGCCGTAGTGAGCTTCTGGAGCCAGATTCCAGGCGCGGCGAGGAGGGCCGCCAGCCGCCCTCCGGGACGTAGCCCCGACCAGCGGAGCACCTCGTAGGCCACCCCGGCTATGAGCGGGATACCTACCAGGCGGGAGACAACCAGAAAGACCAAACCAGGTATGCCGAGGAAGGTGAACAGCACAATCGAACCCAACACCACGATGAGCAGAAAGCTGGTGCCGCAGCGGGGATGTTCCGGCCGGTACCGGACTACCGAGGCCACAGTGAGGGGCTCACCCGACTCGTAGGCGTGGATGGACATGTGCTCCGCGCCGTGATATTCGAAAACCCGGGCGATCTCCTTGGAGCGGCCGATGGCCCAGATGTAGCCGACGAAAAGACCCAGGCGGACAACCCCCTCTACGACGTTGAAGACGATCCTGGATTCGGAGGCAACCGCCCCGGCGAACAAGGCCGGGATGAGGATGAAGACGCCAGCGAAAAACGCCAAGGCGAGGGTCATGGTCCACCCGATCTGGGCGCCGGTGATGGGCTTCTCCTCTTCCTCGGTGGCCACCTGCGCCGACCAGGAGAGGGCCTTGAAGCCGAGGGTGAGGGATTCGACGAGGACGAAGATGCCCCTAATGAAGGGGACACGAGCCCAACGGTTCCGTTCCGAGAGTCGAGCCAACTCGTCGCGCCGGGCGATGATCTCTCCGTCGGGACGCCGCACCGCCACCGACCACGCCGACGGGGTCCGCATCATCACTCCTTCGAGGACGGCCTGGCCCCCTACGGTGTCGGAGGGATCGATGGCACCGCCCCGGTGGGGGGCGGTGGGGTCACTCTGAGTCAGTTGCCTCAGCCTCGGACTCGGCGCCGGCCTCACCACGGTCGATGAAGCTGGACTTGCCGTAACGGCGCTGGAAGCGTTCCACGCGGCCCCCGGAGTCGACCACCTTCTGCTTCCCGGTGTAGAAGGGGTGGCATTCGTTGCAGAGTTCGATGTGCATCTTCCCGGGCTTGGTGCTGCGGGTGGTGAACGTGTTACCGCATGAGCAAGTGACGTGGGTGATGTCGTAGGTGGGGTGGATGTCGGCCTTCACCGTTCTCTCCTGGTTAGCTGTTCTTCGCCACTTCGGCGAGGAACTCGGCGTTTGACTTGGTGGTCTTCAGTCGGTCGATGAGAAGCTCCAGCGCCGCACCTGACTCGAGTGCCAGCAGCACTCTGCGGAGCTTCCAAACCTGGGTCAGCTCTGCCTGATCAAACAACAGTTCCTCTTTTCGTGTTCCCGAAGCCTCGATGTCCACTGCCGGGTAGATCCGCTTGTCGGCCAGCTTGCGGTCGAGACGCAGCTCCATGTTCCCGGTCCCCTTGAACTCCTCGAAGATGACCTCATCCATCTTCGATCCGGTCTCGACCAGCGCAGTGGCAAGGATGGTGAGCGAGCCCCCCTCCTCAATGTTGCGGGCGGCACCGAAGAAGCGCTTCGGCGGGTAGAGGGCCTGGGAGTCGACACCACCGGAGAGGATCCGCCCCGAGGCTGGGGTGGCCAGGTTGTGGGCCCGAGCAAGACGGGTGATGGAGTCGAGGACGATGACCACGTCGTTGCCCATCTCCACCAGGCGCTTGGCCCGCTCGATGGCCAGCTCCGAGACCTGGGTGTGTTCCTCGGCGGGACGGTCGAAGGTGGAGTAGATGACCTCACCCTTGACCGAGCGCTGCATGTCGGTGACCTCTTCGGGACGCTCGTCCACCAGCACCACCATCAGGTGCACTTCGGGGTTGTTGGTGGTGATGGACTGGGCGATCTCCTGGAGGACTGTGGTCTTGCCCGCCTTGGGGGGGGAGACGATCAGCCCCCGCTGACCCTTCCCGATCGGAGCGATCAGATCGACGATCCGGCTGATGATGTTGTTGGGCCGTCCCTCCACTTCCAGGCGGAGACGCTCGTCGGGAAAGAGGGGGGTGAGCTTCTCGAACTTGGCCCGGCTAATGGCTTGTTCCGGATCCACCCCGTTGACGGAGAGGATCCTCACCACTGCCGGGAACTTCTCCTTGGAGCGTGGAGGACGGATCGGCCCGGAGACGATGTCGCCTTTGCGGAGACGGAACTTGCGAATCTGGTTGGCGGAGACGTAGACGTCCCTCTCGCCGGAGACATAGCCGGTCACGCGGAGGAAGCCGTAGCCCTCAGGAAGGATGTCGAGGAGGCCCTCACGAACTTCCAGCTCCGACTCGGGGATCTTTTCCTCTTCGCGGCGCCGGTTGCGGTTGCGGTTGCGGCGCCGCTGGCCCTGGCCTTGGCCTTGGCCTTGGCCTTGGGGTTTCTGGTCGGTCTCGGCGGCTTGAGATTGCTCACCGGCGTCCGCCTTCTCCGGCTTCTCAGGGCGCGGCGTGGCCTTAGGCAGCTCCATTTCCTCGGTGGAAGCGGACTCGGCCACTTCGCCGGTGTTCATGAGAGCGGAGATCAGTTTCGACTTCTGCAGGCCGTCGGCTTCGATGCCGGCCGCCTTGGCGATCTCCCTCAGTTCATCGATGGTTTTGCTCTGGAGTTGAGCTCGTGTGGTCATCGGATCCTTCGCGATTTGGCCCTTCGGGGGCGATCAACGGATAGGTGACTGCCGCAACGCACAACAAAGGGAAGCCTCGAATGCTTGCTGCGGGGTGGGCTGCTGCCTCGTCCCATGTCTGGCAGCTGACACCATCGTAGCGCGGCGCTCATGCTGCGCAAAGCGATGTCACCCCTTCTATCGGATCAGCGAGTCCAGGGCTGAAGCTTCGACGGGGATGGTTAGGAATCTCTCTGGCCTGTTGTATAGGTCTTCGAGGCCTACCGGAAGCTCAGGCCTCACCCCAATGGCCCGTTCCACCGTGTCGGCGAACTTGGCCGGGTGGGCGGTGGCCACCACCACCTGGGGTCGGCCGGTTCGATGCTCGGCTCCCGCCCTCCACGCAGTGGCGGTATGGGGGTCGAGAACGTATCCCGTTGCCTCGGCAACCTCGGCAATGGTGTCCCGAATCTGGTCGTCGTCGGACCATCCCGCCTGGAACTCGGTGGTGGGGTCGGCGGTGAACCGTTCCAGGTTGGAGGGCGCGGCGATGTCCATGGCCGGCGCCACCGTGGCCACCACCGGACCGGGACGCATCTCTCCCTGCTCGACTAGATCAGCAAGACCGTGGTTGGCGTTGTTGGCGATGGTGATGGCCTCGATGGGTACCCCCATCTGTTTCGCCGTCCACGCCGAGTAGAGGTTGCCGAAGTTGCCCGTCGGCACCACCAGATCGAAGGGCTCACCGACGCGGGCGCCGAGGTAGACGTAGTAGCCCGTCTGGGCGGCGATGCGCGCCCAGTTGATGGAGTTGAAGGCGAGGAGGTGCCGGTAGCGGGCAAAGGCCTCCTTCACCATCGCCTGACAGTCGTCGAAGGTGCCCTTCACAGCCACCGCGACGACGTTGTCGTCAGGCACCGTGGTCATCTGGCGGCGCTGGAACTCCGAGACCCGCCCCTCGGGGAAGAGCACGACTGTTCGAAGGTGGGCCGAGCCGCGGCAGGCTTCGATGGCAGCAGATCCGGTGTCGCCCGAAGTAGCTCCCAGGACGACACCGCGGTCTACCTCCCTGTCGAGAAGCCTGGCCAGGACCTGGAGGGCATGGTCCTTGAAGGACAAGGTCGGCCCCCGGAACAGCTCGAATACAAGACGGTCACCGACCTTGACCAGGGGAGCCACTTCGGGATGACGGAACCGGGAGGCGGCATCGGCTACGAGATCGGCCGTGTCAGCGGCACCAAACAACTCCAGGGTCTGCGACACCGCCTGGCGATAGTCCCAGCCCCTCCAGCCGCTGGGGAGCCGGGGGATGGTTTCCGGGACGTACAGCCCCCCGTCAGGAGCAAGGCCGGTCAACAGAGCACCGGTGAAGTCGACCGGCTCGACTTCTCCCCTGGTGGACCGGTACAGCACGACGGCAGCTAGACCGATTCCTCGTCGCCGGACTCGGACTGGCTGGCCCCCCGGCCAAGACTCAGCACGGCTATGACCACGACGGCGAGGACGGTGGCTCCCACGGCGAGGACGATCTGACCCAGCCCGGCGGCGAGACCGATACCGGCAGTGACCCAGATCCCGGCGGCGGTGGTCAACCCGTGCACGGTCCCGTCACCGCGCAGGATCGCCCCGGCGCCCAGGAAGCCGATTCCGGTGGCCACCGCGGCGGTCACCCGGAGGATGTCTAGACGGACCACTTCGAGAGGGGCGGTGTAGACATCTAGCACCAGCACTCCAGAGCCAACGAACAGGGCAGAGCCAAGGGCGACCAGCATGTGGGTCCTGACCCCCGCCGGCTTGTGGGATCGCTGGCGGTCGTAGCCGACGGCGGCCCCCAACACTGCGGCGAGGAGCACACGCAACAGGATCTCTACTTCAAGGCTCACGGTCCCAACGGTAGGCCATCGAATGGGGATGTGGCACCGAGGACTCCTACACTTTCGTCCGCGGCCCCCGTAGCTCAGGGGATAGAGCACCGGTCTCCGGAACCGGGTGCGCAGGTTCGAGTCCTGCCGGGGGCGCCAGCCCTGTGCCAGGAAGGGTTGGGGGCATAGACTGCCTTCCATGCCGCGGTCAATCTGGAAGGGCGCGATCAACTTCGGGCTGGTCACCATCCCCGTGGGCCTCTACGCGGCCACAGAGAGGAAGACCCCCAAGTTCCGCCAGCTCCGCAAGACCGACCACTCCCCGATCCGCTACAAGCGAGTGGCTGAGACCGACGGTAAGGAAGTCCCCTGGGAGGACATCGTCAAGGGCTACGAGTTCGAGAAGGACCGCTACGTGGTCTTCACCGACGAGGAGCTGGCCGCGGTAGCCCCCGAGGGAAACAAGCTGGTCGACGTGGTCCAGTTCGCCGACGAGTCCGAGATCGACCCCATGCTCTACAAGGCCTCCTACTACTTGGTGCCGGAGAAGACCGGCATCAAGGCCTACAGGATCCTCCAGGAGGCCCTAAAGGAGAAGGGCCGGGTGGGCATTGCAAAGGTTTCGATCCGGGACAAACTGCAGCTGGCCACCCTCCGGGCCAAGGACAAGGTGATCGTCATGGAGACTATGTACTGGCCCGACGAGGTGCGGGCGCCCAGCTTCGAGGAGCTGGATGCGGAGGTTGAGATCCGCCCCGAAGAGGTGGAGATGGCGACCACCATCATCGACAACCTGACCCGCCGCTTCGACCCTGAGGCTTTCCGCGATGAGACCAGGGAGAAGATCGAGGAGCTGGCAGCGAAGAAGGTTGCCGGGGAAGAGATCGTGGTACCGGAGACTCCCGAACCCACCAAGGTCGTAGACCTCCTCGAAGCCCTCAAGGCCTCGGTGGAGGCCACCAAGGCAAAGAAGGCCGCGACCGGCTAGCCGGGGCCCTCCTCATCCCAGGTAACCGTCTCCGGATCGGCGATTTCGACGCCTTTGAACACCGGAGCGCGCAGTCGTCCGTCGGGAGTCCAATCCTTGAACTCGGCCACCACCACGATCCCCGGCTCTACCCATACCGGCTCGCCCGGAACCTCGTCGACGAAGGGACTGGTCTCGGTTCGCAACTGGGCCAGGGCCTCGCTGAACGCTTTCAGGGCTTCATCATCGAAACCCGAGCCGACGGCGCCTATGTACCGCAGGCCCTCCGGGGTGTACAGGCCGAGGAGTAACGAGCCGAAGGTGCGGGCTCGACCACCCTGTCCCGGCAAGTACCCACCCACCACGGCGCGAAGGCGACGACGAACCGAGGTCTTCCGCCAGTCGGGGGACCGCCGTCCCGGCTGGTAGGTGGAGCCGCCCCGCTTGGCCACGATGCCCTCCAGCCCGTGATCCCGGGCTGTTTCGAAGAGAGCTAAACCTCGGGCGGGGGTGGCTTCGGGGACCAGGACCGGTGGCTCCAGTTCCAGGGCCTCGAGGCGGGACCGGCGCTCCTCGTAGCTCAACTCGAGCAGCTCCGCGTCCCGGTAGAGAAGGTCGAAGACCACCAGGCTGACCGCCACCCTGGCTCCCGTGGCTCCACCACCGAAGCCGGTGCGGCGCTGTAACAGGGAGAAGGAAGGGCGTCCCTCCTCATCGAAGGCCACCACCTCCCCGTCGAGTACCACACTGCTCGGAAGGTCGAGGTTGGCTAGTTCGGGGAAAGGCCCCAGCAGGTCGAGTCCGCGGCGGGAGCGGACATCAACCCTGCCGCCCTCGGAGTAGACAAGGGCCCGATAGCCGTCCCACTTCACCTCGAACCACCAGCCCTCGTCGTCGAAGGCCGCCGGCCAGCGGGTGGCCAGCATGGGCTGGTAGCGGGGAAGGCTCAACCGGCGGTTAGCTCCTCACGGACGATGCGGTTCACCAGGGCACCATCGAGGTCCTTGCCCCGACTCTTCATTAAATGCCCGGTCACCCGCCCCACCGCCTTCTCGTCGCCGGCAACGCCCAACTCAGCAATGGCCTCCCGGACAAGGCGGCGGGTCTCTTCGTCACCTAGCTTCTTGGGAAGCCAGCGCGACAGATATTCGATCTCGAAGGCGAGCTTCTCGGCCATCTCCCGTCCTCGCTCTCCGAGCCCTTCGTACTCCTGGCGGGACTTATCCATCTTCTTGACGTAGGAAGCGATCACCTTCCGATAGAAGTCGTCGTCGACCTCGCCGCTGAACCCTGCCTGAGTACTGGCGGTGGCCACTTCGGTCTGGATCTGACGGATCACGTCGCGGCGGCCACGGTCGCCGCTCTTTATCGCGTCGCGCAGCTCCGCTGTCAGTTCTTCTTGGATAGTCATGTCTCCCTCCCGAGGGTCTGAGCCATGAGGCCGGGGTCGTCGGTAATGATGCCCGAAGCACCCCAGGCCACCAACTCCCGGCCACGTTCAGGGTCGTTCACCGTCCACGGGTACACCTCCACGCCCCGAAGCCGGTCGGGGTCCAGGGACCCCACCAGCAGCGACTGGGCAGGGACCAGCGCCCGGTGGCCCACCTCGACGCAGGCATCGAGGGAGGCGCCGAGGTCCGCCCAGGCCTCCACCGCCAGTCCGGTGTCGACAGCGGGAAAGTCTCTTCTCACCGCGAGAAGGGTCTCAGGGTTGAAGGAGGTCACGATGTCACCGGGCCGGGCCCGGGAGGCTGCCTCCAGGGCAAGGCGATGGTCTGGCTCGAAGCCGAGCTGGCCGGGAAGGTTCTTGATCTCCATCTGCAACGCAGTTTCGGGCAGGGCAGCCAGAACTTCGTCCAGGAGAGCGGGCCGGTGGCCTCCGCCGAGGTCCAGCTCGGCGAGCTCCTCCCAGGGGTGTTCCGCCACGACAAGCCCGGCCAGTTCGGGATCGTGGGAGAGGACCAGCTTGCCGTCGCGGCTCCGTCGGACGTCGAGTTCCACGGCCGCGGCCACCTGGGCGGCAGCCACGAACCCAGCCAGGGTGTTGTCAGGGAAGAGGGCCGGCCAGCCCCGGTGCCCCACCACCTTCGGGTGCGGTGAAACCGAATCGTTCGTCACAAAAAAACCCCAGAAATCTGTTTACAAGACGAGTCAACAACACTACATTTCCCTCTGGAAATCCCCTCCGTACCTGTGTTTGCGTGGGTACGCTTGTGAAAAAGATCACAAAATAAGGACACTTTTGTGCTGACAACTACAACCCCTATCACCACCGACTGGCGTGATCTAGCCGCCTGCCGTGACTCCGAGCCCTCACTCTTCTTCCCCGTGGGCACCACCGGTCCTGCCGTGGAGCAGATTGAGGCTGCAGTCGCCATCTGCCAGACCTGTGTCGTCAAGGACGACTGCCTCCAGTACGCCCTAGAGACCAACCAGGAGTCCGGCGTCTGGGGTGGCTACGCCGAGGACGACCGGCGCCGGCTGCGCAAACGCTGGCTGGCAGAGCGGCGCCGCCGCGCCATCTGAACCTAGACCGCCGGAGCGAAACCCACCGTCGGGTGGGCATCGGCGTCTTCGATCTCGACGAAGGCAACGCTGCGCGCCGGAATGCCGACGCTCCGACCCCTGGAGTCGGTGAACCAGGCGACGCCTCCATCGTCTATGGCCTTTTCGATCTGCTTCTTGAAGCTCTTCACCTCTTCGATTTCGAGCTCGACCACCTTGTCGGTTTCGGCGATTCCTATACGAACGATCATCGTCTCCAGCCTGTTGGTGAGCTGAATCGTAACCCCCTTCCCGGGCCCAGCAGCACACCGTATGTTGGCGGGCATGGGGAGAGCCATCGCCCGGTTCCTGGTGGTGACAATCGTGATCACACTGACCCTGGCGGATCTGGCTGTGGCGGAACAGCGTCCTCCCGCCGTGCGTCTGCCTCACACCCAGTCGGACTCGATAGCGGTGAAAGTCGTCGTGACCAGAGGAGATCACCTGTGGAAGATCTCCGAACGGCATCTCGAAGAGTTGATGGGGAGAGAGCCGAGCGGCGCGGAAGTCTCCCCCTACTGGAGGCAGGTGATCGAGGTGAACCGGAAGGCCCTGCGTTCCGGCGACCCCGACCTCATCTACCCCGGTGAGGTGGTGACCCTTCCCCCCTTCAGCGCTCGGCCGTAAACCGGTAGATCTGCCCACCGTGGGTCACCAGATAGAGCTCATCGAACCCGTCGCGGCCGAAGGTGTTAATCTGGCCCACCGGCAAACCCAACTCCCCAGTCCAGTCCTTCTCTTCGGTGACCTGACCGTCCACATAGCGGAAGGAGCGGACCCAGCCTTCCACCCAGTCACCGTAGAAGTAAACACCCTGAAGCTCAGGAATCTCCACTCCTCGGTAGACGAACCCGCCGGTTATGGACAGACCTTCGGCGTGGGTGTAGGTGACGACCGGGGAGGTGTAGTCGGCAGGATCGCAGTCCTTCTTGAGGAAGCACCGGTCCCCTTCCATGTCCGCCCAACCGAAGTTGTAACCACCTGCGTCGATGGGTACCACATCGACCTCCTCCTCCTCGGCGTGGCCCACGTCGGCGATGTAGATGAGGCGGTCGACGGGGTCGATGGCAAACCGCCACGGATTGCGCAGCCCGTAAGCCCACACTTCGGGGGCTCCACCGCCGTCGACGAAGGGGTTGTCCGGTGGGATGGCGTAGGGGTCACCTCCGTCAACGTCGATGCGGACGATGGTCCCGAACACGGTGTTGGGGTCCTGACCCTGCCGTCGTGAATCGGCCCCGTCGCCGAGGGAGACCCACAGATACCCGTCGGGACCGTAGGCAACGTTGCCGGCGTAGTGGCGGATGTCAGTGGCGTTGGGAGGCTGCTCGTATTCGAATAACACCCGCTCCGACTCAGGGAGAGCCCGGTTGGGGTCGGAGGTCGATACCCGAAACTCGGAGAGCTGGCGCCGGCCTCCCTTGTCGGTGTAGTACACAAAGAAGCGACCGTTGCTGGCGTAGTCGGGATGGAAGGCCAGCCCGAGGAGACCCTGTTCGATCCCGCCGGCCAGAACCCGGTCGGTGATGTCCAGGAAAGCGGGGTCCAGCATCACCCGGTCCCGGTCGAGGATCCGGATCACCCCTACCCGCTGGGCAACGAAGAGGCGGTCGTCTCCAGCGGGAGCGGTCAACACCGTGGGCTGGCGGAAACCGTCGAAGACCAATTCCAAACTGACACCGCGGAGAGGTGGGAGGGAGGAGACAGTGGTTTCGGTCGTAGGGCTCCCATCGGTGGTGGTGGGGACCCCGGCGGCAGTGGATGTCGGGGAGAAGGTATCGGTGCTTGTTGCCCCGGCTGCCTCGGGGGCCGTGGTGGGGGTGGGTCCGTTGGCTCCGCCCGAATCCCGCAGGAAAAAGAAGGCAATCACGAAAAGTGCCACCAGCCCCACTATCAGGGCGCGCAGCCGGAGCTGCGCCGGGGTAGGAGGCTCACGGTGGCGGGCGGTCACAGGCCAGTAATTGTAGGGACGGGCCCGGTCTCAGCCTTTGATCAGGCGTTCTCGCCCAAGAAGATGTCGGAGACCGAGGAGTCCATGAAGATCGCCGAGAGGGTCTCGGCGAGGATCGGGGCGATGGAGAGCACAGTCACCTTGTCCAGGGCGGTCACGTCCGAGGACACCGGGAGGGTGTTGGTGACTATCACCTCGTCGACAGGAGCATTCTTGATCCTGTCCAGGGCCGGATCGGAGAAGATCCCGTGGGTGGCGGCGATGACCACACTCTTGGCGCCGAACTCTTTGACCATCTCGGCGGCGTTGGTAACGGTTCCGGCGGTGTCGATCATGTCGTCGACGATCACCACGTGGCGGTCCTTTACTTTCCCCGCCATCGACAGTGCCGCCGACTCGTTGTGGGCCACGGGGTCGCGGCGCTTGTAGATGAAGGCCACCGAGGCGTCCAAGTGGCGGGCGTAACGCTCCGCCCGCTTCACACCCCCAGCGTCCGGGGAGAGCACCGTCACCTTGCCCTCGAGCCTCTCCGCCAGATAGTCGGTGATGATGGGTAGGGCGGTCAGGTGGTCCCAGGGCTTCTGGATGAACCCTTGGAGCTGGCCGGTGTGGAGGTCCACCGACACCAACCTGTCGGCACCGGCGGTCATGAACAGGTCGGCTACCAATCGGGCGGTGATCGGCTCCCGGGGCAGGACTTTCTTGTCCTGGCGGGAGTAGCCGAAGAAGGGAACCACGGCGGTGATGCGGCGAGCCGACGCCCTGTTGAGCGCATCGATGGTGATCAGCTGCTCCATGAGATGGTCGTTGATCGGGTGACTGTGGCTCTGGATAACAAAACAGTCGGCGCCACGAACGCTCTCGTCGAGGCGCACATAGAGCTCCCCGTTGGCGAACCGGGCCCGCTGGATCTTGCCCAAGGTGATACCGAGGGTTTCCGCCACCTCATGGGCCAGGGGCTCGTTGGCGCTCCCGGTGAAGAGCATCATCCGGTTGCGGGAGACGATGTCCATCGTCAGTCCTCGTTCTCTTCGCCCTTGCGGGCCTGCCGACGATCAGCGTAGCCCGGAATCTCCCGCTGTTGCGACCGCTCTATCGCCAGAGCGCCCTCGGATACATCCCTGGTGATCACCGATCCTGCCCCGGTGATGGCCCGGTCTCCGATCTCGACCGGTGCCACCAGCATGGTGTCGGAGCCGATGAAGGCGTCCTCGCCAATCTCGGTGGGGTGTTTGGAGATGCCGTCGTAGTTGCAGGTGATGGTCCCAGCCCCGATGTTGGTTCGAGCCCCAACGCTGGCGTCACCCAAATAGGTGAGGTGTAGGGCCTTGGCGCCCTCGCCAAGGACGGTGTTCTTGGTCTCGACGAAGGTGCCGATCCGGGCGCCCTCTTCGAGGATCGTGCCTGGACGCAGCGAAGCGAAGGGGCCCACCTCACAGCCGTCGCCCACCACCGCTCCCCTCAGCACCGAGTACCAGACCCGGGAGTCAGCCCCGATGGTCGAGTCCAGGGCGAAAACGTCGGGCCCGACCATGGCACCGGCAGCGACCGTCGTCTCCCCCTCCAGATGCACGCCGGGATAGAGACGAGCGCCGGCTTCGACGGTGACGCTCTCGTCGATGTAGACCCGTTCCGGGTCGAGCATCCAGACCCCCGATTCCATCAGTTCCTGGTTGATCCTCCGCTGAAGCGCCTTGCGTGCGGCGGCTAGTTGGTCCTGGGAGTTGATACCTGAAACCTCCTCTGCTCGCGCCTTGACGGCCTCCAGTCTCGCACCTTTGGCAGCGAGAATCCCGACAACCTCGGTGAGGTAGTACTCACCCTGGGCGTTGTCGTTACCTACCTGGTCGAGGGAATCCAACAGGTCCCCGGCCCTGAGGGCGTAGATCCCGGCGTTCACCTCACGGATCTGGAGCTGTTCCGAGGTGCAGTCGGCGTGTTCCACCACGCCCATCACCCTGCCCTCACCGCCACGCACTATCCGCCCGTAGCCGGTGGGATCGTCCAGGTCGGCGGTGACCAGCTTCAGGGTGGCGGCGCCGAGGTCAGCCAGCTCGACGAGGAGGGCCGGGGTGATCAGGGGCATGTCCCCGTAGAGGACGACCACGGTGTCCTCCCGGTCCAGATCGGGGATGGCGTCGACGCCGATCCGGGCGGCATGACCGGTGCCGAGCTGAGGGTCCTGGTGGGCCACCAGAACGTCGCCGGGGAGGAGGGGGCGCACCTCGTCGGCTCCATGGCCCACCACCACCACGGTGGACTCCGGAGCCAGGGACTCGACCGCCGTCACTACCCATCCGATCAGAGGACGCCCTGCCAGTAGATGGGCCACCTTGGGCAGGGCGGAGTGCATGCGCTTGCCCTGGCCGGCGGCCAGGATGACAACGTGTACAGACAAGGTCTTCCTTCGCTTCTTCGCTGGGGGGGCAGGACTCGAACCCGCTCCAGCAGGACCAAAACCTGCCGTGCTACCGGTTACACCACCCCCCAATAGGGGCAGGGAGAGGTTACCCGTCCGCCGGCGCCACTCCTCGATCCCTTAGGCCGGCAGCCCGAGTGATGCCGGCCAGCTCTGCTGCCGCCGTGGCGGCCTCGTCGGCTTCGTCGAAGGAGGGAAAGTACCCAAAGCAGGCCGATCCGGATCCGGTGAGGCACACCGCGGTCCCCCACAGGGACCGCAGGTCGGCCATGAAGTCGCCCAGGCGTGGCTCCAGGGCGAGCGCTGCCGGCAACAGGTCGTTGCGCAGCGACATCCCGTCCCGTAGCGGTGGGGGCACCAGATGCGGAGGTGCCTCCTCTCCGACAGGGCCCTCCAGTTGGTCCCAGCATCGGTAGACGTCGGCGGTGCTCAGCCCGAAGTCGGGCACGGCCACGGCGACGGCGAAACCCTCCAGGGGGGCCAGAGGCTCGATCTGCTCACCGTGACCCGACACATGCAGTGTCCCTCCGGTAAGGAACAGCGCCACGTCGGCCCCCACCTCCGGGGCAGTCTGGTCCAGGACGTCCCTTTCGATCTGTTTCGCGTCACCTGCCGCTAGCAACGTCGCGGCGGCGTCGGCGCTTCCCCCACCGAGGCCGGCGGCCACCGGAATCTCCTTTGTCAGACGCATCGACAGTGGCGGAACCGGGTGGTGGCGACGCAACGCCGATATCGCCCGAAGCACCAGGTTGTCCTCGGGATCCAGGTCGACGCCGGCCACCTCGAGGCGGTCACGGCCCTCACCCTTTGAGACTTCCAGCAGGTCGCACCACTGCACCGTCTGGACCAGGGATTCAAGGGGGTGATAGCCGGAGGCGTCGGGCGGATAGACCAGGAGGGCCAGGTTCAGTTTGGCGGGAGCCTCGTAGCGTCTCATGGAGCCACCTCGGCGAGACCTAGATACTCCTCGGGGGACAGCTCTTCGGCCCGGGCCTGGGGGTCGAGACCGGCCGCATCGAGGGTCGCTTCCGGGTGGTCGAGGACCTCAGCCAACGAACGGCGTAGCATCTTCCGCCGTTGCCCGAAGGCCGCCCGGGCCAGCTCCACCGCCCGCTCGGCATGGACTGACACCGGCTTACGGTCCATGACCACCACCGCCGAACCCACCTTCGGCGCGGGATAGAAGACCTGAGGTGGCACCCGGAAGGCCACGGCGGCGTTGGAGTAGATACCAGCTACCACCGATGGGAGCCCATAATCGGCGTCTCCGGGACCGGCCACAAAGCGCTCCGCCACCTCCTGTTGGACCATCACCACGAAGCGGGCGATGGCCGGTACCCGGCGCAGGGCCTCCATCACCAGGGGTGTGCCCACGTTGTAGGGGAGGTTGGCCACCATTGCCCACCCCTCCCCTTCCAGGACCTCTTCCAGATCGACTTTGGTTATGTCCTCGAAGCACAACTCCACGTCCAGGCCGGCGGTGACCTCCTCCAGGACCGGTGCCAGCCCCCGGTCGACTTCGTAGGCGACGACCGACGCTCCGGTCTCGGCCAGAGCCCGAGTGAGGGTTCCAGTGCCCGCCCCCACCTCCAAGACTCGGCTTGACGGCCCTACCCCCGCCAGGGCGACGATCTTGCGGGTGATGTTGGGGTCGGCGAGGAAGTGTTGGCCTAGGCGATGGATAGGTGCCAAGCCGTGGGTCTCGAGAAGCCTGACAATGTCGGAGCGGGTCTGGGGGCTCACCGGCGGAACACCCGAGCGGCGTTGGCGGAGGTGACCGCGGCCACCTGCTCGGTCGTCATCCCCCACACCTCGGCCAGGGTGGCGCCCACCAGCGCCACCCACGCGGGTTGGTTGGGCTCGCCGCGGTGAGGTGGCGGCGTGAGGTACGGGGTGTCGGTCTCCACCAGGGCCCTTTCGGGGGGTACCAGCTCGGCTCCCAGACGGATGGTCTCACCCGTTTCGAAGCAGATCGGTCCGGCGAAGGAGAAGCTCACCCCCAGATCGAGGAAACGTCTCGTCCAACGTCTGCCGCCGGTCCAGCAGTGGAGGACTGTCCGGGGGCCCTCCCCGGTCTCCTCCAGGATCTCGTAGATACGGGCGAAGGCGTCGCGGCAGTGCACTATCAGCGGCTTGCCTAGAGCAGCAGCCAGTTCGATGTGGGCGCGGAAGGATTGCTCCTGTTCCTCCCGGGGGGACAGGTCCCGATAGAAATCGAGGCCTGTCTCCCCCACCGCCGAAGCCCGGACGGCCAGGGCCTGGATCTCCTCCTCCTGTTCTGGCCACGACGAGGCCTCGTGAGGGTGCAGCCCGGAGGTGGCCAGCACCCGCTCCGGGAAGCGTCCGGCCAGCTCCAGGGATGCCCGGGAACTTTCCGCATCCACCCCTGGGGCCACGACCCAGTCCACGTCGACGGCGGCGTCGAGCAATGACGCCGGATCCCGAGCGTCGAGTTGGAGGTGGCAGTGGGTATCGACCCAAGTCATGGGAGAGTGGACGGTAATGGGAAAGGGCCCTTCAACCGGGTGAGAAGGGTAGGCTCGCCCTCCGGTATGGATTCAGGCATAGCCCGCAAGATCGACGACCTTGGGCGCATCGTCATTCCGGCGGAGACCCGTCGCATGTTCAACATCCGCGAGGGCGATCACCTGTTCATCACCGTTGAGGGCGGCAACATCGTCCTCCGCAAGATGACAGACACCTGCACCTTCTGCGGTTCGGAGACCAAAGTGACCCCCTTCAAGGGGAAGGGGCTCTGCGCCCGCTGCCGCGCTCAGCTCCGCTCCTGACCTTCAAGTAACGCCTGGTAGACGAGCCGCCGGGAGACTCCAGTGGTCGCGGCCACCTGCCGGGCGGCGTCGGAGACGCTGAGCCCCTCGGCGACCAGAGCCCGGGCGCTCTCCACCGCGGCGTCGACGTCCGACGCCTCCACCTCTGCCGGCTCGATCACCAGGGTGACTTCTCCTTTGGTCTCACCAGCCCATCGTTCCAATGCCTCCGCCAGGGTCCCCACCCAGACCTCTTCGTAGACCTTGGTCAGCTCCCGGGCCACGGCCACCCGCCGTTGTGGCCCCAGCGTCTCGGCGAGGTCGGTCAGGTCGGCCGCCAGACGGCGCGGAGAGGCGAACAAGACCACGATGCGGTCCTCGGCGGCGATGCGTTGGAGACGCTCGGCCCGCCCGGCACCCTTGCGGGGAAGGAAGCCTTCGAAGGCGAAACGACTCCCGCCAAACCCGGAGAGCGCCACGGCGGCGGTGACCGCGGAGGGTCCCGGAACCACCGAAACGGGGCGGCCGATCTCCCTCACCCTCCGCACTGCTTCGGCTCCAGGATCGGAGATCGTCGGCATACCGGCGTCGGAGACCAGCGCCACGGTCTTACCTGCCCGCACGGCCTCCACCAGTTCGGTCGTCCGGGCCCTCTCGTTGCCGGTGAACAGGGACCGGACTGTTACGTCGGCGCCGACGTGAGCCAGCAGGATGGCAGTGCGGCGGGTGTCCTCGGCGTAGACCACATCCGCCGAAGCCAGAGTCTCCCGCAGCCGATCGGAGACATCGCCCAGGTTGCCAATGGGGGTGGCACAGACGATGAGCTTGCCCTCAGGCATCTGTGACCTCCAGAACCAGCCCCGAGGGAGGTGGCTCGGCATCGGCGGGGAGTTCCAGCACCCAGCGGCAGCGGGGGAAGTAGGCGAGTCGGCCCGGTGAGACCAGTCTCGATTCCGAGACTCTCCAGTCGCGCGTTAGTCCCACTGCAAGGAAGGGATACTTCATTCCGAAACCGTGAACCGAGCGGGTGCGGAGGAGCAGAGAACCACCGGCCCGCCCTTGTCGTAGCCCGCGCCATCGCTGCACGAAGCCTCGGGCGCGAAGGACCGGGCCGTAGCTCCAACCGGCGCCGTTGAGGAAGACTGATTCCATGGGATAAAACCTAGGGCGATGGGGAGGCTTGAAGAAGGGGCTCAGCCGGCGCTGCTGCCTATGGCGGTGCGGATGGTCGCTCCCGCCTCCACCTCGTCGGCGGCGATGAAGTAGAGAAGGTCGTCGATCTCCTCCACCCAGACGAAGTCCTCTTCGGCAACTGCGGTCAGGGCGTAGTCGACGAGGGCGTCTTTCAGTTCGTCCACCTCACGCTGGGTGTCTCCGGCGTAAACGAGGAGGAAGGCGGCGTTTTCGCCGTCGAACCACTGGAGATAGGCGTCGCCGCCCCAGCCGTCGGCGGCTTTGACCGCTACCGACTCTCCCAGCACCTGGTCGAGCATTATCCGTAGGCCGGCTTCGCCCCAGGTGGAGGTTCTCACCAGGTCGTACCCCTGCAACTCGATCTCTGGGGGCTCTACGGGGATGGGCAGGTCACGGCCAAGATCGGAGGAGGTGATCACCTGCTCCGAGGAAGGGGGAAGCGAGGGGAGCATCTCGTACAACTCGTTTACCGCTTCCCAGCCTCCGCTGTCATAGCGACGCTGAACGAAGGCGAAGCCGGTGTCGTAGGGAAAGATGAGGGAGTCTCGAATGAACTTGGGGGCGGCCTGAAGGGCGCTCTGGTCCACTTCCTGGGACTGAGCGACGAACTCCCCTAACTGTCTCCGGCTCAGACTCTGTGCCCACAGCACCTCGGCGAGGGTGGCGTCGCCCTCGATCAGGGCCTGATAGGCGGTGGCCTCATCGAACCGGTCCCCGTCGATCATCGCCCTGTACTTGGTGTTGAAATCGAAGTGCTGATCTACGACGGCGTGGGTCAGCTCGTGGACCATGGTCCCCTGCTGGAGCAGGGTGAACCCGTCCCGGCGGGCGGGAACGACTATCTCCTGGGTCTCACCGTCGTAGAAGCCGGCAACCTGCTCCCCGTACAGGTCGACCAGCACCGTCTCCAGGTCGGCATCGGGGGGAAGTAGGCCGAGAAGGGTGTAGAGAGCGTCGTCGGCGGGGAAGTCTTCGGCGTCCTCGGCGATGAGGTCGCGGACCCGCTGTTCCAGCTCGTCGTCGGAGACCACGGTGATCTGCGGCGGGGTGACGAAGGGCAGCTCCCGGATCTTCTGGGCGATGTCGAGGAGCCGCTCGAGCTGTGCTCTGACCTCGTCGGAGACTCCCTCCAGACCGGAGAGGTCCGGGGTGGTGGGAGTCGGGAGAGGGGCGGTGGAGGTAGTAGTGCCGGGCAG
The DNA here is from genome assembly GCA_046756405.1 of Acidimicrobiia bacterium. Taxonomy (GTDB): domain Bacteria; phylum Actinomycetota; class Acidimicrobiia; order Spongiisociales; family ZC4RG35; genus JBHHWH01. The sequence goes on along the minus strand of JBHHWH010000046.1, from coordinate 2,001 downwards.
GGTGGTGGTGGGACCTCCGTTCCCCGGAACGGTGACAGCAGAGCCCGCAGTGGTGGTTGTCGGTTCCGCCTGGGTCACACAGGCGGCAGCGACGAGGGACAGGGCGAGGATTAGAGCCAGGCGGCGGAGCATCTCGGCCAGGTTATCGGCACAAGATCGCTAGACCTGACGCTATGGATAAGCGTTGGCCCGTGGCTGCCCCGGAGCTGGAGGCGCTGCAGCGGAAGCTGGGTGAAGCAGCACCAGATCCCTGGCGTCCTGAAGGTCAGATACGGATCGGAGGCTCCTTCGTCTGTTTCTCCCGGGGCCTCACCGCCCCAGGCCAGGTCGGCGATCCCGCCTGGGCGGCGGCGGTCAACATGGCAGGAAGGCGGACCATCGCCGTCTCGCAGGCGGAGGGCGTGGCTACGGCGCCCTATGTGCCCGGGTTTCTGGCGGCGCGGGAGGGCCCGCTGCTCGAAGCGGCGGTCACCGGGCTGTCGGAGATACCCGATGTGCTGTTGGTCAACGCCACCGGGCGGGACCATCCCCGCCGGGCCGGGCTCGCCCTCCACCTCGGCTGGGCTCTCGATCTCCCCACGGTGGGGGTGACCCACCGACCGCTGCTGGCCCGTGGCGAACCTCCTGGGCCCTGGGCGGGCTCACACTCTCCGCTGTGGATCGGGGCGGAGCAGGTCGGCTGGTGGCTGCGCAGCCGGACAGAGGCGCGCCCCATTGCCGTTTCACCCGGATGGAGGACCGACCTCAAGACCGCGCTGGAGGTGGTGGTCGCCGCCGTGGTCGAGGCACGGACTCCCGAGCCGATCCGCCAGGCCCGCCACCTCGCCCGCCAGGCGCGTGCCAGGCAAAGCAGGCAAGAGACGCGATAGGGTCGCCTCATGGAAAACGTGTTTTCAGATGAATGGGACCGGACCCAGGACCATCCTGGGTTCGGGTGGACCGCGATGCGCCTCGGGGCGCGTCTGGGCGGTGAGATGATCGGCGCGAGCGTCTACCTCCTCGAACCAGACCAGAAGTCCTTCCCCTATCACTTCCACCACGCCAACGAAGAGTTGCTCCTCGTCCTAGAGGGCACGGTGATGGTGCGGACCCCTGACGGTGAGGTAGAAGCGGGGCCTGGGAATGCGATCCTGTTCGAGAGGGGACCCTCCGGCGCCCACCAGGTGATCAACCGCTCCGAGGTGCCGGCCCGTTACATCATGTTCTCCACCCTGGTAGAGCCGGAGATCGCCGAGTACCCCGACTCGGGCAACATCGGTGTCTTCGCCGGCTTCGCACAGCGGGCCGAAAGGCAAAAGCCGCTGCGGAAGATCCTCGACGGTTCGGCGGAGGCCGACTACTTCGAGGGCGCCTAGTCCCGGTCAGCTCGATACCGGATCGCCGTTGATGTCCAGGATCCTCGCTCTGGCCCCTGCCAAGTTCACACCGTCGATGTAGAAGAAGACGGTCCTGGCTATGGGTCGCTGCCAGAAAGTCTTCCCGCTTGGCAGTTCGACCTGGACCACGGACGCCTCTTCGGGCAGTCGGGACCACAGGAGCCAGCTGTCCATGACAGGGTCGGCACTCCAGCCGATCTCAACGCCCGTCGACAGGCCGCATCGGCCATGTCCGGTGACCTCTGTGCCGTTCCCGAAGAAGATGCAGAGGGTGTTCCCTTCGAAGTCGTTGAGGGCGAGCTGGGTTGGACCGATGTCGCCGATGTACACAAAGGTTGAGGCGCGCAGGGGGTTGGGCTCTCGTGGGTCGCTGCCGGGCGGTATGACGAGCCGAGAGGCATCACCTCTCTCGATCACCACCTCCGTGCCCAGAGCCGAGGTGTTGAAGAGTGGTTCCGGTGCTAGGGCTCCCACGTACACCAGTGCCCCACGCGATTCCAAAGGTGGCACGGGCTCGATGGGAACCTCGAATCTCCCGGCCAGACGCACCACCGAAGAGGCGGTGCTGAAATCGCCGGGAATAGGCCACATCACTACCAAGGGGCTCAGCACGACGACCAGTGCC
>JBHHWH010000045.1:0-19970 GCA_046756405.1 Acidimicrobiia bacterium | reverse complement strand
TTGTAGACGCCCGAGGACACACCGATCACCAGATTGGGTCGGAAGCCGGATGGGCGTCTATTCACCTCAGGGGAGGACGTAGGTGCCGGTGCCGACGGCGATGAGGTCGCCGGACTCTCCGTGAAGCTCCATGCGGGTGACCACGAGTCGGTTCCCCACCCGGAGGGGAAAGGCGGAGGCGGTGAAACGGGCGCCGACTCCGGGTCGCAGGTAGTCGGTGCGCAGGTCGATCGTGCTCAGCCAAGGCGAGATATCGGCCTCCTGACCGGATGCCCGTGTGAGGTAGCCGATTAGAGCGGCGAACCCGCCGACGGTGTCGAGTACCGAGGAGATGACCCCGCCGTGCAGGGCGCTCCGCGCCGGGTTGCCCACCATCTCGTCACGCATCTCGAATCGCATCTGCACCCGGTCGTCTTCGATTCCGGTGAGTTCGAGGCCGAGCCATTTTCCGAACGGGACCTGCTCCATGGCGCTGTGGATGGCCCTGAAGGCCTCGGGATCGCCGGCCTGCTCTTCGTTGAAGCGGTGGCTCACGGGGAGTCGCTGCGGGTGATGACGCCGAGCCCCACGATGTCGTTGAGCGTGTCGAGGGCTTCCTGTAGGGGGAGGTCGGAGCTGTGGTCGAGCTCGGCACGTACCACGGCCCAGCCGATCTCGAACAACACGGCGGCAGTCTTTTCGACGTCGAGGGCCTCCCGAATGGATCCCTCCTGCTTGCCCTGCTCCAACACCTCCATAAGGAGCTCACGGATTCGCTGACGCTGAATGTCGGCTGCCCGGCGGGCGACTGCCCCATCAACGAGCGTGTTCACCCCGAAGAGCGAAGCCCGCAGCAGCTCATCCTCTCCATAGTGCTCCGCGGTGACCGCGACGAGGGCACGCAGCCTCTGGGGAACTGAGCCCGCCTGGTGGAGCGCCTCGTCGGCTTTGGCCAGGAATCGCTCGAGGGAGGACTCGACCACCGCCATGTAGGCGTCCTCTTTGGAGGGGAAGTGGAGGTAGAAACTGCCCTTGCCGGTTTCTGCGGCGCGGGTTACCTCTTCGACCGTGGCCCGTCGATAGCCGAAGCGCCGGAATTGCTCCTCAGCGGCCTCGATGATCTTGTCCCGGGGAGGAATTGAACTCATATTTGACTCGTTTGACGGATGATTGACCGACATCCTAGTCTGGTCATTCGTTGACTCAGAGGTCCATTTGATTACTTATCCCCGTCAGCCGTCGAGATACCTCGGCGAAGACCTCGAGGCCTTTCGCGCCGCCGTGGCCTCCTTTGTCGACGCGGAGATCCGCCCTCATGCCGAGGAGTGGGAGGCGGCCGGGGAAATCCCCAGGGAGATGTACGCCAGGGCGGGCAAAGCCGGTCTGATCGGGCTGCGCTACGACAGCGTCTGGGGCGGTGGCGAGGGCAGCTACCTGGCCACCTGTGTGCTGACCGAGGAGCTGGTCAAGGGGGACACCGTCGGCACGGCGGTGGCGCTGATGGCTCAGTCGGAGTTCGCTCTTTCGGTGCTGGCGGACGAGGCGAGCGACGAGCTGAAGGCCGAGTATCTCGCTCCCGCAATCAAAGGTGAGCTGATCGGAGCCATCGGAGTGACCGAGCCCGGGGCAGGTTCCGACGTGGCCGCCATCGCCACCCGGGCCGTGCGCGACGGCGGCGACTACGTGATCTCGGGCCAGAAGACCTTCATCACCAACGGTACGAAGGCCGACTTCATAACCCTTGCCGTTCGCACCGGAGAGCCTGGTCCGCGGGGCATCTCGGTGGTGGTGTTCCCCACCGACACACCTGGGTTCACCGTAGGCCGCAGGCTCGACAAGCTGGGGTCCCGGGCCTCGGACACCGCCGAGCTGTTCTTCGACGAATGCCGAATCCCTGTCCGCAACCTGGTCGGAGAGGAAGGAGCGGGGATGCGGTACATCCTTTCCCATTTCGCCGGGGAGCGTCTGGTCATCGCCTCCTTCGCCGTGGGCATCATGGAGCGTCTCATCGAGCTAGGCATCGACTATGCCGCCTCCCGTCAGGTGTTCGGAAAGCCGCTGACCGGATACCAAACCTGGCGGCACCGTTTTGCAGAGATGGCGACAAGGTTGGAGGCGACCAGGCTCCTTGCCTATCAGGCGGCCGCTCTGCTCGACCAAGGCCATCCCACGGGTGACTTGGCGGTGTCGATGGCCAAGCTCTACGCGGCCGAGGCGGTCCAGTTTGTGGCGGCGGAGATCCTCCAACTCCACGGCGGGTTCGGGCAGATGGAGGAGTCCCCGATACCGCGCTACTACCGCGATGTCGCCGGCTTCTCGATAGGGGCGGGGACTTCGGAGATCCAGCGGGAGATCATCGCCCGTGCCCTGATCTGAGAGGAGTGACGACATGAGTGAGCGTGTTGGGGCGATCGACGCCTGGATGACGATCTGCTCACCCGAGACTGCTGACCGATGGCCCGACTCGTTCTGGCACATCTTCCGCAAGTACGGGGTCGAGGAGCGGTTCCGCAGAGGTTTCACCCTCGACGAGGTGATCGCCGAGATGGACGAGGCTGGCGTCGACATCGGTGTCGCCTCGGCCTTCAAGTTCCTGGACACCTGGGTGGTGACCAACGACGAGACGGCCGCCTATGTCGCCGAAGCCCCCGACCGGTTCATCGGCTCGTTCACCGTCGACATCCGGGATCCGATGCCGGCCATGCGCGAATTCCGCCGCTGTGTCGAAGAGCTGGGGATGAGGGTGTTCCGTCTCGAGCCCTATCAGTACGGAGACGGCAGGACCACCGCACCGCCGCCCACCCACCGCATGTACTGGCCGTTCTACGTGGCTTGTGTCGAATACGACATTCCGTTGGCGATACAGGTGGGACATACCGGGCCCCTGCTCCCCTCCGAGTGCGGGCGCCCCATCTACCTCGACGAGGTGGCCTTGACCTTCCCCGAGCTGAAGCTGATCGGCACTCACAACGGCGACCCGTGGGTGGAAGAGATGATGGTCCTCGCCTGGAAGCATCCCAACGTCTACATCGAATCCTCGGCCCGGCCGGCACGTCATTGGTCGGATTCGCTGAAGAAGTTCGCCGGCGGCTACGGCCAGGACAAGATGATCTGGGGAACCGACTATCCGCTGCTGCCCTTCAAGCGGACGGTGGACGATGTCTACGCCTGCGGATTCTCCGATGAGGCGACCCGCAAGATCCTGCGTGACAACGCCGCCCGGGTGTTCAACATCGATGTTTGAGGACCGATGAGGGCGGTCGTCTACCACGGTCCTGCCGACCTACGGTTGGAGCAGATCCCCGACCCGGATCCGGCGCCCGGCGAGGTGGTGCTGGAGGTGGCCGCGGCCGGGATCTGTGGCACGGACCGTCACATCGTCGCCGGCGAGTTGGGGGTTGGCCCGGGCACGGTCCCAGGACACGAGATCGCCGGAAGGGTCTCCGTCGTGGGTGAAGGGGTGACGGGATGGGAGCCCGGTCGAAGGGTCCTCTCCTACGGCCAGGTCACCTGCGGTGAGTGCCGCTCCTGCCGTGACGGCTTCGAGTATCGGTGCCGGCAGCCCCAGGTGATGGGGATGACCCGTCAGGGCGGCTTCGCCGAGTTGATCTCGGTTCCCGAGCAGTGTCTGCTGCCAGTCCCCGATGCCGTGCCCGACGAGATCGCCGCCATCGTCCCCGATGCCATTGCCACCCCCTATCACGCCTTGGTGACCGTCGGCCGTATCGAAGTCGGTGAGACCGTAGTGATCGTGGGCGCCGGGGGGTTGGGCGTGCAGGCGATCGTCCTTGCTCGCTGGGCCGGGGCGGGACGCATCGTTGCCGTGGACCCGTCTCCTGCTGCCCGGGAGGCCGCCATCGCTGCCGGTGCCGACGAGGTGATGGACCCGTCGGCACATGACGACCCGGCCAAGGCTCTCTACACCCTCATTGTCGGGGCGACGCTCGCCCTCGAATGCGTCGGGCGTGGCGAGACGGTCGAGATGGCCATGCAGTCCCTGGCCCCGGGTGGCCGCCTCGTCGTTGTCGGCGTGGGACACCACCGCCCCCGGCTTCCCCCGCTGATCCGCTTCGTGGCCGGTGAGAACTCGATCCACGGGTCCTTCGGCTCGACCATCGCCGAGATCGAGACCGTCCTCAGCCTGATCGCCGATGGCCGGCTCGACGTCTCCCACTCCATCTCCCGAAAAGTGACCCTCGACGGCGTCGCCGATGTCTTCACCCAGCCGCCAACCCCAGGCCGCACCGTCATCTTCCCCCAACCATGAGGTACCCAAATGGAATCTGATGTGCTCGTCGACGTGGCAGAAGGCATTGCCACCGTCACCCTCAACCGACCCGACCGGCTCAACACCCTGGCCATCCCCACCGTGGGGAGACTGGTGGAGGCGCTGGAGGAAGCCGCCGCCTCCCCGGCTCGAGTGGTGGTGCTGGCAGGCAAGGGAAAGGTCTTCTGCGCCGGGGCCGACCAGGCCGAGATGGAGCCTCGCGATCCTCAGGAGTGGGAGTCGATCGTCCGCCACTACCTCGATCCGATTCACGCCATCGTCGACATGGACAAGCCAGTCATCGCCGCCCTCCACGGCGACACCGTAGGCGGAGGCTTGGGACTGGCCATGGCCTGCGACATCCGCATCGCTGCCCGCGGTATCCGGCTCGGGGCGCCCTTCACCAGGATCGGACTCGCCGGCTGCGACATGTCGGCCGGCTGGTTCCTCCCCCGGCTCGTCGGGCTGGGCACGGCCCAAGAGCTGATGTTCACGGGGCGCCTGGTGGAAGCCGACGAGGCCCTGGCCATGGGTCTGGTCCATCGGGTGGTCGACCCCGACGATCACCGGGCCGAGGTGACGAAGTGGGCGGAGCGGATGGCTGCCGGTCCGCCCATCGCCCATAAATGGACCAAGCGGGCCATCCACCGGTCACTGGACGTCGACATGGCCGGGGAGTTCGAGTTCGAGATCTTCGCCCAGGTGCAGTGCCTCCAGACCGCCGACCACCGCGAGGGTGTGGCCGCCTTCCAGGAGAAGCGGACACCGGAGTACCGCGGTGCCTGAACTCACCCCCGACCAGGAGGCATTCCGGGCCGAGGTGTCCCGGTTTACCGAGTCCGAGATCGCCCCCCACGTCCTGGAATGGGAGATGGCCCGGACCTATCCGTTGGAGCTGTTCCCCCGGCTCGGGTCCCTGGGCTGGCTTGGGGTCGGCATCCCTGAGGAGGTGGGAGGCTCAGGTGGCGGTCCCGTCGAGCGGTGCATCCTCTACGAGGAGCTGTCCCGGGCGTCGGCGGGGGTGGCGCTTGGCATCTATGTGCATGCTGTCCTCGCCGGCGGAGCCCTCTCGATCGTCGCCAGTGAACGGGTGCGCAATAGCCTCCTCCCCGGTCTGCTCACCGGTGAGACCATCGGGGCCTGGGCCTACGCCGAACCCGACTCGGGTGCGGATGTCACCAGGGTGCGTCTCTCCGCGCGTAGGGACGGGGACTCCTTCGTGCTCAACGGGACCAAGCTGTACATCACCAACGGAACGATCGCCGACACCTTGCTGGTGGTCGCCCGGACCTCGGGGGAGCCCGGATCTCTGAAAGGCATCTCGGTCTTCGCCGTCGACGGGGACTCCGCAGGCCTGACCCGCACCTCGATGGACAAGCTGGGAATGCATCCTTCGGACCTGGGCGAGCTGCACTTCGACGACGTAGTCGTCCCCGCTGGTCGCCTGGTCGGAGGCGTGGACACCGGGTTCCGGCAGTGCCTTCCGGTGCTCTCCCAGGGACGCATCTATGGTGCCGCCCTCGCCCTCGGTCTGGGTCGAGCCTCCATCGACGCCGCCACCGCTCACACCCAGGCCAGGGAGCAGTTCGGCGGCCCCCTCACCAGCCAGCAGGCGGTGCGCTTCATCCTCGCCGACATGACCGCCCGGCTGGCCGCAGCCCGAGCCCTCGTGTATGAGGCGGCCCGGCTGCTGGCAGACGGGAAACCCCATGACACCCAGGCGTCGATTGCCAAACTGGTCGCCTCCGAAGCCGCCACCTGGCTGGCGGAGCGGGCCATGCACCTCCACGGCGCCCAGGGATATATGACGGAGAGCCCCGTCCAGCGCTACTACCGGGATTGCAAGATCATCGAGTACGGCGAAGGCGCCAACGAAGTCCAGCGGGAGATGATCTTCGAAGCCGTGGCCCGGGGGTGGCGTCCATAGGCATCTGGGGCTTCGGCTCCTCACGCAGGAGCGCCGACGCCGGACAGGTGATGCCGCTGTTCATATCAGCCCGTCGGTGCGAGCCGGTCGCGGACCAGTTGGCCCAACTCGGCGTAGAGTCGCTGCTGGATCCCGGCGCGTGTCTCCTCGCCGGCCTTGGTCAACACCAAGTTCCGCACTCGCCTGAACACTCTCTTGATGCCTCCCGATGTGGAGATGCTCAGGCGGGCACCGGTGTGTGGTCCGGGCAGTGGACACGCAGCGCGATTGGGGCGAGGTCCATGGCCAGCAGCTCGCAGTATCCCACCTGCGTACCAGGCCGATAGTGGTCGCAGGTGAGGCAGCTCTCGTCGACGGAGACGAATCCCGACCGGTGGAGAGCGGCGATTGATTCGAGTAGGACAGCGAGAGTCGCCCCTCGATCGTCGAGAATCAGCGGGATCGGGAGCTCGACCTTCCGGCGCGGGCGGTGCGCGAAAGTGTTCAGGATGAACAGTGACCGCACCCTTTCGGGATGACGTGTCGCCCAGTAGAGGCCGATGGGGCCTCCCCAGTCCTGGCCTACCACCGTGGCCTCCCTCAGGTCGAGCGACTCCAGCAGCGACTCGAGCCTGCGGCAGTGTCGCTCGATACTGTAGACCTCCGGGCGGTCGGGTTTGTCGGAGCGGCCGAACCCGAGGTGGTCAGGGACGAGGGCCAGGTGCCGTTGAAGGTCCAGTCGGTCATGGCGAGTGACCTTCTGGCGGTTGGAGCGGTGCGACTGGTTTCACCGCAGAGCCTCGTCGGTGGCCTTGCGCATCATCGTTCCCCACATCGCAACCGATCCCCGCCTGGGCATGAGCCGGCTGGTCATGAAACGCATCACCTTGTTGACGCCGCCGGGAACGAGCAGCGGTCTACGACCCAGAGAACGCAGGGCCGCGGCCGCCACCTGCTCGGGCTCCATCCACTTCATCGGCAAGCTCGAGAAGTCGACGCCCTCGGTCTCGGCCATCTCGGTCCGGGTGGGGCCGGGCGCGAGCACCAGAACGTCCACACCCTTCTCGGCGTACTCGCGGTGGAGGCCCTCGCCGAGGGTCAGCTGATAGGCTTTGGTAGCGGCGTAGTTCGCCAGGTAGGGCGTGCCGTTGAAGGCGGCCGTGGACGACACGAACACGACTCCGCCTTTGCCTCGCTCCGCCATGCGGCGGCCGAACACGTGAGCGATCCGCATGGGAGTCAACGCGTTGAGATGGACGAAGCCAGCCTGCGCCTCGATATCCGAGCTGAGGAACGATCCCGGGTTGACGCCACCGGCGTTGGAGATGACCAGGCCGACTTCGAGGTCCTCCGTTGCGTGTTCGAGCTGTGCGACGGACCCCTCGTCGCTGAGGTCGATTGTGACTATGCGGACCTCGACGCCGTGGTCGCGGCGGATCTCCTTGGCCAGTTGCTCGAGTCGATCCTCGCGCCGCGCGGTGATCACCAGATCGAATCCTCCGCCGCCCAGCGCCCTGGCGAACTCCCGCCCGATGCCCGAGGACGCACCCGTGACTACTGCCCATGGCCCGTACCTCGTGAGGAGGTTCGCCATGATCAGGCCTTCGCTCCGGCATTCACAGCGTCGACCGGAACCCGGGTGTCGCGGTCGATGAGAGTGCCAGTCTCGATGTGCTTCTTGGTGCCGGCGAGGAAGATCTTCCATTCCCTTGCCAGTTGTTTGCGGAGGGCGAGTTTCTCTACGAGGCTCCCGATGGGGCCGTATTTGAGCGAGTAGTGCAGCGTGCCGGTTAAGAGCGTTCCGCCGTCGTGGTCCGCAACGTGGAACGAGCCACCCGACGTCTTGATCAGGGGAAGCCTGGAGGATTCGTAGATGTCGATGCGAAAGCTCTCGCCTTCGGTCCACTCCACGATTCGCTCATCAACCGTCGAACCGTAGAGGGCGAGGTCGCAGTGGCGGGTGGCGCCAACGCCTCGGGTGATGTCCGAGGTGAGGTACGACTTCTTGATGCCGGGACTCAGGTTGGCGACGTTGCCGAAGTCTGCGATCACGTCCCACACCTGCGTTCGCGGTGCATCGATGTAGATCTGGTAGCTGAGAACTTTCTCGGACATGTCTTATCCTCACTGTGTACAGGTCCCCCTTGATGGGAACGTTCGTTCCGAGTACAACTGGAATGTACGTTCCGGTATTCCCGTTACGAGGAGAGAACATGGCGCGACTCCGCGAATTCGAGACCCGAGAGGTATTGACCCGGGCCATGGGCGTGTTCTGGCAGCAGGGGTACGAAGCAACGACGATTGAGGACCTCACCAGGGCGACGGGCCTGTCCAGATCGTCGCTCTACTCGACCTTCGAGTCCAAGCGCGGCCTGTTCGATGCGGTCATGGGCCGCTATATGGAAGGTATCGACGACATGTTGGGGCCCCTGGAATCGGGACACGACGGGCTCGACGATGTCGTGGCGTTCTTCGAAGGGTGGCGCGGGCGGATCCACGGGGAGGCCGACGGCTCGCTCGGCTGCCTCATGATCAACACACTCGCCGAACGCGGCCATGTCGACCCGACTGTTGCCGCCGCCGGCGGTGAGTATCTGACACGGTTGCGCTCGGCGTTCGCTCGCGCCCTGCGGGCCGCGTCGGAGCGCGGTGAGGTCGCCCCCGACTCGATCGGCCGTCTTGCCGAAGTGCTCATGCTCGTGACAACCGGGCTGTTCGTCGCCAGTCGCGGTCAGAGCGTCGAGCGCATCGAGTCCCTGCTCGACACGGCGATCGCCGAGGTCGAGAGCCATCGGGTGTGAACCCCGGGTCGAACGACAACATCGCCGACGGTGAGCCCGAACGTTCGGATCAGCTCGGGATGGCCTGCGAGACCGTCGCCGGCGACCGAGAGCATGATCCGCCTCTAGAGGTGGACCGACCGGCCCACCGCATAGCCTTCTTCGATCGCTGCTTCGACGTCGGCCAGCCTGTGCCCGGGTCTTGGTAGCCGGCGGCGCGGAGCGACGACCGTCAGCCGACCCCGACTCACGGCCAGGTGCTCCGTGTGACGGTGGGACCAGGGCCGGGAGCGGAGGGCCCGGTCGTCGTCGGGGACTATGACCACCACCCTCCGCGCCCCAGCCCGGATCGCAGCTTCGTAAGGCACGCGGTCGGTAAAACCCCCGTCCACGAAGCGCTCCCCGTCGACCTTGACGGGCCACCCAACCAGCCCCGGAATCAGGTTGGAGGCCATCAACCCGGCGAAGATCTCGGCATCGGAACGCCCGTTGAGTTCGAGGAGCCGAAAGGTGAAGTCCTTCACTCGGGTAGCGCCGACAAAGAGGCGTGTGCGACTCCGGGCGATAGCGTCGAAGTCGAGGTGAGCCTCGGGGATTGCCTCAATGATCGACCGGATGTTGAAGATGGTGCGGTTTGTGCGGAGGTTCTTCAGGCTGAATTTGGGGAGCCGGGCCACCGCCTGCCAGAACACCCTCATCTGGTCAAGCTGATCGGCGACCAAACACGCTCCATTCCAGGCACCAGACGACACTCCGATGACCAGATCGGGTTGAAATCCGCGCTCGTGGAGCGCTTCTAGGACCCCCACCTGGAAGGCATTCCGGAACAGGCCGCCGCTGAGCACAAGGGCCATCTCTGGGGAGTCCCTGGAAGGGTGAGGGTGACGGGAGTTCAGGCCAACGTCAGGATCGTCCCGGATGTCTTCAATGCTGGCCCCCGTGTGAGTCCGGGGCACCGCCTCCGGTTGAGCGTGCCCCAGTTCGTTGCCGGGTCGCCGCCCCCGACGGACGCGTTGCGCCACCCCGAATCCCCAGGGCGCGCACCGGTTGGAAACGGATACCGTCACGATTCTCGCGACGTCGGGGAGGAGAACCCGCGGGCGAGCAGATCGAGCGCCGCCGGCAGTTGGTGCTCGTCGGGATGTCCCGGCGCTCCGAGGTTGGCCTGCCCCTGCCTGAGCACCATCAGTCCGAGGAACGACGACCAGAGAACGTCGGCGGCGAGTCGACGGTCATCGACTCCGCCCAACCCGACGAGCAGGTCGCCGAGTCGGCGGAAGTTGGCGCCTGTCCTCTTAGCCAGGTCGGCCAATACCTCCTCGCTGACAGCGCTCGTCGACCCGGGTTGGGCCAGGTAGGTGGAGACGTAGACGTACTCCGGGTGCTCCTGGTGGACCTCCTCGAAGAACCGCCACACCTCCGCCAGCCTGTCCCCAGCTGAGCCGTTCCCATCGGCCAGGGCATCGAGACCGGAAGCCCAGAAGTCGGCGGCCTCCCCAAGTAGCGAGACGAGGATCTCGTCCTTGCTGGAGAAGTAGAAGAACAACGTCGCCTCCGACAGCTCGCAGCGTTCTGCGATCTGACGTGTGGTGGTGCCGGCAAACCCGTTCTCCCTCACCAGCTCGCGGGTGGCAGTGAGGATGGCTCGACGCCGAGCCTCCCGTTCCCGCGCTCGCCGCTCCTTCACTCCCACCCTGGGGCCCCTCGCAGTTCCAGCATGGCGCGGGCCTCGTCAGGAGTGGCCGGCTCGAAACCGATTTCGCGGATGATGCGCACCGCCCGTTCCACGATCTGGGCGTTGGAGCTGGCCAGCTCACCGGGGCCGATGTAGATGTTGTCCTCCATCCCGACTCTGACCTGACCCCCCATGGCTAGGACCGCTCCGATCATCCGGAAGTGGTTGCGCGCACCGATGGAGGTGACCTGCCACACCGCGTTGTCGGGCAGTTGATCGACGAGAAACACTAGGTCCTTCACCGTTGAAGGGGTGATCTCTCCCGGGATGCCGGTGACGAAGTTGATCAGCATCGGATGGTCGAGCACGCCGATCCTGTCGAGGTCGCGGACGTTGTTCATCATCCCCGCGTGGTACACCTCCAGCTCGGGACGCGTGCCGTGCTCCTGGAATATGCGCGCCACCCGCTCCAACTCGGCATGGGAAGAGAACAGCGGCACCCACCGGTCGTTCACCCAGCGGCCCTCCCTGCCGTCGTACCTTCCGAGCAGCGCTCCTCCACCCACGCTGAACGAGGCGATCTCCGGCTCCAGCGCGGGGACGACCGCGACCCTGTCTTCCAGGGGCAGTCCGGCGACGGCGCCACCGGTGGTGAGGTTGATGACGGCGTCGCAGCCGGCGGCCTTGATTCCCTCGACGATCCTGTGGAATGTCTCGATGTCGGCGGTGGCCTTGCCTTTCTCATCCCGGGCGTGGATGTGGAGGATGGCCGCTCCTGCGTTCCACGCATCTACCGCCTGAGTGATGATCTCCTCGGGCTGCTCGGGAAGGTTGGGGTTGGCCTCCTTGCCCTGCTGGGCTCCGGTCAGTGCACAGGTCAGGACGACCCTGTTGGTCATGGCATGCCTCCTTCGAAGTCAGGGGCCCGTTTCTCCAGGAACGACCCCATACCCTCCTTCTGCTCGCGGGACAACCAGTTCAGAACCACCGTGTTGATCGAGTAGTCGATGGCAGTCTCCAGGTCGGTAGTCATCCACTTGTGGATGATCTCCTTCTGGGTTGCCAGCGCCGGAGCGGGCTTGGAGGCGAGACGGGTGATCCAGTCGTGGACTTCGGATCGAAATGCCTCGGGTGCTGCCACGCTGTGGACGAGCCCGCGACGCTCCGCCTTGGCTGCATCCCAGAACTCTCCGGTGTAGGCCATCTCCCGGGCACCCTGGAGCCCAATGGCCATGGGGAGGATGGCCGCTTCGACGATGGCCGGGATCCCCCGGTCGATGTTGGGCAGCCCGAATCGGGAGCGGTCGGTGGCGATCATGAAGTCACAGGAGACGGCCAGTTCGAGACCTGCCCCAAGACAGAGCCCGTCGATGGCGCATACGATGGGGATCTCCGTCGTCCGGCAGGCGAGGAAGGTTCGGTGTAGCTCCCGGCCTACCTCCCTGACCTCAGGGGCGGTGAGATCCTTGACGTAGCCGACATCGATCCCGGCGCTGAAGGCACGGTCGGATGCGGAGTCGATGAGAACCACCTTGACCTCTGGGTCCGCAGCTGCCTTGGCGAGAGCCTCTCTGATCTCGGCGAGCATCTCGCTGTTCAACGCGTTGAGAACCTCCGGCCGGTTGAGGGTCAGCCGGTATACCGGGCCCTCCAGACAGGTGGTGATGGTCGAGTAGTCGGTCATCTCATCTTCCTTTGAACTCGGGATCACGCTTCTCGCGGAACGCCCTCAAGCCCTCCTGGACGTCTTCGGACTGACGCAGAGGCTCGGCGATGAACTGCTCCAGGCGGAGCCCGTCGTCGAGGGCCAGGTCCCGGCCCTGCCGGGCGGCCCTCCGCACCGCCTGAGTGGAGAGGGGAGCGGCCCGAGCGATCCGGCCGGCGATGTCGAGAGCCTCCGACATCAGGGCATCCCAAGCAACGACCCGGCTCACCAGGCCCACCCTCAGCGCGGTTTGGGCGTCGATTGGGTCGCCGGTGAGCAGCATCTCCATCGCCATCGACTCGGGGATGGCACGGGGGAGACGCTGAGTACCGCCCGCTCCCGGCATGAGGCCCCACTTGACCTCGGGGAGACCAAAGGTGGCGTTCTCAGCGGCGACACGGACATCGCAGGCCAGGGCGAGCTCAAGGCCACCGGCGAGACAAGCCCCGTTGGCGGCGGCCACGATCGGTTTTCCCGGGTCGAGGTTGCGAGTGATCCCACCGAGACCAGGCTCGGTTTCGGCGTGCGCACGGCGTTCGTCGGGGGTCATTGAGGCGTACCAGGCACCGACTTCCTTGAGGTCGGCCCCGGCGCAGAAGGCCTTGTCACCGGTCCCGGTGAGAACCGCAACCCGGAGATCGGAGTCCGCGGCGAAGTCTCGCCACACGTCGATGAGTTGACGGCCCATCTCCAGGTTTATGGCGTTGCGGGCCTCGGGTCTGTCGATGGTGACGACGAGGACGTGCCCTTTATGTTCGGTGCGGATGCTCATGACGCTTCTTCCTCCGGTTCGAACCCTTCGATATCAGTGATGTTGGCCGTGCGATCCTCGGCGAACCGCGCCCTCACGCGGGCCCCCTTCTGCCACCAGTTGCCGAGAAGCCGATGGACGAGCGGTGTGTCGGCGCCGTCGAGTCTGATCAGTCCGAACACCCCTTTCCCCGGCTGCGCGGTCCACGCCTCCAGGGTTCCCTCGGGGCCCACTTCGACGAAGTCCTTGACGGCCGTACCGCATGCGGTGCAGAAGGACCGGGGCGGGCAAGCGACGCGGGCGCACTGCGAGCAGACCCCGGCCAGGATGACCCGCTCGTCGCGCAGGGCGACGAGGAAGCGACTGCCGATTTCGCCGGCGGCGTAGGTGAAGGTGAGCCGGATCGGACCTTCCAGGATCACGAGAGCACCTCGAAGTGCTCGATGTCGTCCATGGCTCCTCGGCGCTCCTCCCGCCACACCGCCCGCACCCTGGCCCCGATGTGCAGCCGGTCGGGGTCGGCGGTGTCGAGGTAGTGGTTGAGGGTGGTGTCCGCTCCGTCGAGGCGGATCAACCCCATCCCATAGGGTGACGGGCGCATCTCCCCGGTTCGACCGTCACGTATCGGCAGGTGCACCACCGTCCATCCTTCCAGCGACCCGTCATCAGCCACGGGAACCCACTCGACGATCCTCACCCGGCATTCTCCGCAGAAGGGCCGGGGCGGGAGGTACCGGCGCCCACAGCGATGACAGCGCATCGCCTCGAGCCGTCCTTCTCCGACACCCTCGAGGAATCGCTCCATCACCGTCCCCGAGGCGTACCGCCAGGTCAGGTCCATCTCCAAGGAAACCGAGATGAGCTCGCTCACGGCGCCTCCGCCTTCAGGACGATGACGTCACTCCAGGCGTAGACACCGTAACCGGTGACGAGCGCGGTGCGGGCTCCCGGGACCTGACGGTCACCGGCCCTTCCCATGAGCTGTGCCGAGGCCTCGGCGACCCGGATCACCCCGGAAGCACCCACCGGGTTGGTTGACAGCACCCCACCTGAAGGGTTGACCGGAAGCTGACCGTCCATCGAGGTCACACCAGTTTCGATCAGACGACCGGCCGAACCTTCCTCACAGAAACCGAGCGCCTCGTACCAGGCCAGTTCGGCGTAGCTCGCCGGCTCGTAGATCTCCGCAACGTCGAAGTCCCGGAGTGGATCGACGATTCCGGCCTGCGCGTAAGCGGTCCGGGCGGCGTCGCGCAGGGCCCGCATGGTGATCAGCCGCTGGTCGAGATCCCCCAAATAGGGCTGGTCGTGACGGGTCACGGCGGCATGGACCCAAGCGACGTCGTCACCTCGGCTCCGCGCTACCTCCTCGGAGGCGACCACGATGGCCGCGGCACCGTCTGACTGAGGGCACATGTCGAGCAGGTGAAGAGGCTCGGCGAGCATCCGCGACTCGAGGACCTGCTCGACGGTGAGTTCAGGCATCTGGAGATGGGCGTGGGGGTTGAGGGCGGCGTTGCGACGTGCCTTCACCGCCACCATCGCGGCGTGCTCGGGGGTGACGCCGCGCTTCGCCATGTACTGGGAGATGGAGAGGGCGAAATTGCCCAACGCCCCAGAGGCGACCGCCCGATCCCAGAACGGGTCCGTGAGGGCCATCCCGGTCTGGGTGTGGCCCTCGGAGTGCTTCTCGAATCCGACGACGAGGACCGTGTCGAAGGCTCCCGATCCCGCCTGATGGAAGCCGGCAATGCAGGCGCTGGTGCCGGAGGTGCCCCCAGTCGCCACCTTGAACACGGGCTTGCCGGATCCATAGGCACCTTCAGCCACCCAGAGCTCCGGGAGTGCCCGACCTTCGAAGAGCTCCATGTTGGAGATGACGACGGCGTCGATCTCGTCCGGGATGAGTTCAGCATCCATAAGGGCCGCGTCGACGGCCTCCCTGACCAGCTCCGGTTGGCTGACGTCGGGCCGTGAGCTGGCATGTTTGGTTTGACCGGTCGCGATGACGGCGACGGGGTTCATCTCGCCTCCAGGATTGCCACCGCGTGACCCTGTCCTGCGGGTCCCCAGGTGCCATGGGCGAGAGCCTTGTGTCCGACCTGGCCTTCGATCGCGCGAGCTGCTGCAAGAAAGCGTGTGAGTCCCGACACGAGGGGTGCCGTTCCCTCCATGAGGCCTCCGCTAGGGGAGAGCGGCGTGCCCCTCCCGATGCCCGTTGCCTCTACGAAGAGGTCTTCCTCGTGGGGGAACATGCACGACGGCTCCGCAAGGGCGAAGGCGGTAGCGGGATCGCGCACACCCGCCTGCTTATAAGCCCGGTCGACGGCTCGTTGGAGTCCTGGCCAGGCTTTGAGATCCCTTTCACCGGGATAGTGGGCATCGAGGTCATGGCCTGTTCCCGTGACCACGATGCTCCCGTTAGGCACCGAACTGCCGAGAACAACCGCGCATGCCCCGTCCCCTAAGGGCGCGTGCTCCTTGAGCCGGTCGGTGCCCGCATTCAGGTTCGCTTGGAGACCGGCAATTGTCAGGGCGTCAACGCCGAGTGGCTGGAGGAGGATCGGGTCGAGGGTCCAAGCCGTCAGCTCCCAGTGCGGTGCCATCGATGCTTTGCCATGCGCCACGACCAATACCGTGTCATAGGCTCCTGCAGTTATCTGTTGAACAGCCTGAATCGCAGCCGCCAGACCATCGGCAGCGATTCGGGTTTCCGCCTTCATGACAGCACCCGCAACTTCAGTGACCGCGATCGAGGATGCCGTCAGCCCGTCGAATAGGTCGGCGGAGGCGGTGACGATCGCGTCGACGTCATCCCACCGCACATCGGCCTCGTCGAGCGCACCCTCGACAACTTCCAACGCGATCTCGAGGATCGAACGGGGACTCTCCGGCACGATGACGGTTTGGGCGCCACCCAGCACGGCTACCTCGCATGGACGTCGTCTGGTTGCGTTCGCCACTTGGCCGCCTTCTCTCCCAGGATGGTGAACGTTACTCAGTTCCTGAACAATACTCAACAAATACCCGATGTCCCCCCGGCCGGACTGCCACACCCTCTAGGGCTGCCTTGCCCCATACGGTCTCTGTCTCTTCCCCCGAGACGGCCGAGGATGACGTGGGTGACCGGAGCGGAGATCAAGAAGACGACGGTCCCTATCTGGGAGCAGCTACACCCGGAGCAGTAGCTACCGCGACGACGACCCTACGGTCTTCCCCGAGAGTCTGGTCCGGGACCGGATCCTGGTACACCACGGTTCCTTCGGAGGATTCCTCGGTGATGATCTGTTCTTCGACCAAAGTGATTCCGAGCAGTGCGGCTTCGGCGCGGACCTCGTCGATCTTCACGGCCGACCTCCGCGCCGTACCACGCCACCAGTGCTCTACGCAGTTTCGGTTCTTCCTCGGTGACGAACAGGGTGAATTCCGCTCGTCGGCGCGTAGTCGCTTCCACCCAGTTCACACCCTACAGAGGGTCAGTGCCGCCTTCCTGCACCGCAGGGATCTCAGCGCCCAGGCTCCCGGTCCCAAGTACCCGTTTCAGGTGTGAGCGCCCAAGGGGTTCTCGGAAGGAAGCTTCGGTGTGGAGGGCTTGGGCTTGGGGGGAGCCTTCACGGCAGCAAGCCGTTCCGCACTGGCCAGCACCTTCCCCAGCCGTGCCGTCTGGCGGCCGAGGCGAACCGTGCGGTTATGGACCTGGATGATGTAGGCGACGACCGTGAACAGGTCGCCTGCGCTGAGCCTTCCCGACTGAACACCTTGAACACCGATGACCATCACCGTCACCGCCAGCAGCGACATGACCCCGTGCACGGCCCAGGTGGTCTGGGCCTGGAGGCGGGTGACCCGCACATCCTTGTTGCCGCTCTTCTTGTTTTCGCTCTTGAGGTTGAGTGCCCGGCTCTTCAACGCCTCTCTCCGACTGCGTTTCGCCTTCTTGCGGTCGGCGGTGAGGGCCTGGTGGACAGCCTCGGCGATCTCTCCTTCTTTACGTCGGTAGCGGCGGGCGACCCGGGAGACACGGCCCGTGCCGATGAAAGCAACAAGGAAGGCCACCACCGCTCCGGCTATGAACACGCTGCCGAGGAACGGATCGATGATGACGAGCACAACTCCGACGCCCAGAACGAAGATGCCGTTCTGTGAGGCGTGTACGAGCACCCCTTTGATCCCGGCCTTGAGGCGAGCGCTATCGCCGATAACCCTGGCTATGACATCTCCGGCCCCGTCGGAGTCAGGCAGTCGGTGAGCCTTTTTGACCAGCTGCTTCATCTTCGCGGCGCGGGCGTCATGTACCGCTCCGACGGCGAACTTGGCGAACGAAACGCGCTGGATGTACTCGGCGAATCCGAGGGTCAGGCCCAGCACTACGAAGCCTCCTGCCAGCCACCAGACCGGATCGCCGTACGGGGGCACCCAGTTCAGCACTCCGTGCTTGGGCTGTTTGTCCGTAAGGACCAATTCCATGGCACCCCGGAGCGGCCACGGGAAGGCGAGACGAGCTAGTACCACCAGGGTGGCTCCCACCGAGCCAAGGACGAGCCATTTGCGATGCGGCCGGCCGTAGGGTCCCAGCTTCCGGTAGGCGTACTTGACCCGACGCCAAGTGGATTTCTTTGGTTTGGCGCTCATCGTTGTGCCACGGTGGCTAGCTCGACGCCTTCGCGATCGAGTCCGATGTGCTCGGTCAACCAGTTGACCGCCGCCTGAGTGGCCTGACCAGGGTTGTAAAAGAGGTCACGGGCCATCTTCTTTCGAACCGAGGCTTTCCGGCTTGGCTCGGCGAGGCTTTCGCTGACGGCGTCCAGTGCCTCGTTGGGATCGCGTGCCACAAGACCACCCTTGCGTCCCCACGTGCCGAGGTCGAGAAGCCCTTTCGGGTTCTCCACTTCGTTGAGGAGGAGCTCAGGTGTGTCGAGGAAAACCATGGGCCGGTCCAGTAAGGAGAATTCGTTACTAACCGATGACGCATCCGTGATGAGAAGATCGGCCACGAACAGGGATGGGATCACATCCGCATCTGCTCGGGCCAACCGGGTGTGTTCGTCCTCGTACCGGGCGAGACGACTGGGCCAGTCCACACCGTCGTGGCTGTGGTCGTGTGGCTTGATGATTAGGTCGTACTTGCCACTTTCGCGAAGGCGCTGTATCAGCTCCTCGCCCATGGTCGCCATGGAGTTGTGGTCCGCGCCGGTGGGGGCGTAGGTCACCACTGGCCGGTAGCCGCTGAAGCCAAAGCGGTTTAGAACCTCGTTCCTGTCCAGCGATCCGTCTACCAGAGGATCCGTCTTGGGAAAACCTATCTTGGCTACCCGGCTGTCGCCGGACTGGACGAGCTTGCGAAACCTGAAAGCCCTCAGCATGTACGGACCGACCATGAAGAAGTGGTCCGGTGGCGTTGCCGCCTTGCGAACCGCCTTGTTCCGAAAAGAGATTCCGTGGAACAGTTGGATCCGCTCCTTCACGCTGCGGGGCTCGATCGGTTTGGTGTTGGCCACGAAGAGAAGGTCGAAATCCATCTGCTGGATCTCCTCCACGGTGAGGATCCGTCCTCGGTCCACGCCGAATGGGCCGTACAGGCCGAACTCGTTGTAACGAACTCCGACGGGCGTCTTGGTACGCAAGCCCCCCGAAAGCTTGACTTCGATACCCGGGTAGTCCTTTATCTGCTCGTAGATGGGCTGGAAGCAGAGGAAGTGGACCGGGGCGTATCCGGTGAACAGGATCCGAACGGGTGACGAGCTCATATTGCCTCCTGGAAGGCGGGTTCGATTGGGTCGATCATGGGAGGCACCCGGCGCGGGTCGTGCTGGAGACAGGAGCGGATCGCTGGCCACACCTCAGCCCTGGCTCGCCGGAGGTCCTCGGGAAAGTCGATCTCTATCCAGGGCATGCCCGAGACGTCAAGGGCCTCGAAGCGAAACCATCGGGCGGTGGCGTTTACCGCGGTCGCCAGCCAGTCGCGCTGCCGACCTCTGGAGATCAGATCCTTCCCGACGTTGACTGCATAGCGGAGTGCTCGACCGTTGAAACGTATGATTCCCAGGTTCTCCCCGTGGTTGTCGTGAGCAGGCATCTGTTTGCTCATCGAGAGCAGTCGCCTCTTGTGGACCTTGACCTTCATGGCCTCGTCATCGACGCCGGCGCTCGAGTCGTACGCGAACGCACTCGACCTCGGGCTGGCCACGATCGACACAAGCTCCTGCGGGAAGAGGACATCGGCATTGAGGACCACGGTGTCTCCCCGAAGCTGTTCTGCCCCCAGCACGAAAGACTGGAGGCTATTCGTCGACGTGTAGTCCGGGTTCTCGACAAAGGTGGCTTCTACGTTGACGCGGCGGCGTATCTGGTCGGCCTGGTAGCCGACGACTACCACGATCGAGTCGACGCCAGCGGCTTCGAGCGATGCGATCTGGTGCTCGATGAGGGGCTTGCCGCCCACCTCGTAGAGACATTTCGGTTTGGGACCTTCGAGACCCTCCATCCGTGTGCCGGAGCCCGCAGCCAGTATCAGTCCGTGCATCGCGATCCCCCGACTTCCTGGCAATAGGCCCTCAGATCTTTAGGCACCAGTGGTGAGTAGGTTGACATGGCCATCAATCCAGCATGCGAAGGGTCATCCACGCCTCAACCGGCCGTTAAGGGAGCCTTAAAAGAGCGGGACTCGACCCTGTGAGCGCACTCCAGGATCAGTTACCGGCGAGACGGTCGATGGCCTTGGCTGCTTTGGCTACTTGTTCGGCGAGGGCGGGGTCGGTGGTGTCGCTGTAGCGGTCGATGACTTCTTGGTAGGCGGCGAGGGCCTGGTCGGGTTGGCCTTTGTCTTCGAGGATGGATCCTTTGCCGCGGAGGGCTTTGGCTACTTGTTCGGCGAGGGCGGGGTCGGTGGTGTCGCTGTAGCGGTCGA
>JBHHWH010000044.1:0-20296 GCA_046756405.1 Acidimicrobiia bacterium | reverse complement strand
AAGCAAGTCGGTTCCGGGAGTCTGATGCCAATGCTATCGCCGGGCTTGTGTACCGACTCCGTCTGCTGCCTCAGCCGCCGGCCCCAGGGACGGGGATCTCCCGCTCGATCAGGTCCTCTTCTGCCGGGGTGGCACGTCCCTCCCCCTGCGAATGAGAAGGATCACCGCGAGCCCGGTAATGGGGTGTCTCTTGTCCGCCTCAACTGCCAGCGGTGACCGAAGGCCCTCCCCGAGACCCTAAGAGACGTTCCCACTGTTCGACCCCCTGGGCTATCGGTTGGCGGGGGAACCTACAGGAGGGGGGAGCTGTCAAGGGTCGCCGAGTGAACCGCTGACGCCCCTACCCTTCCCACTGTGAAGATCCACATCATCACCATGTTTCCCGAATACTTCCAGGGGCCCCTCGACGTCTCCCTCGTAGGCCGTGCCATCGAAGACGGAGTCCTGGAAGTAGTGCTCCACGATCTCCGGGAGCACGGGCTGGGCAAGCACCGTCAGCTCGACGACACCCCCTTCGGAGGAGGTCCGGGCATGGTGATGCGGATCGAGCCTCTGGCCGCGGCCCTCGAGCCTCTGGAGAGCACCCACCGGGTCTTCTTCACCCCCTCAGGCACCCCCCTAACCCAGAAGACCCTGGATCGGTGGGCTGGTCTGTCCCAACTGACCCTGGTCTGCGGCCGATACGAGGGCGTCGACCAGCGGGTGATCGATCACTTCATCGACGAGGAGATCAGCCTCGGCGACTATGTCCTCGCCGGTGGGGAGGTAGCAGCGGCGGCGGTGGTGGAAGGCATTGTCCGGCTGCTGCCCGGGGTGGTGGGCAACCCCGACTCTACGGAGCGGGAGTCGTTCCGGGGCGGCCTCCTCGAAGAGCCCGTTTACACCCGCCCGGCCGAGTTCCGCGGCTGGAAGGTCCCCGAGGTGCTGCTAAGCGGCGACCACGGCCGTATCGAGGCCTGGCGGCAGGAGCAGCGGCTGCGCCGCACCCGAGAGCGCCGCCCCGACTTGTTGCGGAATGGCACCGATTCCGATCCCTGATAGAATTGACCCACCGGAACCCCGCAGTTCCGTTCCGGACGCTTCCAGGAGCCTTCCATGAACGATCTTCAAGCTGTCGAAAGCGCGCACGTCCGAGACGACATCCCACCCTTCCGCGCCGGTGACACCGTAAGGGTGCACGTCCGGGTGATGGAGGCTGGCCGGGAGCGCATCCAGATATTCGAGGGTGTGGTCATCGCCCGCAAGGGCAGCGGTCCCCGGGCCACCTTCACCGTTCGCAAGATGAGCTTCGGGGTGGGAGTAGAGCGGGTGTTCCCGGTCAACGCTCCGATCATCTCCAAGATCGAGGTGGTCCGCCGCGGGGATGTCCGCCGGGCCAAGCTCTACTACCTCCGCGACCGAATGGGCAAGGCCGCCCGTATCAAGGAGCTCCGAGACTGACCAAGCAGGCCTCGGGAAGGCACCTCGTCGAAAGCACAGAAGAGGAGACGGTCGCGCCCGAGGAAAGACGGTCCTTTCTCGCCGAGCTTCCCGGACTGCTGCTCACGGCACTCGCTATCGCCGTTGTCATCAAGACCTTCCTGATCCAGCCCTTCTGGATCCCCTCCGAGTCGATGGTCCCCACCATCCAGGTGAACGACCGGGTGATGGTCAACAAACTGGCCTACCGGTTCGGAGAGCCCCAGCGGGGGGACATCGTCGTCTTCACCGACCCGGCGGCTCCCGACATCGAGGAGTCGATCCCCGAAGCGGTGATCCGCTCCGTGCTCGAAGCCATAGGCGTCCGCACCCGGGGCCGGGATGATCTGATCAAAAGAGTGATCGGGCTTCCCGGGGAGACGGTAGAGATCAAAGAGAGTCAGGTGTGGATCAACGGAGAGCCTCTCGAGGAGCCCTATATCGACCATCCCTTCATGCCCGACGACGGGCCCTACACCCTGGGATCCGGCGAGATCTTCGTCATGGGCGACAATCGCGAGTTCAGCTTCGACAGCCGCCGGTTCGGTCCCATTCCCCTCGCCCACGTCATCGGAAAGGCCTTTGTGATCATGTGGCCCCCCGATCGCTTCGGAAGCCTCTAGAAAACGTCACCCCCATTCTCTAGAAGTTAAGGAGCGGGGCAGGCATATGATCGCCAGGACACGCCCCGTTGAGGAGAAGGATGGACGAGGACCTGGAGCGCTACGAGTCCGAAGTAGAGCTGAAGCTCTACAAGGAGTATCACGACGTCCTGCCCATGTTCAGATACGTGGTGGAGACGGAGCGGCGCTTCTACCTGACCAACAAGGTGAACATCGAGGTCCGCGAGGTCAACGGATCGGTCTTCTTCCAGGTAGACATGGAGGATGCGTGGGTGTGGGACATGTTCCGCCCGGCCCGGTTCCTGGAGCACGTCCAGGTGCTCACCTTCCGGGACGTGAACATCGAAGAGTTGGAGAAGTCAGAACTCTCCCTCTGAACCCTTCAGACGTGGGAGTGGTGGGGGAGGCCCTGGCCGCCTGGTTCCTCGCCGAACACGGCCTCACCGTTGTTGGCACCAACCTCGCCGTGGGTAGAGGCGAGATCGACCTCCTCGCCCGGGATGGGCGACGGCGGGTGGCGGTGGAGGTACGGACCCGCACCGGAGGCGGAGACCCCATCGACGCCGCTGACCATGAGAAACGTCGTCAGGTGCGCCGGCTGGCTGCCCGGATCGGAGCCGGCAGAGTCGACTTCATAGGTGTTCGGCTCGCTCCGGATCACTTCGAGGTGCACTGGGTGCCCGGGGAGGGTTGACCGCAAAGCTTCGCGGAGGGATCATGGCTGTCAGATGAGCGAGGGGACCCCCGACGCCGCGGTGGCAGTCCGCGGCCTGGCAAAACGATACGGCAAGACCGTGGCTCTGGATGGTCTCGACTTCGAGATGCCCACCGGCCAGATCAGCGGTTTCCTCGGACCCAACGGTGCCGGAAAGACCACCACCTTCCGTGCCCTCCTCGGGCTGACCCGTCCCAACGCCGGTGAGGTCGAGGTGCTGGGACGGCGAGTGCCCGCACAGCTCCTCGAGATCACCAAGCGGGTGGGGGCGATCGTCGAAGAGCCGGGGTTGATCAAGGCGCTGTCCGGACGTAACAACCTCGTCGTCGCCGCCGACACCCTCGGCTTCGGCCACCAGCGCATCGACGAGATGTTGGACTTCGTAGGTCTTGCCGAGGATGCCAAGCGCCGGGTCGACGGATACTCCAAGGGCATGCGTCAACGTCTCGCGCTCGCCGCGGCCCTGCTCGGCGAACCGGAGCTGCTGATCCTCGACGAGCCCCTCGACGGGCTCGACCCCGCGGGCCAGCACGCCTTCAGGGCTCGGCTGCGGAGCCTCGCCGACGGTGGGGTGACCGTGGTGATCTCCAGCCACAACCTGGCAGATGTCGAAGCCCTCGCCGACTATGTGGTGGTAATCGACCGCGGTCGTCTGGTGGCCCAAGGACCGCTCAGTTCCCTACTCGACAGGGGAGGGACCCGGTTGGTGGTGGCCGACGCCCAAGCCGCCGCCAGGGTGTTGAGCGCCGCCGGGTTTGTCGTCGAAGTGGATGGAGCGGGGTTGGTGGTGGACTCCGACGACGGTGCCCGCATCGTCGCCGCTCTGGCAGAGGCCGGAATCCATCCGCAGGAGGTGCGGTCGGAGCGAAGCTCACTGGAGGGGGTCTTCCTCGGCCTGACCGGGGAGGAGGCCGAATGAGTCTCATCCACGCCGAGTACATCAAGCTGAGCCGCCGTCGCCTCTACCCGGTGATGCTGGCGGTGCTCACCGTCTTCATGGCCCTGGCCGCCTTCTTCCTCATTGCCTTCGCCCGCATCGCCCCCGAACTGGCAGGAGAGGTCCCATCGCTGGAGAAGCCCGTGGCTTACCTCATAGGCGCCCAGCAGGCGGCGGGACAGACCTGGTTTCCCCTCATCCTGGCCGCGGTGATTCTCGGCGGAGAGTTCGGCTCCACGGTGTGGGCCACGGCCCTCACCCGCGATCCGCGCCGGTGGGCCCACATCCTCGCCCGGCTGCTGGTGCTGACCCTGGCTGGCTGGGCGGCCTTCCTCTTCGCCACCGGAATCTGGGGCCTGATCGCTCTCTTCTCTGCCGGTGGAACCGGCTCCCCTTCGATCGGCGAGTGGATCGGCCTATTTTGGCGGCTGGGACTGATCTCCCTCGCCTGGTCGTCGTTGGGCCTGGGCCTGGTAGCGGTGCTGCGCTCCATCGGCCCTGCCATAGGAGCCGCGATCGGTTTCTCCTTCCTAGAGGGGATCCTTGCCCTGTGGGACCCCTACGAGAACGTCTCGCTGAGTGCCGCCACCACCGGCATGTTCGACTTCGTCTTCGGGCAGTCCCTGGCCGGATTCGTGCCCGGGGCCGACCTGTCCGTTGCCCACGCAGTCGCCATCGTGGCTGGCTGGACGGTGGTGGGGATCCTGCTCGGCTGGTGGGGTCTTCAGCGGCGCGACGCCTGAGTGCCGAAGCGACGACGCAACTCCCTGTGCCAGCATCCCTGGTGCCAGTGCCGGCGCAGGTCGACGTCGTGGTCGGGTACAACCACCAAGTGGAACACCCCCGAGGGAATGGTCTGCTGGCAGCCAGGGCAGAGGTACTCCTTTCGCGCCTGGTAGGGCTGGACCGGAGTGACGGTCACGTCGAGAGAATCGCCCACGCGATCACCCCGACAGTGGCCAGCAGCGCAAGCACCACCATGACGACGTCCAGTGCCGTCTTGTCGTGCTCGCGGAAAGGATTGAAACCCACACCAAGACGGTACCTTCCCGCCGCGATTGTCTAGCGTCACTTCATCGTGAGCTGGCTCATCACCGAAGACGACGGGCCCATCCGCCGTCTGACCATCAACCGTCCGGACAGGAAGAACGCTATCCCCTTCCACGGGTGGCCGGAGCTACGGGCGGCCTTCGTCGATTTCGAGGCCTCCGACGCCCGGGTGCTGATCCTGAGCGGGGCCGGTGGCGACTTCTGCGCCGGCGCCGACTTGGATCCCAGTCGAATCAGCGAGATACAGACAGTCACCGACCGCCACCGCAGGATGAAGATCGTCGGGGAGGCCGCTATGGCTCTCCACCGCCTTACCAAACCCACCATCGCAGCGGTGGACGGATACGCGGTGGGAGCGGGGATGAACCTGGCCCTCGGTTGCGACGTGGTGATCTGTTCCGATCGGGCCCGATTCGCCGAGATCTTCGTCCGTCGCGGCCTCACCGTTGACTTCGGTGGGACCTGGCTGCTGCCCCGGATCGTGGGCATGCAGCGGGCTAAGGAGCTGGCTCTTTCGGGAAGGATCGTAGAGGCGGAAGAGGCGATGGAGTGCGGCCTGGCCCTGGAGGTGGTCCCCGCCGGCGAGCTGGCCGGTCGGGCCAACGAGCTGGCGGAATCCTTCCTCGCCGGAGCACCCGTCGCCCAGATGTTCGCCAAGCAGGGCCTCAACGCCTCCTTCGAGTCCAGCTTCGCCGACGCCCTGGGGCTGGAGGGTCAGTCCCAGGCCATCGCCTGGGGCACCGAAGACGCCGCCGAAGGCATCACCGCCTTCATCGAACGCCGCGACCCTGAGTGGAAGGGGCGCTAGTCACTCCTCCCCGATGTCCTCGTTCCACAGTTCGGGGTGCTCGGTGACAAAGCGGGTCATCAGGTCCACACAGCGCTGATCGTCCAACACCACCACCTCGACGTCGCCGCTCCTCAACAGATCCTCGGCGCCTAGGAACGTCCGGTTCTCGCCGATCACCACCCGGGGGATGCCATAGAGGAGAATCGCTCCGGAGCACATGTCGCAGGGAGAGAGGGTGGTGTAGAGGGTGGCCCGTCGGTAGTCGGAGGCGGGGAGGCGCCCAGCATTCTCCAGGGCATCCATCTCCCCGTGGAGGATCGCCGATCCGCGCTGCACCCTGCGGTTGTGTCCCCGCCCCACGATCTGGCCGTCGATGACCAGGGCCGAACCGATGGGTATCCCGCCCTCCTCCAGTCCTTTGATCGCCTCTTCTACGGCGGCTTCGAATCCGGGTTCGCTCATGTCTGATAGCTGAAGGTAGTGCCTCTACCCTTCTCCGATGCCTCGCATCGCCGTCTCTGGTCCGTCCCGGCTGGTTGCCGACGCCGCCGCGCAGATCTCGTCGGCGGGAGGCTCGGTGGTGGACGCAGCCATCGTGGCGGGGCTCACCGCGATGTGCACCGAACCGGGGGTGTGCGGGCCCGGCGGCGGAGGGTTCATCACCGTCGACCTCCCCGGCCATGATCCGGTGGTCATCGACGGTTATATGGCTTACCCCGGTCTCGGCTTCGAAGGAGAGCCACGGACGCGACAGGTGACGATGGAGTACGGGGGAGGGGTCACCACCCTGGTAGGCGCCGGTTCTGTGGCCGTTCCCGGAGCGTTCGCCGCCATGGAGAAAGCCTCGGAGATGTTCGGCGTCGCTCCGTGGCGGGAGCTGATGGAGGCGGTGGCGTCAACAGTGGAGCGAGGCTTTCCCCTCAGTCCCTCCTGCCGTCTTTACCTGACCGATTCGGGGCCTGCCATCTTCAGCGACGATCCCGCAGTGCGGCAGATCTTCTATGACGGGGACCGCCTTCGGGACAGCGGAGAGACGGTGGTCTTCCCCGGGCTATCCGAAACCCTGCGCTGGATAGGCGAGGAGGGGGCCGGCGTGTTCTACCGGGGTGATCTGGGCCGACAGATCGTCGCCGACCTGGCGGGCCGGGGCGGATGTGTGACCATGGAGGACCTGGCCTCCTACCGGGCCATACCCCGGGAACCCCTTTCGGTGGAGCTGGCAGGGTGGAACATTGAGATCAACCCGCCTCCGGCCGTGGGAGGGGTCACCATGGCGCTGGCCCTGGCCGACATCGCCGCGGCCGGGGAGAACACACCTCGGGTCTGGGCGGAGGCGCTCGTCGACGCCTTTCGGGTGCGTACCGAAGATCTAGACCCCGACAATTTGGAAGGGTCGGCCCACCGGGTCCTGACCCGCCGGGGTCTGCTGTCGCCGTCGACGGTGACCGTGGCTGCCGCCGACGACGAAGACGGGGCGGTAGCGGCGACCTTCTCCGCCGGATACGGGTCCGGGGTGATCCCGGCGGGAACCGGCATGATGATGAACAACTCCCTCGGCGAACTGGAACTCGTGGAGGGGGTGACCCCACGACCGGGGGAGCGGATGCTCTCCAACATGGCACCCAGCGTGGCGCGGCGCGGTACCGATGTGGTGGCGGTGGGTTCCCCGGGAGCCGACCGGATCACTTCGGCTCTGGTGGTCACCTTGGCCTGTCTCGTGGCAGGGGAGGGCCCCGAAGCCGCCATCGACCACCCCCGGGTTCACCCCGAGTTCGGAGAGGAGGGGGTTCGGATCGCCGCTGAGCCCGGGCTCGACCTCGAAGCCCTGCCCTATCCGATCCGCTGGTTCGACGGTCTCCACATGTACTTCGGGGGCACCAACGGGGCCGGGCTCCTCGAAGGAGAGCTCCACGCCCGCGCCGATCCTCGCCGCCATGGGGTAGCGAGAATCCTGGGGTAGGTTCGCGCTAGGCGCCGGGACGCGCTTGATTGGATGCATATGCAGGTCATCCAGAGACCGTTGCGAGTGCTGGCCGTGATGGGATTCGGCCTGGCGGTGGCCATGGGTGCCTTCTTCCTTTTGGTCGGCGTAGGCGAGACGGTGGTCACCATCGAAGGGGCCTCCTTCGCCCGGCGGGTTCCTCGACCCGAGGCGGTCATCCCGGCGTTGATCGGCGCGGTAGGAATCGTCGCCGTGGTGAAAGGACAGAAACGCCGTGCACTGTTGGCGAGCCTCGGACTGCTTCTCTTCGCCGCAGCCTTCATGTTCAGCTATGGGCTCAACATCGCCCCGGCGGCGATACTGGCCGGTATCGGGGCGGCGCTGATGCCGGACGAGGGGGGCGACAGGCCCTCCTAGCCAACCCCCTTCAATCCGTGGTTCCCACCCCGTACCTTCGACGCCATGTTCGCCACCACCACTTCCGTGGCGCTGGTCGGGGGAGATGCCAGACCCGTCGAAGTTGAAGTCCACGTCGGCCGGCAACACGAGACCTTCAAGCTGAGCGGGCTTCCCGACACCGCGGTGCGGGAGGCTAAAGACCGGGTGCGGGCGGCGGTGGTGTCCTCCGGGATCGACTTCCCCAACCGCACGGTCACCGTCAACCTGGCCCCGGCGCACCTGCCCAAGGCCGGCACCGACTACGACCTGCCCATAGCCCTCGGTGTGCTCGCTGCTTCCGGTGAAATCCCCAAGCCGAATGGAGTCATCGTCGTCGGGGAGCTGGCCCTAGACGGGGCTGTCAGGGCCGGAGCCTCGACCCTCGGCGCCGGTGTTCTCTCTGCCCGCACCAGCCGTCCCTGCCTGGTAGCCCTGGAAGCGGCAGGCGAAGCGGCGGCCGTCCCTGGGGCTCGGGTACACGGGGTGGGGACCCTGGGCGAAGCCGTGGATGCCCTTCGAATCGGGTTGGAGGAGCAGTCTCCCGCAAGCCCACAACCCACAGAAGACAACCCGGCGGGCCTCGACCTGGCCGACGTGCGCGGCCAGCCCCTAGCCCGTCGCGCCCTGGAGATTGCCGCTGCCGGGAGACACCATTTGCTGCTGCACGGCCCCCCTGGGGGAGGGAAGACCATGCTGGCCCGCCGTCTCCCCGGAATCCTCCCTCCCCTCGACGACGGGGAGGCGGTGGAGGTGGCCTTGGTTTACGCCGCAGCCGGCCTCCGTCGCGGCCTGAGCCGGATACCGCCCTTCCGGTCCCCCCACCACACCGCCTCCCGGGCGGCCCTTGTAGGAGGTGGCTCGGGGATCCCCGTGCCCGGGGAGGTGGCCCTCGCCCACCGGGGAGTGCTATTCCTGGACGAACTGGCCGAGTTCCCCAGGGGCAACCTCGACACCCTTCGCCAGCCCCTGGAGGACGGGGTGGTGACCGTGGCCCGCCGTGGGATGACCGTGGAGTTTCCGTCGGTCTTCCAACTCGTCGCCGCCACCAACCCCTGTCCCTGCGGTTTCTACGGTGACCGGCGCCATCCTTGCGAGTGCCGTCCCTCGGTTCTGGCGAAATACCGCCAACGAGTTTCGGGTCCGCTGCTCGACCGGTTCGACCTCGTGGTGAAGGTGGGCCGGGTGGAGGCTGCAGAGGCCGCCGAGGAGACGGCCGAGTCTTCGAAGGTGATTCGCGGCCGGGTCGTCGAAGCCAGGGCCTTCGCTGCGGAGCGCCGGACAGAGTTCGTCTCCGAGGCACGGCGGATGATCCTCGACGCACTGGGTGCCTCCCTGGTGACCGCCCGGGGAGCGCGGCGGATCTCCCGGGTGGCCCGGACCATTGCCGACCTGGGGCTGTCGGCCAGGGTCACCTCCGACCACGTCGCCGAGGCCATGGCCCTGCGCCTGGAGTGGTGACCGTGGATTCTCGGCTCATCGAACCCGGAACCATCGAATACCCGGTGGGTCTGGGGGATCTGGAAGCGCCCCCGTCCCTACATCTACTGGGGACCCTCAACGCTGCTCCAGGGGTGGCCGTGGTGGGGACCCGCCGCTGCACCCGATACGGCATCGAGCTGGCCGAAGCGTTCGGCGCCGCCTTGGCGGGAGCGGGATGGACCACGGTCAGCGGGCTCGCCCGGGGGATCGACGCTGCCGCCCACAGAGGCTGCCTCACCGCGGACGGTCATGCGGTGGCTGTGCTCGGCTCGGGGATCGACGTCTGCTATCCGAGGGAGAACCAGCCGATCTACGACCGGATCCTGGAGAGCGGAGGCGCCATCCTCAGCGAATACCCGGCGGGAACTCCGCCCGACCGGTGGAGGTTCCCCGCCCGTAACCGGATCATCGCCGCCATCTCAGCCGCGGTGGTGGTGGTGGAGGCGGCCCGGACCGGCGGGGCTCTGATCACCGCCCGGCTTGCGGCCGAGATCGGCCGGCCGGTTTTCGTCGTTCCCGGAGATGTCGACCGGGTCGCCTCGGTGGGGTGCAATCTCCTGATCCGGGACGGGGCCCAGCCGGTGCTGGGTGCCGGCGACCTCATCGAGGAGCTCTCCCTGATCCTCGGGCCGCCGAGGGGAACCGCCCCTGCCGCGTCCGACCTCGACCTGCCCTCGGAGGGTGTTCCCCTCGACGAGCTGGCCTCCCATTGGTCGGTCACCATGCCAGAAGCCCTGGCCAGGGTGGGGCGACTGGAGCTGGAGGGACAAGTGGAACGACGCGGGGATCTGGTGGTACCGAAGGGTGTTCCCTTGGACTGACCGCCAGCTGACATAGCATCACCCTGTGAACCTTCCCGACCTGCCCCCGTGGGCCACCGCAGAAGTGGAGTCCTACCTGACTCGCCTTGCCCACCACCGGCAACTGTCTCCCCACACCGTCGCCGCCTACCGGGGTGATCTGGCCCAGTTCTTCGACTACTGCCACCGCTCCGGGGTGGGTTCGATCGGAGCCGTGGAGCGACGGCTGGCCCGCCGCTATCTGGCCTTCCTCGACACCCGTGGCTACTCCCGACGTTCCGTGGCCCGCAAAGCCTCGGCGGTGAGGGCCTTCTACACCGACGCGGTGAAACGGGGTCTGGTCGAAGTCAACCCCCTGGAAGCGGTGGGCCGCCCCAAACTGGACCGGCCCCTGCCCCACGCCCTACCGGCCCGGACCGTCGCCGCGGCCCTGGAGTCGATCGACACTGCAGACCCTGTGGGGATGCGGGATCGGGCGCTGCTGGAGACCCTCTACGCCACCGGCCTTCGCATCTCCGAACTGGCTTCCCTGACCGTCCACGATGTCGGCTCCGACCTGGTCACGGTGGTCGGCAAAGGATCCAAGACCCGCCGGGTCCCCCTGGGCGCTCCCGCCCAACGCGCCCTCGACCTCTACCTGAGGGAGGGCCGTCCGCAGCTCGGAGGGCCCAAGGCGGGCAACGCCCTGTGGGTGGGGGCCCGGGGAGGTCCCCTAGACCAGCGGGGAATCCGCCGAGTGGTGCACAAGCGGATGGCCACCTTCCCCCATGCCCTCCGCCACAGCTTCGCCACCCACCTTCTCGAAGGGGGAGCCGACCTACGCACCGTCCAGGATCTCCTCGGACATTCCGACCTGGCGACCACCCAGATATACACTGCCGTGACCCGTGAGCACCTAAGAGGGACCTATGACCGAAGTCACCCAAGAGCCTGACCAGGACCAACTGGATGGGCTATGGGAGCGTTTCAAGGCTTCCGGTGATCCCGACGCTCGCGAGCGTCTCATCCTCCACTACTCGCCTCTCGTCAAGTATGTGGCGGGTCGCGTTGGCGCCGGACTACCCCGCTCGGTGGACCAGAACGACCTGGCCAGCTACGGGCTGTTCGGGCTCATCGACGCTATCGACAAATTCGAACCGGACCGAGGGTTCAAGTTCGAGACCTACGCCATCAGTCGCATCAAAGGGGCGATCCTCGACGAGCTGCGGGCCCTCGACTGGGTGCCCCGCTCTGTCCGCTCTCGGGCCCGCCAGATCGAGACCGCCATCACCGAGTTGGAGCACCGTCTCCAGCGGCCTCCCACCGAGGAGGAGCTCGCCGCACAACTCGAGATGGACGTCGAGGACCTGCGCGACACGTTGGCCGAGATCGGCCGTTCGGGTATCGCTGCCCTGGATGACCTGGTCTCATCGGAGTCCCATACCTCAATGGGCGACCTTCTCGCCGACCCTGACGGAATCTCACCGGAGGCCAAATTCCAGGACGACGAGACCCGCCGCGGCCTCATCGACGCCATCAACCGTCTCCCTGACCGGGAGAGGCTTGTGGTCACCCTCTACTACTACGAGGGGATGACCCTCGCCGAGATCGGGGATGTGTTGGGTGTAACCGAATCCCGGGTGTGTCAGATCCACGCCAAGACGATGATGTCGCTGCGGCATCGCCTCACCGACGCCCCCTGGGAGTGACCGCCCTCATCCGGCCACGTTGACCAGCTTCGCCTCCAGGTCCGCCAGCATCGGCTTCGGATCCAACCCCACCAAAAAACCCCTCCTGCCCGCGTTCAGGTAAGCGCGGGGAAGGTCGGCGATGGTCTTCTCGGCGTAGACGGGAAGCCGGCGTCTGGTTCCGAAGGGAGAGGTGCCACCGAACTCGTAGCCGGTCCAGCGGCGAGCCTGGTTGGCGGGAGCGGGCCCAGCTCTTTTCGCTCCCAGCAGCCGGGCCAGGCTCTTGGTGGACACCTTCCGGTCGCCGTGCATCAGTACCAGGACGCCGTTTCCGGCGTCGATGGCCATCACCAGGGTCTTGACCACCTCGTGGGGATCGACTCCGATGGCCTCGGCGGCCCCCAGGGCTCCGGGATGGGTCTGGTAGTCGAAGAGGTGTTCGCTGTACTCGAGACCGGCGTCGCGCATCGCCCGTACAGCCGGGGTCATGGGTGCTCGCTTGGCCGCCATGGCCAGCCAGGGTAAAGGCCTAACCGTCCCCGGTGGCTTCCTCCGGGCTCTCGTAGAGCGCCAAGCCGAGGGAGCGTTCTTCCAGCTCCCGCTCAGGCCAGAGTCAGATCCCGAGGCGACGGTCCTTGATGAAGGGCTCTTTAGGGCGACAAGTATCGCCTCGCCGACTCCATGGCTTCCGCAGCCGGAGCTGGCCGCCACTTCTCCGTTGCGCACGACTTGGACTGGGCTGCGGGCGTCGACGGCCTTGCCTATGGGCCTGGGGCTCGCATCTGCCGGGGAGCCTCGGTGGCTGTCCAAGTTGGTCCTGGCCTGCCCGAGTTGGGGCTTGCTGTCCCCTACCCGTAGAATCCCCACCATCACGCACGCCCGTCAACCCCTCACTGGTCGAGCGCGTCTCGGAAAGGGGGGCACCCTCCGGGTGGGGCCAGTCCCAGCGGGCGGAGGAACCAACCAGAAAGGAGCATCACGTGGCCGAAGTCACGATGAAGCAGCTCTTGGAGGCCGGCGTCCATTTCGGGCATCAGACCCGACGCTGGAACCCCAAGATGAAGCCGTACATCTATATAGAGCGCAACGGCATCCACATCATCGACCTGCGTCAGACGATCGAACAGGTCGCCAAGGCCCAGGAGTTCGTGAAGAACGTCGCCGCCGACGGGGGCACGGTCCTCTTTGTGGGCACCAAGAAGCAGGCCCAGGACGCGGTGGCCTCCCACGCCCAGAGGGCGGGGATGCCCTATGTGACCCACCGTTGGCTGGGAGGGATGCTCACCAACTTCGCCACCATCCAAAAGCGGGTCTTCTACATGAGGGAGCTGCGCCGGATGGAGGCCAGCGGGGAGATGGACGAGCTGCCCAAAAAGGAGCGTCTCCGGCTGCGGCGGGAGCTGTCCAAGCTGGAGTACAACCTGGGTGGCGTCGCCGACATGCAGAAGATCCCCGACGCGGTGTTCATCGTCGACATCATCACTGAGGCCACCGCGGTCAAGGAGGCCAACCGCCTGGGCATCCCCATCATCGCCCTGGTCGACTCCAACGCCGACCCGGATCCGATCGACTACGTGATCGCCGGGAACGACGACGCTATACGGGCCGCCGACCTGATCGCAGGGGCTATTGCCGACGCCATCATCGAAGGTAGGGAGCAGGCGACCAAGAAACGCACCGTCGAGGCGGAGGGGGCCGACGAGGCTGCCGAGGCCGCCGGCGAAGAGTCCTGAGAGCTAGGAGAGAAATGTCCGATTTCACCGCCAAAGACATCCAGAAGCTGCGCCACGACGCCGGCGTGGGGATGATGGACGCCAAGAAGGCCCTCACCGAGGCCGGCGGCGACATGGAAAAGGCCTTCGAGCTGTTGCGGGAGTGGGGCCAGGCCAAGATGGCCAAACGCTCCGATCGGGAGGCTACGGAAGGGACCATCGGCTCCTACATCCACTACCAGAACGACCGTCCGGTCCTCGGTGTGCTGGTCGAGTTGGCCTGCGAGACCGATTTCGTCGCCAAGAACGATGAGTTCCGTCAAGTGGCCGACGACATCGCCATGCACATCTCGTGGGGAGATCCCCGTTGGGTCACCCGGGAGGAAGTGGACCCCGCCGAGCTGGAGAAGGAGAAGGATCTCATCCGCCGCCAGGCCGAAGCCGAAGGCAAGCCCGAGGCGGTCATCGACCGGATCGTCGAAGGCAAACTGGAGGCCTGGTACGCCGAGAACGTCCTTTACGACCAGAAATTCGTCAACCCGGAGAAGTTCGAGGGCACCGTGGGCGACATGGTGGCCTCCCTCGCCTCCAGAATGGGGGAGAACATCTCGGTGCGCCGCATCGCTAGGTTGGCGGTAGGCGGCTAGGGAGGGCTTTTGGCTGACGACGACAGACGGGTACTGCTCAAGCTCTCCGGGGAGGCGTTCGCCGACCCGGAGGTGGGCTACGGCATCGATCCCAAGACGGTCCACCGGGTGGCCGCCGAGATCGCCGAGGCGGTCAAGGCCGGCACCGAGGTGGCGGTCGTGGTCGGGGGAGGGAACATCTTCCGGGGGGTCTCCAAAGCCGCCGAGGGCATGGACCCCGCCACCGCCGACTACATGGGGATGCTGGCCACGGTCATCAACGCCCTCGCCCTCCGTGACGCCCTGGAGAAGCAGGGAGTGACCACCCGCGTCCAGAGCGCTATCACCATGCAGGAGCTGGCCGAGCCCTACATCCGGCTGCGTGCCATCCGCCACCTGGAGAAGGGGAGGGTGGTGATCTTCGCCGCCGGCACCGGAAGCCCGTTCTTCACTACCGACACCACCGCGGCCCTGCGCGCCATCGAGATCGGCGCAGTCGAGCTGCTCAAAGCCTCCAAGGTGGACGGCATCTATGACGCCGACCCGAAGACCCATGAGGGCGCCTCCCTCATGAGCGAGCTGACCTACATGGAGTTCATCGCCCAGGAACTGCGGGTGATGGATGCCACCGCCGTTACGATGTGCAAAGAGCATGGTGTGCCGATCCGTGTGTTCGACATGACCGTTGCCGGGAACATCGTCAAGGCCATTCGCGGAGACGAGATCGGCACCGTGGTCCACTGAGCGACGGGAGGAATAAGACAGTGATCAGCGACCTCTTGGCCGAGGCCGAACACAAGATGGAGATGGCCGTTGATCATGTCGCCGGGGAGTTCTCCACGGTGCGCACCGGACGGGCCAACCCCCAGCTCCTCCACCGGATCACCGTGGACTACTACGGCAGCCCCACACCCCTCCAGCAACTCGCCACGATCTCGGTCCCTGAGCCTCGGCTGCTGGTTATCCAGCCCTTCGACAAGTCGACGGTCAACGACATCGAGAGGGCCATCCAGCACTCCGACCTGGGTCTCAACCCCTCCAACGACGGCAACGTGATCCGTATCGCCTTCCCCCCGCTGACCGAGGAACGGCGCAAGGAGCTGATCCGGCTGGTACGGCACATGGCCGAAGAGGGCCGGGTGGCAGTGCGTAACGTGAGAAGGCACATCAAGTCTGACATGGAGGCCCTCCACGGGGAGATCTCCGACGACGACATCCGCCGCGGCGAAGACGAGCTACAGAAGCTCACCGACAAGCACGTGGAGAAGATCGACAGTCTCCTCCACAACAAGGAAGAAGAACTACTAGAGGTCTGACTTGACCGACCAAGACGACAACACGGGCGGTGCGATTCCCCCCGAAGAGGAATCCTCCGAGCTGGGCGCCGAGGTGGTGCCCCTTCCCGGCGTCGGCGACGACGAAGCGGAGATCACCTCCGAGGAGTACCTCACCGCCACCACCGAGGAGTACAAGGACTTGGCCGCTGAGGTGAGCCGGGCAGCCTCCGAGGAGTGGGAGCAGCAGGCCGTGGCCGCCACCCTTCCCGGCGTGGGGTCAGGCCTGGTGGGCTTCGAGGACATGGCCGGCGGAGAGGCTCCCACCGAGGAGGAGCTGGAGGTCCTGGAACAGGCCGCCGCCTCTGACCTGCTGCTACGGGTGGTCTCCGGGCTGATCATCTTCGGGTTGTTTCTAGGCAGCCTTCTCCTCGGCGGATGGTGGTTCAGCACCTTTGTGATCCTGGTGATGATCCTCGCCCTCGGCGAGCTCTACGCCACCCTGCGCAGCCGCGGCTACCGGCCCCTGGCCCTGTTCGGGCTGGTCGGTGTGGTGCTGATGGGCGTAGGAGCCCAGAACTGGGGTGTGGTCTCCATCGGCGGCTGGGCCGCCGCCATAGCCCTGGCCACGGTCCTCTTCTACTCCCTGTCCACACGCCGCGACCCCCTGGAGAACGCCTCGGTGACCCTCCTCGGCCTGGCCTGGGTGGGAATGCTGGCCTTTGCCATCCTCATTGCCAAGGGTCCCCATCCCGTCTCCTACATCCTGTTCATCGTCGTGGTCACCGCACTGAACGACATCGGCGCCTACTTCTCCGGCCGGGCGGTGGGCAGCCGCAAGCTGGCTCCGGTGGTCTCTCCCAACAAGACCGTTGAGGGCTTCTTCGGAGGGCTGATCACAGGAGCGGTGGCGGCGTCGGTACTGGCCACGTTCCCCGCCTGGGAGGGCATAGGCCTCACCCGTGCTCTGATCACCGCCGGGCTGATCGGGATCATCGGCCCCCTGGGCGACCTGGCCGAGTCGGCGGTGAAGCGCAGCCTGGACGTCAAGGACATGGGTTCGGTCCTCCCCGGCCACGGCGGGATGATCGACCGCATCGACGCCTTCCTGTTCGTGGTGCCCGCCGTCTACGTGCTGTTCCGGGGTTTCGGTCTGCTGTGAGCCGCCCGGTGGTCGTCCTCGGGGCGACCGGCTCCATCGGCACCCAAGCGTTGGAGGTGGTGGAGCGTCTCGGGTGGCCGGTGGCGGTCCTCGCCGCCCGGCGTCCCTCCCCCGAACTCGCCGGGATCGCTCGCGCCTGGCCCGACACCGAGGTGGTGGTGGTGGGCGGGTCCTCGGAGGAGCGGGCCGAATTCGTCGAGAAGGTGGGCCGGGCTGTCCGTTTCGGCTCCGACGCCCTGCTGGAGGCGGCGGCCAGACCGGAGTCGATCGTGGTCAACGGGATCGTCGGCGCCGCCGGCCTCGAGGCCACGGTGGCCGCCTTGGAGGCGGGGAACCGGGTTGCCCTGGCCAACAAGGAGAGCCTGGTCGCCGGCGGTCCGGTGGTGAAACAGGTCCTTGCGGAAGGCGGAGGCGAGCTGGTCCCGGTGGACTCCGAGCACTCCGCCCTCTACCAGTGCCTGATGGGAGAGCCCCCCGAGTCGGTGGCCCGGTTGATCCTCACCGCCTCCGGAGGCCCCTTCCGGGGGCGTAGCCGTGAGGAACTGGAGGCGGTCACTCCCGAGGAGGCCCTCCAGCATCCCACCTGGGACATGGGGAGGCGAATCACCATCGACTCCGCCACCCTGTTCAACAAGGCCCTGGAGGTGATCGAAGCCCACTTCCTCTTCGACGTGGACTTCGGTCGGATCGACGTTGTCGTCCATCCCCAGTCGATCCTCCATTCGGCGGTGGAGTTCGTCGACGGGTCATGGAAGGGTCATCTCGGACACCCAGACATGCGGATCCCCATCCAGTTCGCCCTCACCGTCCCGGAACGGGCACCGTCGCCGGGGGAGCCCTTCACCCTGCCGGGACTGGAGCTCAGCTTCGAAGAGCCCGACCGGGAGGCCTTCCCTGCCCTGGACCTGGCCTACGAGGCGGGCCGAAAGGGCGGTTCGGCCCCGGCGGTGCTGAACGCCGCCGACGAGGTGGCGGTGGAGGCGTTCCTCCAGCGGAGGCTGGGATTCCTCGGCATCACCGAGGTGGTTTCCCGCACCCTGGAGCAGGTGGAGTGGCGGGAGCTGGAGACCGTCGCCGACGTCCTCGAAGCCGACCGCGAGGCCCGTGCGGTGGCGTCGAGTTTCATCGCCGGCCGTTGTTGAGGCGTACCGGAGGTAGCGTGGGAGCATGCTCGGCGGTTTAGCGGCGGCCATCGCCATCGTCCTCTTCGTCACGGCCCACGAGGCCGGCCACTTCCTCGCGGCCAAAGCCGTGGGGATGAAGGCCACCGAGTTCTTCTTTGGGTTCGGTCCCAAGCTGTGGTCGGTGAAGAAGGGGGAGACCGAATACGGTTTCAAGCTGCTGCCCCTGGGCGGGTATGTGCGGATCATCGGTATGAACCCTCTCGAGGAGGTGGCCCCCGCCGACATGGGCCGCACCTACCGGGAGAAGAAGTTCTGGGAGAAGAGCGTCGTCGTCCTCGCCGGAGTGGGAACTAACTTCCTCATCGCCTTCCTCATCTTCTACGGGGTGGTCCTCGCCAACGGCGTACCGGGAGAGCCCCAGCCGGTGGTGGCCGAGGTGGTGGCCGCCTCACCTGCCGCGGTGGCCGGTCTGGAAGAAGGTGACATCATTCTCTCTGTCGGATCCCACGAGGTCAGCGTCTGGGACGACATTCCCGCTGCCCTGCAACAGATCGGCCCTGGCCCCACCACGGTCACCGTGGACCGAGACGGGCAAGTGGTGACCCTGGCCGTCGACCTGGCCGAGAGCGACGCTGTTCCCGGGGCCGGGTTCCTCGGCATGGCCCCCCTCGTGGAGATCATGGAGGTGGGCGCCGGGGCCGCCGTCGGCTACTCCGGTCAGCTTGTCTGGTCCGGCATCGAAGACACCTTCTCTGCCCTCTACGAAATGTTCCGCCCCTCCAGCCTCGCCCAGTACGTGGGGGTGCTGGGAGGCGAGACCGACATCCCCCAGGAGATCCGTCCCGTCAGCCCCATCGGCATCGTGGCCATCGGCAGCCAGGCCCAGAACATCAGCTACTTCTTTGGGGTCCTCGCCTTTGTCAACGTGATCCTGGCCACGATCAACCTACTGCCACTGTTCCCCCTGGACGGCGGCCACTTCGCCGTCGCCCTCTACGAGAAGCTCACCGGACGTCAAGCTGACATCCGCCGTCTCATCCCGGTGGCCGCGGCGGTGATCGGCATCTTCGTCTTCTTGGGCGTGGTTGCGGTGATCCTGGACATCACCAACCCCATCGACCTCTAGCCCACCCGGCGGGTCTACCGTTATGGCCGTGAGCTTGCAGCGACGCCAGACCCGGCAGGTGAAGGTGGGTTCGGTGGCCGTCGGCGGTGGGGCCCCGGTCTCCGTCCAGTCGATGACCACCACTAAGACAGCCGACGTCGACGCCACCCTGGCCCAGGTTTACGCCCTGGCCGGCGCCGGGGCCGACATCATTCGTATCACCTGCAACGAGGTGGAGGCGGCCGAAGGCCTGGCCGAGATCGTCCCCCGCAGCCCGGTGCCGATCATCGCCGACATCCACTACCAGTACCGGCTGGCCCTGGCCGCCTTGGAGGCGGGGGTTGATGGCCTGCGGTTGAACCCGGGAAACATTCGCAAAGAGGACCACATCAAGACCGTGGCCCGGGAAGCGAAGGATCGCGGAGTGCCCATCCGGGTGGGGGTGAACGCGGGGTCTTTGGACAAGGATCTGCTGGCCAAGTACGGATCGCCGGTGCCGGAGGCGCTGGTGGAGTCGGCGCTCACCGAGATTCGCTACCTGGAGGAGGTGGACTTCACCGACATCAAGATCTCGGTGAAGCATTCCAACGTTCCCCTGATGGTGGCGTCTTACCGACTCCTCGCCGACACGGTGGACTATCCCCTCCACCTTGGAGTGACCGAGGCAGGGCCGCCTCCGGCGGGGCTGATCAAGAGTGTGGCCGGGATCGCCACCCTGTTGAACGAGGGCATCGGGGACACGATCCGTTTCTCCCTCACCGCCGACCCGGTGGAGGAGGCCAAGGCGGGCCGCCAGCTCCTGGAGTTCCTGGGGCTGCGGGAGCGCAAAGGCCTCGACCTGATCGCCTGCCCGTCGTGCGGGCGGGCCGAGGTGGATGTGATCGAGGTGGCCACCAAAGCCCAGCAAGCTCTGGAAGAGGCCAACCTGCCGATCCAGGTGGCGGTGATGGGGTGTGTGGTCAACGGCCCGGGGGAAGCCCGGGAGGCGGACATCGGCATCGCCGCCGGCCGGGGGAGAGGGCATTTGTTCATCAAAGGTCAGGTGGTCCGGGTGGTGGCCGAGGAGGAGATGGTGGAGGCCCTGCTGGAGGAGGCGCAACGGCTGGTGGAGGAGGGTGTGGAGGCCCGCCTGGCCCACGCCGACGCCTCAGCCGCAGAGATCGCCGACGCCGACCGCCGTCAGCTCATCGAGATCCAGGGTGACGCCAACCGGGTCGCTGAACGCAAAGCCCGGGTCGCCGAGGTGGCGGGGGAGTAGGGGTACCTTTCAGTACCCCTTCGAACTCATAACCCGAAGGTCGCGGGTTCAAATCCCGCCCCAGCTGCTACCGAAGGTCCTTGACGCCGACCTCAGAATGGCGTTAGCCCGCCGCAGCTCACGACACTCCCGCTCC
>JBHHWH010000043.1:0-20490 GCA_046756405.1 Acidimicrobiia bacterium | reverse complement strand
CCACCACCCGAGTACCGGTGAAGTCGCCGTTCCATGGGCCGTAGTCTTCCATCGAAATTCCGTAGAAGGCGATCCTGGTACGAGCAATGATCGTGTTGTTGGCGACCAGTGAGCCCGGGGCCTGAAAGATGACGATTCCTCCGTCGGTGGCGTCGATGATCGTGTTGCTCTCCACGATGCTGTTGGGGCAGGCGAGCGAGATGCCGTCGGCCATCCCGAAGACGTGGTGACCCGCCGGTCCCAGCTCGTTTCTTCGGGCTACCGCCTCGGTGCATTTGCGGTCGTCTCCTTCCCCGAGATACAGCACCGACCAACCCCGAGGTTCGTAGGCCTTCACGTCCTCGACCACGTGCCCTGAAGCGGCTCCACCCCACTCGATGAGCGCCCCGTAGGGACCTCGCCCGAGTTGGGCGTTGCCGTCGACGATGACGCTACGCAGGGCGACGTTGTCGTGGTTCCCCGCCCTCACCGCCACGTACACTTCCGGCCCGTCAACCACCAACAGGGCGCGGGTGTCATCGGTGGGCAGCCCCCGGGTGTAGATGGCTTGACCTTCGCCAGTCATCTCGATGGTCTCGCCCAGTCGGAAGACGGAGTTGGGGCAGAGCACTGCCTCCGAGCCCGGTCCCACCAGGGCGCGCTGGATGTCGCGGTCGGTGCCCGAGTCGATGCAGGGCTGTTCGGGGACGGAGTGTGTCGAGGCGGCGGTCGGCGCCGGCAGGGAGGCGTGCGGCTGGGTCGTGGACGTGCCTGGGCCGGCGCCAGGAGTGCAGGCGGCTGCCACCAGAGCGAGCGTGGCCAGAAGCGTGATTCGACTCTGGCTGCGGTGGGAGGCGATGAGGGTCAGGAGACCTCCTCTCGGTAGGCCCGCCAGAGGGAGTATCGGTATCCTCGACGGGCCGCTTTACCAGCGGAGCGCCGACCGAGCATGCCCCATCCCCGCCCGCGTGGGGCGAGAGGGCTGCCAGGATTCCGGTCGACCACCCCAGGGATACGCAATAGGCTGACCGCAATGGCCTACGAGGAAGCCCTCGCCCATCACATTCGCACCCGGCTGAGCGATCACCCTGGGCTAACTGAAAGGGAGATGTTCGGGGGGATTGCGTTCATGATCAACGGTCACATGGCCGTCGGGGTGGCCGGTGAGGAGCTGATCGTTCGCGTAGGTAGAGAAGCCCACGACGAGGCGATCGCCCGGCCAGGGACCCGCGTCTTCGACATGAGCTCCCGTCCCATGCGGGGATGGATCCTCGTCTCACCGGTTGGATATCGCGATGACGTCGATCTCGAC
Organism: Acidimicrobiia bacterium; assembly: GCA_046756405.1. GTDB lineage: Bacteria > Actinomycetota > Acidimicrobiia > Spongiisociales > ZC4RG35 > JBHHWH01. The sequence goes on along the minus strand of JBHHWH010000043.1, from coordinate 19,199 downwards.
GATTGGCTCTCGCGAGGTGCCGCCTTTGCTGAGAGCCTGGCACCGAAGTGAGTCGGGCAATCGGTGATCCCAGCACTCAGATCCATCGCTTGCCGGAGCGGGGAGTCGACGACGTAGCCGTACTGTACGAGATCCTGGACGAAGCACTTGTGGCCCACGTCGGTTTCGTCCGCGACGGCATGCCGGTGGTGATACCCACCCTTCACGCTCGCGTGGACGACGAACTCGTGCTTCACGGTTCACCCTCGGCCGGGTTCATCCGCGCCGCACGGGGAGGCGCCACCCTATGTGTCACCGTCACTCTGCTCGACGGCCTGGTCTTGGCACGCTCGGCGTTCCACCACTCGGTGAACTACCGCTCGGCCGTCGTGTTCGGCAGGCCCCGACGCTTGGAAGGCGACGAGAAGACGCCTGCCCTTGACGCCTTCGTCGACCGGCTGATCCCTGGCCGCCGCCCTCTGCTTCGTGACACCACGAAACTCGAGGTGCAGAAGACCGAGGTCCTGGCCCTGCCGTTGGATACCTGGTCAGCCAAGACCCGTTCGGGCATGCCCCACGACGAGGAGGAGGACTATCGGCTTTCCATCTGGGCCGGGGTCGTGCCCCTGGCGACCGTGGCAGGGGATCCCGAGTCTGATCTCCTCAACCTCCCTGAAGTGACGCTCCCCGATCATGTCGCCGATTGGGGCGCGGCCCGGCTGCGCCGCGAGGGGCTCTAGCCAGTCCAGAGGACGAGGTATCCACTCCCTCTGTGCGCGGGCCGGGGAGACATCGCCTGTCGGCTCACCCCGAGGCTGCGGGCCAGATCGGCTGCCTGGTACCGGCGGAGGGTAGGTCGGCGAGGAGCAGTGACTGGGCTGGAGTCAAATGGAGGCCTTCCCTTGCCTGAAGGGTGGAGAGGAGGGCCTGGTCGAACCAGCGAAATCGGTCAAGAGGCAGGCGGGCGAGGCTGATCTCGGACGAAGCCTTTGGCCCTCCACTTCCAGTGCGGGCCATCCCCAACGGCGATGGCGTGGATGTGCTTTTCACCCTGGCGAGGTTTCCTGGTCAGAGCGGCGAATAGTGGGAGGAAGGGCTGGCGTCGATGGGTAGGGAGTTGGAGAAGCTCAAGGAGCGCCATGAACGATGACGCGGGCGCGCCGGACCAGCGGAACCCAATGATTGGGAGAGAACCCATCTCGGGATCGTGGCGCCTGCTGCCGATCGAAGGCCGGTCGCTTCGGAAGCCTCCGCCGTCAAGCGTCGTCTTGGACGATGACCGACCCGCCGCTACAACCTCGTGGATCTGTCGTACACGACCGAGAGTCTGTTAGTGCCCGAGCACTATCGACAGGAACCGTGGAAGATCCACGTCCCCGACACGTTGCAGTACTTCACCGAGTCGATACGTCAGGCGATGATCGCCAAGAGTCCCCGAGTCGAGGAGCCCTTCGCTGGACGGTTCGCCTACGACATCGACGGCCGGCTTAGAGGAAACTGGTTTCAGGAGGGCACCGGCGGGTACGGAGGTTCAGACCCGGAGCGCTACTGGTCTGGGCATCTGTCGGTGACCTACGACCTCTTTGACCCTTCCCAGATAGTGGTGTCCATAGGCACCCTTGATGGTGCCTCGGCCCAGTTTGGGGTGCGGGGAAACGCTCCGGATCCCGCCGAGGTCAGCGTGGCTTCGGGCATGGTGGTCTACGAACTCGTCGACTACGACTACTACGCCGGTGGCGAACGCTGGGACCGGGTCAGCCTGGTGAAGGGGATCCGGGCGGTCAACTACGACCAGGTACGCGGGGTGGTGATCTTCCAGCTTCTCGACGACCGGCGCCTGATGGTGGAGACATTCCCCAACAAGACCGCGGCTGAGGTAGACGGATTCACCGAGGCCGCTCTCATCTACGAGCGCTGAGGCCCTGCCCGGGCTTGACATTCCAGGCGACTGGAAGCCTTATCTTTGACCAGTAGGACTCTGAGTAAGGCGTATCAAGAGAAGGGAAAGGGTCATGACCACCAACAAGCGGATCGAATATCTGCCCCTCGCCCTGGTGCTGGGGGGATTCCTCGCTCTCTCCTATGTGTTGTGCGTCGGCTGGGACATTCTCTTCCCCCAGTGGGCCATGCGTGAAGCCTGGGCTCCGTATCTGCCCGGGTTCGAATGGCTGACCGTGGGCAGCTTTTTCCTCGGGCTGGTGGAGGCCCTTGCCTACGGCTTCTGGTTCGCCCTCGTGGTTCCTGCCTGCCGCTGGTTGGCGGATCGATACCCCACGACCCGGGGTGCACCCGTCAGGCTGCCATGAAATCCAGATCGGGGAGCCAGATCGTCACCACCACATGGCACCGCCCCGAAGGGCCCATGGTTGCGGACGCCCCCGCCCGCCCCCGAACCCGACCTCGGGGAGGGTGGGGGCAGCTCCGCACGAAGCCGAGGGCACTCTCGGCACGTGCAATCGGTGGGCCTCCCGCGAGGCCCTCACTGGTGTTCCTGCACGGGATAGGCGGCACCGGCGTCTACTGGAGCGCCGTCGAGGGCAAATCCCGCCTCCCTCCTGGGGCCACATTGGTGGACCTGTTCGGATTCGGCCGGTCGCCACGCCCCCTCATCCGGTACACCCTGGATGCCCATCTCTCTGCTCTGGAACCTATCCTCTCCACCCGTGCGCCCTCTGTACTGGTAGGCCACTCGATGGGCGCGGCCCTCGCCCTCGCCTACGCGACCAGGCATCCCGAGCAGGTCTCGGGGCTGGTGCTCATCAGTCTCCCCACCTACGGAGGGCCCGAAGGAGCCAGGAGCTGGTTTCGCCGGCGGCCCCAGGGCTGGTTCTTCACCAACATGGTCCTCACCGCCCTGGCCTGCATGACCACCCGGCGCCTCCTTGGGCCGCTCCTTCCGCTGATCCTCCGCGAAATACCCCGGGAGGTCGCCCGGGACCTGGTGGAGCACAACTTCATGTCCTCCACCACCTCGCTGTGGGAGGTGCTCTACAAACACGACCCCGCCGAAGACCTGCGGCGTCTCTCCCCTCACATTCCCGTACTGTTCCTTCACGGGGATCAGGACACGACAGCCCCCGTGGAGGCGGTTCGCCAACTGGCAATCAGCCGCCGGGAGGCCCGATTGGTGGAGCTGAAGGGAGTCGACCATCATCCCTGGTTGAGAGATCCCGGTGCCTGCGCGGGCACCATCGCGGAGTGGGCAGCGGAGCTGGGGATCACCTGGAGCGACACCGAGAAGGCCAGCTATGAACGCCAGGGCTGACGGCGAGGAGTCGTCGGTTGCAAGGAACGGTGGACCAGCCTCCGAGGCATGGGCTCGGGTGGCCATTGACGTAGTGCTGGTGACAGCCCCGCGCTGTCACCTCTGCGAGGAGGCCAAGGCCGTCCTCTCCGACCTTGAGGCCGAGTATCCGCTCCGGGTTCGGCAGGTGGATCTCTCCTCCAGCGAAGGGCTCTCGCTGTCCCGCCGCCACAGCATGGGCTTCCCGCCGCTTCTGCTCATCGACGGGGAGCGTTTCGGGCATGGCCGCATCTCCCGCCGCAAGCTGATCCGTCACCTGGACCAACGGCTGACCCGGAGGAGATGACATGGAAGGGCTCTACCTAGGCGGCTCCCTGATAGCAGCCTTCCTCGCCGGTTCTGTCGCCCTGTTCGCTCCCTGCTGTGTCGTGGTGCTGTTCCCCTCATACCTGGCCGCGGCGGTGCGTAACAGCCGGTGGCGACTGGTGCCCCTCTCGCTCATCTTCGCCGCGGGAATCGCCGTCGTCCTGGTCCCGGTGACCCTCGGATTGGGAATCCTGGCCCAGGGTCTGCTCCGTCTCCATGGCGCGGTATACGTAGCCGGGGGGATCCTCATGCTGGTCCTCGCCTATCTGGCCATCTCCGGCAAGAACTGGATGCTTCCGATCATGCGTGGCTCACCCGACGTGCAGCGCACCGACTCCGGAGGAGTTTTCGTGCTCGGTGTCTTCTCCGGGGCGGCTTCGGCGTGCTGCGCTCCCGTCCTTGCCGGTGTCCTGACCCTCTCTGCCCTCGCCCCCTCCCTCATCCAGGGAGTGAGCATCGGTCTCGCCTACGTGTTCGGGATGGTATTTCCCCTGGTGATCCTGGCTCTGTTCTGGGACCGGTGGGGAGGTCGATTCCGCTGGGGAGGTAGGGAGAGGCGCCTACGGCTTATGGGCCGAGAAGTTGTCCTCACCACCTTGGACCTGACTGCCGGCGTGGTCTACGCCCTGATGGGGATCGGTCTGATCCTCATCGGAGCCACTGGAGCAACCCTGGCCTCCAGCGCTCAGGCCCGAGTGGGCACCTGGATCGAAGACCGGCTCACACCCCTCGTGCGGTGGCTGGAACCGGTACCCGATGTGGTGGTGGGCCTGGCGTTGGTGGCAGTCGCCGTAGCGGCCGTGGCGATATCGGGACGCCGTCGTAGCCATCCACCGGAAAGTTCTGATCCGATTCGAGAAGGGAGCTGTCATGACCCAGAAGACCAGGAAACCGCCGTTGAAAGGGGCGTCGATGGCCTCCGCGGCTAGCAAGCGAGGGATGTCCTGGTGGGCATGGCTCGCCATCCTTCTCCCCGTGGCCGGCCTCATCGTCGCGGCGCTCGCCGGAGTCCAGGAGCCTGAACCGACCGAAGTGGGCGCACCGGCACCCGATTTCGAGCTTTTCGCCACCGACGGGGCCCGCTACGACCTAGACGAGCTGCTCGCAGAAGGCGATGCCCTCCTCTACTTCTCCATGGGTCCAGGATGTGACGGCTGCTTCCTCCAGATCCCCGAAGTCGAGGAGGCGCTACGTCAGCGTGGCATCACCCTGGTTCCGGTCATGGTCGACCCTCCCGAACTGGTGGCCGCCGAAGCGCAGCGGTTCGGCATCACCACTCCGATCCTCATCGACGGCGATCGGTCGGTCTCCAACGCCTACGGGATGATCGGAGTTTATGGACACGCCGATCGGCCCGGCCACAGTTTCGCCCTTGTCGACCAGGACCGCCGCATCGTCTGGGGCCACCACTACGCCGAGATGTTCGTCCCCACCGAGCAGCTTCTGGCCGACCTAGGCCTCGACTCCTGAGACCTCGCCCTGCTCGGTGGCAGTGAAACGGGGCCCCTTATCTCCTAGCTGATAGCCGGCCTCTAACGGCTGTTCCTCGAGCGGGGGGTGATCCGGTGGACGGCCCACCGGTCATCGACCCCTCAAGGAGATGGTCTCCACCTATCCGGGTCTATTCGTCGGCTACGGCGAGATCGGCCTATATGAGATCGAGGGGGTGCGAGGTCCGGAGTTTCCCCCCGACGCCGAGATCTTCCGGCGGATCTACCCGGTGGTGCGGGAGCACCGGTTCGTGGTCTACGCCGAAGCCGCGGGATCGGAGACGTCTGATACCTGACCTTGCTGGCGTAAGCCGTCGCCGGCCGAAACGATCTTGCCACTATTCTATAAATTGATAGAATAGCCAACAATGAACACCACGCTGAGCGGCCGGATGGTCAAGGACGGGCTGTACACCCAGTTTGCCCGCATCGGCAAGGCCGTTGCCCACCCCAAGCGAATTGAGCTGTTGGACCTGCTGTGTCAGGGGGAGCGAAGCGTCGAGGTTCTCGCCGAAGCGGCAGCGATGAGCGTCACCAACACATCGGCGCACCTCCGGGTCTTGCGCGAATCACGACTCGTCATCACCCGCAAGGAAGGGACAAGGGTGTTCTATCGCCTGGCGGATGATGCGGTGTGCCAGTTCTTCATCAACCTGCGCGACCTGGCCAGCGATCGCTACGCCGAGGTGGACAGGATCGTCAGGGACTACTTCGAAGCGCGCGACCAGCTCGAGCCCATCGATCGAAAAGAGCTCCTGGAGCGCGCCGACCAGGGTGAAGTGGTGGTCCTGGATGTTCGACCGCGAGAAGAGTATGAGGCCGGTCACATCCCCGGCGCGGTCTCTGTGCCCCTGAAAGAGCTGCGAAGGCGAATGGCCAGCCTTCCTCGAGACGCCGAGATCGTGGCGTACTGTCGAGGCCCCTACTGCGTGCTCGCTCCCCAGGCGCTGGAGTTGCTGCGGCGCCGAGGTTTCCGCGTTCGGCGCCTCGAGGATGGTTTTCCCGAGTGGCGCCAGGCGGGACTTCCTGTGGCCGTTGGAGAGGACCCCACGTGACTCGTCGACCGGCGCCGCCAGGGTGAGGGAGGCCAGCAGGTGAAGTCCACCCTCTTCATTCTCAACGATCCGCCGTATGGCACCGAGCGCAGCTACAACGGACTACGCCTCGCCGGAACCCTCGCCAAACGGGACGGAGAGCAGGTGAGGGTATTCCTCATCGGCGACGCTGCGGTCTGTGCCAAGACAGGCCAGAAGGTGCCCCAGGGCTACTACAACCTCGAACTGATGCTGCGGTCGGTGGCCCGCCGCGGCGGAGAAATCGGCGTCTGTGGCACGTGTATGGATGCCCGGGGTATGACCGAGGCCGAGCTGGCCGAAGGCTGCCGCCGCAGCACGATGGCGGAGCTTACGGAATGGACCCAGCAGGCCGATCGCGTGCTGGTCTTCTGAACCGAGATCACGAAGGGACGGACACAACATGAACACTGCCAAGACCGTTATCGTATTGGGAGGCGGGGTCGGGGGCGCAGTCACCGCGGGGACGCTGCGCCGCAAGCTTCCCCAACCCCACCGAGTCGTGCTCATCGATCGCCAGGCCGACCACGTGTTTGCTCCTTCCTTCCTCTGGCTGATGACAGGAGGGCGGACGGCGCGCCAGATCTCGAGACCACTGAGGCGTTTGGAGCGGAAGGGGATTGAGGTTGTCATCGGTGAGATCGAGGAGATCGACGTCGAAGCCCGCCGTGTCTGGGTAACCGAGCCGGGTAGTGCCGGTGGCCCGGCGATCGAGGCCGACTATGTAGTGGTCTCGCTAGGTGCTGGCCTTGCTCCGGAGACGATCCCCGGTTTGCCCGAAGCAGGCCACAACTTCTACACCTTGGACGGAGCCGAGACCCTTCGGGACGCCTTGGCCACCTTTGGAGGGGGGCGAGTCGTAGTACTGACCGCTGCTCCGGCCTACAAATGCCCTGCGGCTCCCTACGAGGCCGCCATGCTCATCGATCACCATCTTCGCAAGCGCGGGTTGGGCGATGGCAGCACCATCGACCTTTACGCCGCCGAACCCGGGCCCCTGGGTGTCGCCGGCCCCGAGGTGTCGGCCGGTGTGCGCCAGATAGTCGAGGAGAAGGGAATTGCCTACCACCCAGAGCACCAGGTGGTGGCCGTGGACCCGGTGCGACGGCGCATAACCTTCGCCGGCGGCGCGACCGCGGATTTCGATTTGCTGGCCTATGTGCCCCCCCACCGTGCCCCAGAGGTTGTCACCCGGGCGGGTCTGGTGGACGAGAGCGGTTGGATCCCCGTGGACCGCGCCAGTCTGGAGACTCGGCACCCCGGCGTGTATGCGATTGGAGATGTAACCAACATCCCCCTCAAGCTGGGCAAGCCCCTCCCCAAGGCCGGTGTCTTCGCCGAACGCGAGGCCCTTGTGGTTGCCCACAACATCGCTGCCGAGATCAGCGGGGGTGACACAACGCGATTCGACGGGCATGGGGAGTGCTTCATCGAAACCGGAGGAGGCAAGGCCGGGTTCGGACGCGGTGACTTCTATGCCGAGCCCACGCCCGAAGTGCGCCTGCACCCGGTGAGTCGCCGCTGGCACGTCGGCAAGATCCTCTTCGAAAAGACCTGGCTCCGCCGCTGGTTCTGACGACAGGCCTTTTTTGACCCTTCGGGGTGGTCCACCAACCATGGGGGCCTTACCGAGTCGAGCTGAGCATGCTCGGTGGTCGAGGGGCCGCCCTGGCCGCAATCAGCGCACCAGGGAAGCCACCTGAGTTCCGAAGAGTTCGATGCTGCGCATCACCCGGTGGTGGGGGAGGGTGCCGACGCTGATGTGAAGCTCGAAGCGGTTGATTCCGAGGATCTCCCGCCAGCGGAGGATCTTCGCCGCCACGGTCTCGGGGTCCCCTAGAACCAGGGAGCCTTCGGGGGAGCGCATCAGGTCGTAGTGGGCCCGGGTCATCGGCCCCCACCCCCGCTCCCGGCCGATGCGGGTCATCGCCAGTGCATAGGAGTCGTAGTACTCCTCGGCGGCCTGTTCGGTGGTCTCGGCCACATAACCGTGGGCGTGGACCGCGATGGGCTTCGTCTCCGGGTCGAAACCCGACTCCTCGAGGGTTCGGCGGTACAACTCGGTGAGCACGGCGAACCGTTCCGGGCTGCCCCCGATGATGGCCAGGGCCAGCTCCAGGCCCCTGGTGGCAGCACGGATCACGGACTGGGGCGTACCCCCCACTGCCACCCGGATGGGTAGAGGCCGCTCGGGCCGGGGGTATATGCCCTGGCTGCTGATGGGGGGACGGAACCTGCCCGACCAGGTGACCACCTCGTTCTCGCGGATCTGGAGGAGGAGGTCGAGCTTCTCGGCGAAGATCTCGTCGTAGTCGGAGAGGGAGTAGCCGAAGAGGGGGAAGGACTCGATGAAAGAGCCTCTACCCACCAGCAGCTCCGCCCGTCCTGAGGAGATCAGGTCCAGGGTGGCGTACTGCTGGAAAACCCGAACCGGGTCGTCGGTGCTGAGGATGGCCACCGCGGGGAAGAGCCGGATCCTCTTGGTGCGCCCGGCGGCAGCGGCCAGCACCACGGCCGGCGCGGATGAGGCGAAGTCGGGGCGGTGGTGCTCACCCAGGCCGTAGACGTCGAGGCCCACCTCCTCGGCCAGGACGATCTCGTCGAGGACCTGGCTGAGACGCTCTCCGTGGCTGATCACCTCCCCGGTGTCGGGGTCGGGCAGGGTCTCGGCGAAGGAGGTGATTCCCAGTTCCATGGCTACCACTCTGGTCGAAACTGAAGGCTTTGATCGTCAAGCCCTGCTGGGGCGGGCCAGACGCCAGAACGCAAGGGCCGTGGCCAAGCCGAGGACCGCCAGCCATCCTCCGGCGAGATAGACGTCTCCGGTTACATCCAGGGTGGGGGTGAAGGCGGCGTCGACCATCACCCGGACGGCGCCCCGGGCGGGCAGCAGAGCTCCCCAGTCGGGAGGGGCTGCCGAGAACATGATGTTCTGTCCTAAGCCGACGTCGATGAAGGGCAGCAGGAACATCACGTACAACCCGCCGAGCCTGCCGAAGACGATCCCGACCAGGACGCCCAGCATCCCGTACGTGATCGCCACCGCGGCGTTGCTCAAGATGAACCATCCCCAGCTCCGCGGCTCGAAGTCGACGGCGGTCACCCCCAGGGAGACGGCGGTGGTGACCAGGGCGGCAAGGGTGATGATCCCGAGCCGCACGCCGAGGAGCTCGCGGGGCTTGAAACCGGCGAGGGAGAGCCGGGCGTCCGCTTCGATGGATCCCTGGACGACGAACAGGCCGGCGAGTCCCGCCAGGAATCCGATGGTGATCGGCACCATGATCGCTCCATGAAGGTCGACCATGGAGATCAGCTCAATGGACGTGACCCCGTTCTCGGTCAGTTCCAGGGGGGCGAGTTCGTCGGGTGTTACGTAGAAGCTGAGGCTTATGAAGAGCACCGGTAAAAGGATCAGCAGGACCCACATGGCGATGTTCCGTCGGTAGTCCCTGAACCCGAAACGCAGACCGGCAGCGAGACGCTTCCACCCGGCCCCCCGAATCGGGGTCTTCTCCCTCGGTCCCTGGGTGGTGGCGGCGAAAACGAAACCGGCCAGAAGCAGCGAACCGAACGTCCAGATCAGTGCCCAACCCAGGTCTCCTACCGGGCCCGCGTAGTCCGAGGGGGAGTCGAGGATGACCAGGGTGGGGAAGTGGGTGGGGAAGAGACGGGTTATCCAGACGTCGCTTCCGGCCATGGCCGGCCCCAGGAAGACGTCGAACATCCAGATGAAGACCACCACTAGGGAGCCGTTGACGTCGCTGCGGACTAGGGCGCCGACCAGGGCGCCGATTCCGAGGTAGATGAAGGCGGCCATGAGACTGCCAGCGACCGCCCGGGCCGGCTCGTCGATCCCAGTGGCCGCGGCGAGGGCGACCAGGGCTGCGGCGGCGGCGAGGAGGGAGAGGATCAGGCCGGAGACCAGCCGGGCGGACACGACCCTTCCCGCTCCCATGCCTGCCGCGGCGAGCCTCCGGTCAGCCTCGCGCGAGCCCAGGACATGGAAGAAGCCGGCGACTCCTGCGATGAATGCCGCCGCCCAGGCCGCGGTGGTGGCGTCGAGCTGGCTGGCGTCGGCGACTCCCCCTACGGCTTCGGCGAAGTCGGCGATGGCTCCGGCGGAGAGGCTCACGAACACCAGCGGCACCGCCAGGAGAAGCACCAGGTTGAGGGGCCGCCGTGCGTATTCCGCTAGATATCGACCGGTGAGTCGGACCACGGTTCTCACTGGTGGGTTCTCCCGTCCCGAAGGTGGACGATGCGGTCGAATCGCTCCTCGTCGGCGACGAAGTGGCTGATGATGAGCACCGCCCGCCCTGCGTTGCGCCGCTGATTGGTCAGCTCCCAGAATCGAACATAGGTGTCCCAGTCGAACCCGGCGTAAGGCTCGTCGAGGAGCAGGATGTCGGGGTCGGGGAGCAGGGCGAGGCCGAGGTTCAGTTTGGCCCTGGTCCCTCCGGAGAGTTCCTCGGCCCTCATGTCGCGGTAGTCGGTGAAGTTGAGAACCTCGTAAATCTCGTTCCGGCTTCGCTCTATGAAAGCCGGATCCAGCCCGTAGGCCCGTCCGAACAGTTCGAAGTGCTCGTCGCAGGTAAGCCTCTCGTAAAGGACAGGTTCCTGGGGGCAGTACCCGAGGGACCCGTGACACTCGAGGTTGCCTGCGTCCTTGGCAAGGGCTCCCACCAGGATCTTCATGAAGGTGGTCTTTCCCGACCCGTTCTCGCCGACGAGGCCGACAACCTCGCCGGGATGGAGGGAGAGGTTGGCGTCTACCAGCACTCTCAGCGGCGACCGCCGCCACCCCCTCCGGTAGGACTTGGCGACTCCGTGGGCTCGTAGGACAGGAGCGGTGTCATGGATCCCACCCGGAGCCCTTACGGCTACGGACTTGGCTGCGGTTGTGTTCATCTGAATCCTCCGGCTGAGTTTGGCTCGCCACCTAAGCTACACCTTCCAGCCCGCTGGAATGTCAAGGGGAGTGTCGAGACAGATACCGACTACCTGACCCGGGGCGATCGCTCGACCGAGGGTAGGTGTCCGCGTCAGAGCGCGCTGCCCTCCCGCCAAGTCTCCAGGCTCTCCCTCATCGCGGCCAGGGCGACCAACAGGCCCGCCAGAGGATCGGCCCACCACAGTCCCGCGTAAGCGTTGAGGGCGAGTCCGAGGAGCGTCGTCGTAGACAGGACCCCATCGAGAAAGGTGATGGTGGCCTCAGAGTGCAGAGGTTCAGACCCAAGCTCCATGGCGGTGCGCCTCTTGGCGACGGCTAGCCCAAACATGACCGCTGCGGTGAGGGTCAGGTAGGCGATCCCCCACGGAGACTCGCCGGCTCGCCTGCCGCTGACGAGGTCGTTGATGGCGGCCACGGCGAGCGCTGTTGCCAGGAGGACGAAGGCAGCCGAGATGAGCCGCAGGGCCCTACGGGTGCGGTCTGTGTGGTCGCTGTTATCGCCGGGGAAGAGGTGCCAGACGACGACCCCCGAAGCGAACACCTCGACCACGGAGACTGTGCCGAAACCAATCAGCGCCAGCGAACCGGCAACGGTTCCCAGGGCGATGGTGAGCACCGCCTCGCCGACGTTCCAGGCGATGGTGGCGTACTCCAGCCGCTTCGCCCGGGCCTCGAGGGTCTTGGTGTGGCGTGGAGTTGCGGTGGGTTCTGACATCAGCCTGATCATGGTGGCCCATCTGGTGCCCGCGAAATCCACCTCTTACCTACCCGTAACCAGGGTGTAACAGGGCGGCCATTGACTGGAAACAGCCCGCTTCTACCTTCCCGCTCCAAACTGAGCAAGTGAGGTAGCTATGGAACAGGTAAGCATCGCGGTCGACCAGGTCTGGCTTGTTGTTGCCGGGGTCCTTGTGATGTTCATGCAGGCGGGCTTCGCCTTGGTAGAGGCGGGATTCACCCAGGCCAAGAACGCCGGGAACATCATCATGAAGAACGTAATGGACTTCTCGGTGGGGTCCGTCGTCTACTGGGCAGTGGGCTTTAGTCTTGCCTACGGTGGGTCAACTGTCGGGGGTCTGATTGCCTACGGGGACGTCTTCTTTTTCAACGACAGCGCCCGAGCCGGAGAGTGGTTTTTCCAGGTAGTCTTCGCCGCCACCGCGGCGACCATCATCTCCGGCGCCATAGCCGGTCGGGTCAAGTTCACCTCCTACCTTCTCTACACGCCCTTTATCACCGGGCTCATCTACCCGGTAGTGACCCACTGGGTGTGGGGCGGTGGATGGCTAGCGGAGCTGGGCTTCTTCGACTTCGCCGGCTCTGGAGTGGTTCACATGCTTGGAGGTGTGGCTGCCCTCGCCGGGGTGCTGGTGGTGGGGCCCCGTATTGGCAAGTACGACGCCGAGGGACGACCGCAAGCAATCCCGGGACACTCCCTAACCCACGGGGCTCTCGGTGTGTTCATCCTCTGGTTCGGTTGGTACGGGTTCAACGCGGGCTCAACGCTTGCCGCTGTGGGCCAGGACATCGCCACTCCTGCGGTGATCACCACTCTCGGGGCTGCCGCTGGATCGATCGGAGCGATGTATGCGTCCTGGTTTGCGTTGGGTAAGCCCGACGTGGGATTCACCGTCAACGGAGTCCTAGCGGGCTTGGTCGGCATCACGGCCGGGGCTGCCTCACTCGGATTCGGAGCAGCCATCCTCGTAGGCTTCATCGCCGGTGCCCTCATGGTGGGCTCGGTCATCCTCATCGAGCGTCTCGGAGTAGACGATCCGGTGGGGGCGATCTCCGTCCACGGGACAGCCGGGCTGTGGGGTCTGATCGCCGTGGCGCTCTTCTCCGATGACGCCGCGCTGGTGCCCCAGCTCATCGGTGCGGTTGCCATAATCGTTTGGGCCTTGGGTACCTCTTATGTGGTGTTCAAGCTGATCGACCTGGTCGTCGGGATGCGGGTCAGCCCCGAGGAGGAGCTGGCGGGCCTGGATCGTTCAGAGCACGGCAGCGACGCCTACCCGGAGTTCGTCTTCCAGCACGAGGTGGTGAACCTGAAGAACTTCGTGGAGGCCAACGGCGCTGCCAAGGAGGTCGCCGAGGCCAGGTAAGGAAGGAGCTCGCCCTGTTCGTTGTAGCGCCCCCAAGGGGGCGCTACAACCCTATCGGCTGTCGGTTCTGCGGCGCTCCCACTCGTCCAGAGGGGACCAGAGGCTGGGTCAGGTGAAGTCGGTGGCCGGTTGTTTGCGAATCTGTCCTATCACGTAGGGCACGGCGCGAAGCTCTCAGCCGGGAACCGCGAGAACGGCGGCCACCAAGAGAGACACCGCGGCGATCGCGAAGACCACCTCCACGAGAAGGAACAGGTACCAGGCCAGGGGCGGTGCGTAGAGGCGGCCGTAGACGACCAGGTCCACTATCGCGAGAACGACCACCACGGCGGCTCCGACCATTATCGGTTTCCGACCCCAGCGACGACGGAAGGTCACCCGGGTGATGTCGGGGAGAATGTAGACGGCGATTGCTGCGACGACGAGGAATAGGGGAGCGGGTGACCGGTGACCCGGAGGGGCCTCTAGCCGCGGCAGCAGAACGAGGACGAGAATGGTGCCGGCGATGAGGCCAAGCAGAAACCGCCCCACTCGGCCGACCGGGCCGGGTCGGGGGAGGGTTCCGGGTTGTTCGGCAGGTCTCAGCATCGGTGCTTCAGGCGGGTAGATACTACAAACGGCGTTTTTCGGCTTGCCATTGTGGTTCCTACGCGCTGATCTATCACCGATGACCCCGTCAACTCCTCCCAGATGAGAAGCGCTGTTCCCCCCGGAGCCCCGGTGGTGCTCAAGGTCGGATCCTCGAGCCTCGTCTCCGGGACCGGCCAGGCCGACCCTGAGGCCATCCGCCTCGTCGCCAGCCACGTCGGTGCCCTATGGGAGCGAGGCCATCCGAGCGTTCTCGTGACCTCAGGAGCGGTGGCGGCCGGTCTTCCACTGTTAGGTATGGAGACACGACCTCGGGAGCTACCCGACCTTCAGGTGGCGGCGGCGGTGGGGCAGGGCCGTCTCATCAACCTCTACGCCGACGCCTTCGCTGTCCAGGAGAGACCCGTGGGTCAGGTCCTGATCACCCGGGACGTGCTTTCCCGGCGGGAGCAGTACCTTCACGCCAGGGAGGCCCTGGCCCGGATGCTCCGGCTCGGAGTGGTTCCTGTGGTCAACGAGAACGACACCGTGGTGGTCGATGAGCTGAAGTTCGGAGACAACGACCGGCTGGCGGCGATCGTCTCCCACCTGGTTCGAGCAGGCATGCTCATCCTGCTAAGCGACACGCCCGGGTTGTTCAGCCACGACCCGACCCTCTCTTCGTCGGCTCAACTTCTTCGGGCCGTTCAGCACACCGATGAAGCCCTGGATGTGTTGCTTCGCCACGCTCGGGGTGGCTCCCTGGGCTCGGGTGGCCCGGCGACCAAGGTGGCCGCGGCGCAGATGGCCGCCTGGTCTGGCATCCCCACCGTGATCGCTGCCGCTTCGGAACCCGATGTGGCTGTCCGCGCCGTCAGTGGTGATGAAGTCGGAACCTGGGTCGCCCCGAGGGAGTCCCGGCTTCCGGCGCGCAAGCTGTGGATTGCCTTCGGGCTTCCTTCTGAAGGGAGGATCGAAGTGGACGAAGGGGCGGTCGAAGCCCTCACCCAGAGAGGCCGCTCGCTTCTTGCGGTGGGGGTGACCGGAGTCGGGGGCGATTTTCCGGCGGGTGCCGCGGTGGAGGTCACCGGCCGGGGGGAGACGGTGGCCAAGGGCCTTGTCGCCCTCTCTTCGGAGGAGATCCGGGAACACCGCGGCCGGCACAGCTCTCGGGTGGGTGGAGAGGTCATCCATCGCGACGACCTCGTGGTGCTGGCATAGGATTCGATAATGGAACAACCCCTGACCCATCTCGAAGCTGGGATGCCGATCGTCTACGGCGGCGACAAGGTGGCCCTGGTGGACGCCGAACTAGCCAAGGCCTTCTGTCGCGGAGATCGGCTGGTGGTGGTCCAGATCACTGGTGACCTCCTCCACATTCCCCACGCTGACTGGGAGGCGGCGACAGAGGCCGTCGATCAGGCCGTGGGGGCCTTCGCCCACATGGGTGCGGTCAGCGACGTTCAGATCGACACTTTCTTCCGGGCCTTCGCTGCCCGCCTCGATGATGAGGCGAGCTTCGCTCCGGTAGCTGAGGCGAACGAGGCCGACGTGGAGCGGGCCAGGGAGCGAGGGCGGTCGACTACCCGGCTGGTCCTCTCCGAGGGGATGCGCCACTCCATGGTTGAAGGTCTAGAGATGTGGGCACAGAGTCGGTCCAGCCGGGGCGAGGTAGTGGAGACTGTCGAACATGAGGGTTGGATCCTGGAGCAAGTGCGCGCAGGCCTCGGGGTTGTGGGCTTCGTTTTCGAAGGCCGGCCCAACGTGCTCGCCGACGCCGCCGGGGTGCTTCGAGGCGGGAACACGGTGGTGTTCCGGATCGGCTCCGATGCTCTGGAGACGGCCCGGGCGATGATGGAGCACGCCGTGGAGCCTGCCCTGGAGGAGTCCGGACTCCCGGCGGGGGCTCTGGCTCTTGTCGATGCCCGCTCCCATGCCGCCGGGTGGGCCCTCTTTGCCGACTCCAGGCTGGGGCTGGCGGTGGCCCGGGGGTCGGGTGCTGCCGTCTCCCAGCTCGGTGCTGTAGCCCGCCAGGCGGGGATTCCGGTCAGCCTTCACGGGACGGGGGGTGCCTGGATCATCGCCGGCGACCAAGCCTCGGTCGACTGGTTCGCCGCTGCCGTCTTCCACTCCCTGGACCGGAAGGTGTGCAACACCGTCAACACCGTCTGCATCCCGGAGAGCCGAGCCGACGATCTGGTCCCCGCCTTCCTCGACGCCCTAGAGCGGGCCGGGCAGCGGCGGGGTACGGTCTCCAAACTGCACGCCACCGAGGCTGCCGCCCCCCACGTTCCCGATGGCTGGTGGGAAGAAGCGGTGATCACAAGGGCTGAAGGCGAGGTCCGCGAGCCGCGCACCGAGCTGATCGGCGACGGTGAGCTGGGCCGGGAGTGGGAGTGGGAGGAGAGCCCCGAGGTCACCCTTACCGTGGTCCCCGGCGTCGATACCGCCGTGGAGTTGTTCAACGTCCAGAGCCCCCACTTCATCGCCACCCTCATCTCTGAAGACCAGGTTGAGCACCGCCGCTTCTTCGAGACCATCGACGCCCCCTTCGTCGGCAACGGCTTCACCCGATGGGTGGACGGCCAGTTTGCCCTGGGTAAGCCGGAGCTGGGCTTGTCGAACTGGCAGGAGGGGCGGCTCTTCGGTCGGGGCGGCATCCTATCGGGGGACTCGGTGTTCACCGTCCGCACCCGGGTGATCCAGGAGGATCCCGAGATCGGGCGCTGAGCCCGTCCTTTTTGCCCAACGCTCCAGATCCGGGGTCTGGTGCATTATGTGCCCGGGTTAGAGGGTGGCGCCGAGATAGTTGGCGAGGCGGAGGAGATCTGCGAAGACACCGCCGGCGGTGACTTCAGGGCCGGCTCCGGGACCTTGGACCACCAGGGGGTTGTCGTGGTAGCGGGCAGTACGAAAGGTGACGATGTTGTCGGTGGCTTGGATGCGGGCGAAGGGATGGTCCTCCCGATAGGCGCGGAGGGAGACCCGGCAGCCCTCGGTGGGGTCGATGACACCCACGAAGCGCAGTACTTCGCCCCGCTCCCTGGCTACCTGGAGCAGGTCCACCATCTCCTCATCGTGGCCTTCCAAGTTGGTGAGGAACTCATCCACCGACCCACCCGCCAGCTCCTCGGGGACCAGGCCCTCGATCTCCAGGTCCTCCAATTCGACTTCCATCCCCATCTCCCGGGCGAGGATCACCACCTTGCGGGCCACATCCATTCCCGACAGGTCCTCCCGGGGGTCGGGTTCGGTGTAGCCCTGTTCTCGGGCGGCGCCCACTATCGCCGAGAAGGGCTTCGACCCGTCGAAGTTGTTGAACAAGTAGGAGAGGGTCCCGGAGAAGACCCCCTCGATGCGATAGATCCGGTCTCCGGTCTGGACCAGGTCCCTCAGGGTCTGGATCACCGGTAGCGCCGCTCCCACGGTGGTCTCGTAGAAGTAGTGGGCGTCGGCGCGGCGCGATATCTCCTTGAGCGCCCGGTAGTAGTCGATGGGGCCGGTGTTGGCCTTCTTGTTAGGGGTGATCACGTGGATCCCCTGGGCCAGCCAGTCCCGGTAATTCAATGCGACCTCGTCGCTGGCTGTACAGTCGATGATGGCGGCATGGGGAACGGTGTCGGTGTGGACGTAGGAGACCAGCGCCTCGAGGTCGGTCGGAGCTGTTGAGGATGCCTCCAGGGCCTCCCGCCAGCTCTCAAGATCTATGCGGTGCTCGTCGGTGGCCATTCTCTTACTGGTGGCGATGGCGCGAACCCGAAGATCGACGCCGAACTCGTCGACCAGCCTGCCGATCTGAGTCGCCATCTGGTCGAGGAGGGTGGCCCCCACATGCCCGGGGCCGATCAGGCCGATGGAGAGGGTGTGCCGGGAGAGGTAGAACCCGGAGTGGGCAGCGCGCAGAGCCCTGGCGGCATCGGCACTGTCGATCACGATCGAGATGTTCCGCTCGGAGGCCCCCTGGGCGATCGACCTCACATTCACCCCGGCCCGAGCGAGGGAGGTGAAAAAACGGGCGGCGATGCCCGGAGTGCCTGACATGCCGTCGCCGACGATGGCGAGGATGGTGCAGTCGGGGGTCACCTCGGGCTCTTGGATCAGCCCATGGTGGATCTCCGGGGCGAAGGCCCTGGCCACGGCGGCCTTCGCCTCATCAGCCTGGGTCTCAGGGACGGCGAAGCAGATCGAATGTTCGGAGCTTCCCTGGGAGATCATCACCACCGAGACTCCCCGGTCTCGGAGAGCCGAAAACACCCGCTCTGAGATGCCGGGCACGCCGATCATGGCCGTGCCCTCCAGGTTGACAAGAGCTATGTCCCCGATGGAGGCCAGGCCCTTGACGGGACGGTCGCGAATCGACTCGGAAGTGATGCGGGTGCCGGGCGAGTTGGGGTTGAAGGTGTTACGGATCGTGACCGGGATCCCGATCTCGACGGCGGGGGTCAGGGTGGCCGGATGGATGACCTCCGCTCCGAAGTAGGCCAGCTCCATGGCCTCGTTGTAGGAGAGGTGCTCCAGAACGTGGGCCTGGGGGACGAGTCGGGGATCGGCGCTCATCACCCCGTCCACGTCGGTCCAGATCACCACCTCGGAAGCGCCAAGCAGTGAGGCGAAGATGGTCGCCGAGTAGTCGCTTCCGTTTCGGCCCAGGGTGGTGGGAGCACCGTTGTGATCCGAGGCGATGAACCCGGTTATCACCACACTATCGGCGGTGCTGGCCTCCAACCACCGGGTCAGGTTGGATCTGGCCCTCTCCCAGTCGACGAGGGGTGCCATCTCGGCGGGCTGGACCACCAGCACCTCCCGGGCGTCGAGCCATGCCGCCGGCGTTTCCAGGGTGGTGAGATAAGAGGCGAGGAGCCGGGCCGACCACAGCTCCCCGTACCCGGAGACCGTACCTACGGCGTGGTCGGAGACCACTCCCATGAGTGAAGTAGCCCGGAGCACGTCGGCGATGTTCTTGCAGTCCGCTGCTATCTGCGAGATCAGCCTGGCCGCGATATCCGGGTCCACCAGATCCTCGATGACCTCCCCGTGTTGCCGCTGGAGCCCTGCGATCGACTCCTCCAGGTTCCGGTCTCGTTCCGCGGCTCGCGCTACCAATCCGATCAGGGTGTCGGTCACCCCGGCCATGGCCGAGACCACGACCGCCCGTCGCTGGGCCGGTGCTTCGGCGATGAGGGAAGCCACGCGCCGGTAACCGTCGGAGTCGGCGAGGCTAGAGCCACCGAATTTGTATGTAACCCATGTAGAGGTCATTGGCCCTCGAATTCAGTAGCGAAGAGGGCAAGTTAGCTGCTCCACGCTGAGACCCTTCCGGGTTCACGAGCGAGGCTCGTTTCCGCCACGATAAGAGGCTCGTTTCCGCCACGATAAGCTGGAGCCCCCCGACCAGGAGAGAGTCTGGTGTGGAGCACACCATGG
>JBHHWH010000042.1:0-20636 GCA_046756405.1 Acidimicrobiia bacterium | reverse complement strand
CGACTCGAGTTGACGACGAAGCTGCCCGCTCGGTCGGCGGGTCGCAAGGTCGGGTGGAACGAACGTTGCCTGTGCGGGTCGGGTCTCAAGTACAAGCGCTGCCACGGTGCCTGAGGGGGCACTCTTTCGCTGTCAGTCGCCGGGTTGGGATCCGAGCCGGGCGAGGACCGATCGGGTGAACCCGACGCAGACGGCCTCGACGCGGTCGGCGGGTATGTCGGAGCTGAGGCCTTCGACTGCGAGCCGGACACCGGCTGCGGCGGGTGCGCCGAAGAGGGCTTCCAGATAGCCGAGGGCTGTCCTGGTGGAGGGGCGGGCGGTTGGATGTTCGAGGAGTGAGTCGATGCGTTCGGCTGCCGCGTCTGCGCCGAGGTGGAGCATAAGCCGGTGGCTGTCGGCGGCGTCCTTCGCTATGACACGGTCGGGTCGTGCTTCTGCCTGGGCCGTACGTTCTCCGATCTTGTGGAGCTTGGCCACCAGCAGCGCCGTGGGACCGGCGACATCCACGGCGACGGATCGCGTGTCTGTGGGCTCCAAGGCGGTGATCGTCATGGGTGACCTGTCGACGAGTGCGGCTTCCAACCCGTCGGCTCTTCCGGCGGCTTGCTTGCCGTGTCCGGCGAGGCGGGCGCCGCGGCGTCCGGGCCCGGCGAGGGCTTCAGGCACGATGAGGTCAACGGGGATGATCTCGTCATGGCCGTCGACGACGACCGACATCCCCCAGATTCCCGGACGGTCGGGTTGGGTACGCTCGAAGCCGGCGGCGGTCATCACGTCGGCGAGGGGCGGCGTCTTGGCGAGCGTGGTCGGGTCGATGGCGAGGTCGGCGTCGGTGGTGTAGCTGGCCGAGAATGACAGGGCGATCTCGGAGGTGCGGATGTAGACGGCTTGTGCACCGACGAGCACCAGCGAGCCGCGATGATCGGCGGGCGTCGAGCGCGTCCAACAGCACCCGGCGAGCCTCGACCATCAGGAGAGGTGGACCCGTCATGAGGACGCTCCGGGGATGATCCGCCATTCGTCTTCGTTCTCGATCATCCATTCGAGGACCGCATCGCCTTCCTGGGGCATGCGGCCGGTGCCTCCGAGACAGTCGAGTACCACCTGGCTGGGAGCCACCCAGCGGACGCTGTCGCTTGTCGTTGACCGTGCGAAGACGCCTTCGTCGGCGGGACGAACGAGCCGGACGTCGGCGCCTTGCTCTGCGGGGAGCAGACTCAGTGTCTCGGCGAGCGCGTCGGGATCGGGGGAGTAGATGGCGAGCCCGACCGGGGCGGCCACCGCCTTGATACGCGCCGCCGCAAACGAACCGGTGACGGCGTACTCCTGATCTCCTAGATCGCGGAGCGCCTCAAGGGCCCCCTGGGCGCCGCTGCGAGCGATGTACGTTCCGGTCCGCTCCTTGACGAACAGCGGCACGGCGTTGCCACGGCGGCGGAGCATCGCGGGCCAGTCCACCTCCTCGACCGTCCCACGATTGTCACGCCGGATCAACGCCTCACGTTCGAGCGCCTGAAGGGTTCGCGAGCAGTAGCCCGCACTCACCCCCGCCAGCTCCGCGAGCCGAGTCACCGAGTAGGGAGGCGTGAAGTCGGCCAGCGCCCGAATGATGCGCCCGGCCGCCGGCCCCGAGATCCCTCGCTCCGGCCGTCGCCGTGGTGTCGGCTCTCGTTGCGCACCCTGGGTTCTGATCGAGAGTCCGGGATAGTCGATGGCAATCCGGGCGTTGCCGGTGAGGTCGAGGTAGTTGATGCCCGCCGCTTCGAGGATTTCGCGACTGCGGGGACTGAGATACCGGCTGACAACCAGGATCGGACTGCCGGCGTCTCTGCGGATGCGCCGGGCAAGCGGGTCGTTGTAGGCCCTGTCCAACTCGGCGGGAGTGGTGCGAGGGCGAGCATCAACAAGGATCGCACGGCCGGTACCGCCACGGTCCTTCACGAAGAAGCGTTCATCAGCCAGGCCGTCGTCCTGCACCGGTCCCTGCCCGCGCTCGACCGTCCACCCGGGCGGCAGAAGACCCGCCAGCACATCGAGAGCCTGCTCGAGGAGCATCTCGGATGTTTCTCGCTCAGTCATCTGACCATTCTCTACGAAACCGCAACAGATTGCCAGTTACATCCTATTGCCACCCGGTGGCAATGCAGCCACAATGGCAACGACAGGCGGGCTACCGGACTTGGGTGTGGCCCACAAGGAGGGCGGCGCCCACGTAAGTCCCGACATGGACGAGGCCTTCGCTCGCCTCGGGCGTTCCACCACACTCGGTTGGGTCTTTTCAGATGCCCGAGGACACCACGACATGGGCAGCCCAAGACCCGGGTCGATCCGGCAGATCACATATGAAGTGCTCGAAACCATCAGAGGTCTTCGGCCCGACCTTTGGGACTGAGGCTCGGCGTGTACCGCCGCGGTAAGAGCTCAGGACGCGCATAGGACGCGTTCGGCTGAGAAACGCCGCGAATCGATAAACGCCAATGGGTGGTGAAACCCCATGTCAAAGGTCCTTTCTCGGCGTCTCCGCAGGTCACGAAAACCCCCGGAAGCCTTCACACGGCTCTGACACCTCCCCACCGTCACCTCTACCTCTATGCAATCGGATTGCCAGCACGATTAGCGACACCGCCAGCAGCCCGCCTCCGCCGATCGAGGTTCCAGCCGGCCGGGACGGACACGACACCGAGGCTGCTTGACAGCCCCCCCCTGGACACACTACATTTCCGCCGTGCTTCCGCGGGGGAACGGCGGAACACCGGGGGTTCCCCTTCAGGGGTCTCGACCGAAGCACGCCGAATCCCTGCCTGCGGGGCAATCAGCCAACGGCAAACAGAGGGAAAGGAGGGCGATTCAATGCCCCTTGGCAACAAAGCAGTAGCCAGAGTTATTACTACCCTTGCTGTAGTGCTCAGTCTGGCCTTGCCAGCTGGAGCGTCGACCTACTCCTACGCGAGCTATTGGCACGCGGGATGCGGATACTACGGAGAGCATGACGGCCCCTGGGCCAGAACTGTCGAGATAAGCGGGTGTCAGTGGGTTCAGGTGGTTGCCCGTATGACCGATGGCTGGGGAACGTACTGGAATATCGTTGGCCCGCAGCGCGACGGAGAGTCGAAGGTGTGGATGGGTGCTCCTGCCGTATACACGAAGCACCGGGCCCGTGGCTCAAGCACGGACGGTTGGAACTACCTGAGCTGACTTCTCCCCAATGGGTAGACCTAGCCGCAACAAAGGCCGTGGGTGGCGCCCGTTGACGCTGCTCATGGCCTTTCTTGTGGCCTGCTCGACCAGCGGCGGCTCCGTCGGCAGAGGTGTTCCTACCACCGACCTACCGACACCACCCACATCGACTACAGCCACCACCCTCCCGCTGCCTTCGGGCACCAGCCTTGAGGATCTCGAGGACATCCTCCCCCCTAAGCCCCAGTTCCGGGAGTTCACCAGGGATGACCCGCCCACGTTCGCCGAATACGAGGAGGCGGTCTTTGCCACGGCTGCCTGTCTCGAAGCCCTCGGATTGGAAGTGCGGGGCCCTGCTCTTTCTTCGGACCCCGATCTCCTAGCGAAGACCCTTGTGGAGGGGATCTCAGTATCCGAGACCTACAACATCCTCGTAGCCGATCCCAAGCCGGGCACAAAGCCGCTCATGTCCGTGGATCAAGCGCTGGATTTCTGCTACGAGTGGAGCGGCGAGAACAGCATTACGCTTCTGCGATTCTCGCCCAGCGAGGAGCAGATACGCGCCTGGTATGAACAGTTCCGCTCCTGCCTTAAGGCTGCAGGCTTCGAGGGAGTGGACGAACTCACCGACGAAGAGCTGAGCGACGGTGCCTTCGGACCCTACTTCGAATGTACGCCGTGAGGAACCAGGCCAGCGTCTGGCTGCTGGGGGCACCCCTGAATGCATCCACGTAGAGCACGATCGGCGTGCCGATCGAGGTTCCAGCCGGCCGGGACGGACACGACACCGAGGCTGCTTGACAGCCCCCCCCTGGACACACTACATTTCCGCCGTGCTTCCGCGGGGGAACGGCGGAACACCGGGGGTTCCCCTTCAGGGGTCTCGACCGAAGCACGCCGAATCCCTGCCTGCGGGGCAATCAGCCAACGGCAAACAGAGGGAAAGGAGGGCGATTCGGATGAAGCGCCACAAGAGAACTGTGGCCAGGACCGTGACTACGCTCGCTGTAGTGCTCAGTCTCGCCTTGCCTGCGGCAGCTTCCAACTCTGCCAGCGGCGAATGGTGGCACGCTGGATGCGGGTACACAGGCGGGCATACCGTTAGTGACAGCAGAATCACATCGACGACCGAGGAGCTCCTGAGCAGCTGTGTCTGGGTTCAGGCGAGTCATCGATTCACTATCGGGGGACTAACGATGACAGTCAATTCGCAAAAGGCGGGCTCAATTGCGATCGTTATAGCCGACGACATCGACTCCCATGATTGGTCCCGGCACCGAGGTCGCGGGTCGACAACCGACGGCTGGAACTATCTCGGCTGACTAGCTTCGAATGCACAGCAGGGCGCGCGATGAAGGCCTTGGGCATCGTCTATTGACACTGCTCACGGCCTTTGTCGTGGCCTGCTCGGCCACCGGGAGTGGTCCCCCCGAAGATGAGGGCGGTCCAGCCACCCCGCCGTCGACGCAACCCGCCCCTCAGACCACACTGCCCTTGCCCCAAGCGGTCACCCTCGACAACCTCGAGGACATCCTCCCTGCGAAACCGCAATTCCGTAAGTTCACACGGGATAACCCGCCCACGTTCGCTGAATACGAGGAGGCGGTGTTCGCCACCGTCGCCTGCATCGAAGCGCTTGGACACAAGGTCTATGGCCCAGGTCTGGCTTCCGATCCAGACTTTCCAATAAGGGAGCTCAAACCAGGTGTACCTTCCTCGCAGGTCTATAGCTTCGGTGTCGTCGATCCCGAGCCTGGTACAAGTCCGGTCATGACCGTCGACGCTGCCATAGACTTCTGCTACGAGTGGAGCGGGCTAAATCGAATCTCATTGGCACGCGAGCCGAGCGAGGAGGACGTACTCGCCTGGTATCAGCAGTTCCGAGCCTGCCTCGAGGCCGAGGGAGTCACGGGAGTAAGTGAGGCATCTGACGAAGAGCTCGTGTATCTCGAGTGGCCCGTCGAGTGCCTTCCTTGATGATGAGGAAACCCGCACTCGTGCCATTCATGGCCTTTCTTGTGGCCTGCTCGACCAGCGGCGGCTCCGTCGGCAGAGGTGTTCCTACCACCGACCTGCCACCGCCTCCCTCGTCGACCGTAGAGACGACCCTGCCGGTGCCTTCGGGCACCAGCCTTGAGGATCTCGAGGACATCCTCCCCCCTAAGCCGCAATTCCGTGAGTTCACACGGGATAACCCGCCCACGTTCGCCGAATACGAGGAGGCGGTGTTCGCCACCGTCGCCTGTATAGAAGCGCTCGGGTTGGAAGTGCGGGGCCCTGCTCTCTCTTCGGACCCCGATTGGCAAATGACGAGAATTCTCGCCCCAGGAATATCGATCGATGAGATCTACAACTTTGTGGTAGCCAATCCCAAGCCGGGCACAAAGCCGCTCATGTCCGTGGGCCAGGCCATGGATTTCTGCCACGAGTGGAGCGGGCTGAACACCATCACGATCGCCCGATCGCCCAGCGAGGATGACATACGCGCCTGGTATGAGGAGTTTCGCGACTGTCTCAAGGCCAAGGGCTTCGAAGGGGTGGACGAACTGACCGACGACGAACTGCGGTACGGCGCCTTCGATCAGTATTTCGAATGTACGCCGTGAGGAACCAGGTCAGCGGCTGGCCGGATTAATGCATACCCTTATGACCCATGGATTCCGACAATGGCAGATCGCGGGGAAGGCGGTTTGATGGGCGATAGGAAAAGGGTTGGAGGTGTTCTGGTGTTGGCGTTGGCCGTCGCCGCCCTGGTGCTGCTCCCAGCGGCCTTTCTGGTATGGGCCTTGAACCGACCCCCAGAGTTGGAGGGGGTCACCACGACACCCGAGCCCCTGGTCGTGGAGGTGGCGGTGGTGACCACGTCGGCGTCTCAGGAGGCTGAGATGACCCTCACCTGGTCGGCGGTTGAGAGTCTCGTCGCCCCGGCGTGGTCAGGGCTGGTAACTGAGGTTTTCGTCGGTCCCGGGGACGTGATCACTTCCACCGGTCGGGTGCTGAATGCGGGCGGCTTGGACCGGATCGCCTACCACGCTCCCCGGCCCTTCTACCGCCCCATCCGTAAAGGCGATTCCGGCCCCGACGTGGAGACGCTCCATCAGCTTCTCACTGATCTGGGTCTTGTCGAAGGGGACGCCTTGGGCGACGTGGCCAGCTCCAAGACCGTCCGGGCCATCGGCATGTTGGCGGCTCACCTAGGCGGTTCCGCGAAGACGCGGGTCTTCGACCCGGGGTGGGTGGTCTGGTTGCCTGGTCCCGAGTTTGAGGTAGGGGAGTTGCTGGTCGAGCCTGGCCAGCCGGCCCCTCCTCAGGGTCAGCCCTTTGCGGTATCCCGGCAGCGCATCGAGTCGGCGGTGATCTCCGACGTACAGGTGCCGCCCGATCTGGCGGGCCTCGACTGGGTAGTAGATGTGGGTGGGACCGAACTCCCTGTCGAGATCTCCAATCTCCTTAAGTTGGCGGCAAGTGTCTTGGACGAGCTGGAGAAGCTGGTGGAACCGGGATTCGAAGAGCCCATCCCGGTGATCCTTCGCCTGGCGGAACCCGCTAGCCGGGTGGTGGTCCCGGTGTCGGCGGTGGCTGTCTACGAGAGCGGCGATACCTGCGTCTGGCAGCCCGGGCCGGGAGGATCCACGCCTGTGGCCGTCGAGTTGGGCAGGACCCGCGGTGATGTGGTGGAGGTGGTGGCCGGGGTGGAGCTGAGCTCGCAGGTGGTGGCCAACCCGGCAGAAGCCTTCGATGGAGGCGTCTGCGGACCCTCACCGTGAGGTGAGAGAGCCGTGTTCATTCTGATCCGCGAGGCGATACGGAACATTGCCGCGACGAAAGCCCGGTCGGTGATGCTCGCCGGGGTGCTCGCCCTCGCTGTGGGGTTCCCGGTCTGGCTCGACCTGGTAGAGACGACCCGGGCCTTGACCGTAGAGGCGGAGCTGGCCGCCGCCGGCCGCTACATAGCCATCGCCGGAGCCGAAAGCGGCGTGTCCCGAGCAGACTGCTACGCCCTCAGGAACAACCCCGGCGTCGTCGGCACCGCCTCGGTACGGCTGGTGGGACCCACCGAGATTGCCACCAGGCCCGGCGACCGGTACCAGATGGCTACGGCGATACCTGGGTCGGAGCGTGTGTGGGGCGTCTCCATCCGGCGAGGCGAGGGCAGCCTCTGGTTAGGTGAGGCCGTGGTCGAGGATCTGGGAGGGGTGCCGCCGGAGTTGTTGGCCATAGGCAACCCACCGACGGTCTACACCGTTGCCGGCGTGTTGGAGGCACGGCGCAACCAGGTGGTGGAACGGTGGCTGACGGTGGTGGTGCCGCCGACAGGCGAGGCCAACGAGTGCTGGGTGGAATGGCGACCTGAGGTCTACGAGGCGGGCCTGGGGGCGATGCCGACGCTGCTAGGCCGGGACGATCTGGTCGCTCGGGAGCGTCTACGCCGGGACGAGTTCCGGGTCGACCCGGTCCGCCTCCTCGAGGAGCGGACCGCCCCCACCGTCTGGCAGGTGGTGGCCACCCTGGCGGTGTTCGTGGGATGGATCGTCCACCGGGCGAGACGGTCAGAGTACGCCCTCTACCGGGCGGTCGGGTTCTCCCTCGCCGACCTCTACTTCATGAGCCAGACCGAGGTCATGGCACTCCTGGTGCTGATAGGTCCCTGGAGCGCCGCCCTGGCCGTCTCCCTGCACACCCTTGCGGCTGGTCTGCCAACGGCGGACCAGATCTCCCTCGCCCTCCAAGCGGGGGGACTGAGTGCGGCAGCCGTGATCCTCTCGATTCCCCTGGGTCTGCTGGCCATGGGACGGGGCGGAATCGCCGACGCCCTGAAGGAACGATGAGCAGCCCTGCTCCCCTGTCGAAGGACGCTCCGGTGGTCTTGGAAGCCCACCAGATCTCCCACAGCTACGACCGCAGGACGATGGTCTTGGACGGACTCGACCTCAGCCTTGCAGAAGGTGACCGGGTGGCCGTCGTCGGACCCTCCGGGTCGGGCAAGACCACCCTGTTGTCGATCCTGGGAATGCTGCTCAAGCCCACCTCGGGGAACGTGGTCGCGACTCTCCACCCCTCGGCTCCGGCGGCCGTGCTGCGTCGCGACTACTTCGGCTGGGTGTTCCAGTCCACCAACGCTCTGCCCCGCAGAACCGTCCTCGACAACGTCGTCCTCCCACTCCTGGCCCGCAGTAGGCCCCTACGGGAAGCCCGGGAGGTCGCCGTAGAACTCCTCGAGGAGGTGGGCTTGGGAGGCCTCGAGGACCAGCTCGCCTACGAGCTATCCGGAGGAGAGCTACAACGCCTCTGCATCGCCCGTGCCCTGAGCACCGCACCACCCGTACTACTCGCCGACGAACCCACCGGCCAGCTCGACGAAGACACCTCCCACACAGTGATCGACGCTCTCGTTCACAACCTCAAACCCCCCACCGCCCTCCTCGTCGCCACCCACGACCTGAACGTGGCCACGGCCTGTGACCGCATCTACCGGCTGCGCAAGGGCCGGCTGGAGGATTGGAGGCCGGAGTAGGGGTCGTTCTGGGGTGAGTTGACCCCTGGTCGCTAAGTCATCGCCGTGAGCCCTGGTTGTTCACCCCCAACGGGCGTCACCGTAGAGGTTAGAGGGATACCGGCTCAGCCGCCGTGGAGGAGGCGATAACCCTGGAGTAGGAAGTCGAGGCCCCGCTCCGCCGGGTCGTCCGCTGCCAGCAACTCGGCGTAGCTCAAGCTGGCACCGTTGAAGTGCTCGTCGTTCCAGTAGGGGTTGGAACGGTCGATCTCCGACCACGAGGCCACATACAAGTAGGGGCCGTCGTGGCTGGCATCGCCCGGAGAGGCCCCGTAGCTGGCCCGCTGGCCCTTCTCGTAGTCCCCCAGCTCCGTGGCCGGGTCGAAGTGTTCCGGCCAGAGCTGAACCTCACTGATGTCGTCGTCCTCGGTCCCCTGGGCGCGGAGGGCGTTGAGAACGTCGGTCCCGAAGGCGAACCACTCGCCGAGGGCCTGGCTGGCCTCGGCATCGACATCAAGGGGGGCGTCAGGGTCGACGGGGATTAGGGGGTCGTGGAAGTCGGAGAACCACTCGGTCTGATAGTCGACACCGAAGAAGCTGGCGGCAGCCCGCACCGTGGTGATGGTCTGGGTGGCGATGTTGCCTTGGTTCTCCAAGACCAGGAGGTCGCCCTCCACCCGGGCCACCTTGCCCTCGTACTCGGGGGTGCCGAAGCCGCCCGGAGTCGCCCGCAGCCCCATGCGGCCCACGGCCTGGTAGCGAGCGGGAGCTATGGCAAAGAAGGCGATCTGATGCAGAGCGTCCCGGGTGGTGACGAAGGTCGGGGGTAGCGATTGCAGGGTCATGCTGATGTCTCCTCCTTTACTGGCTTACGCCAGAACGTGGCTAGTTGTCCCACCGCGGCCAGGACGCCCGCGGCAAAAATGGCGGCTCCCGCCCATCCATCGAGGCTCTCAGCGATCCCCAGCGAGGCGTCGACGGAGACCGAGCCGGGCCCGGCAACGGCCAGAACCAGGGAAACCACCGTCAAGGTGGCTACGTATTCGTAGCCCTCGTCGGGGCGGTGGAAGACGAAGAAGCCAGCGAAACGGTGGATCGACCAGAAGGCCACGAACATGGTGGCTGCGAGGCCGGCGGCGGCCACTGAGGTGAGGAGACCGACGATGAGGGCGACGCCGATGGCCACTTCGTTGGCCGACGACAGGAAGGCGTTGAGCCTGGCGGCGCGGAAGCCCTTGGAGCGGAACCAGTTGGCGGTGCCTTCGAGATTGCGGCCGTGGTTGATCCCATGGGCGATGATCACCACCCCTGCCCAGAGGCGGAGGATGAGAAGGGCGAGGTCGATCTTGCTCATGGAAACTCCTAGGTAAACCAGACAGTGGGGTAAATGTCGCCCGTCCGTCCTTTATGCCGGAGTGTCGCTCTCCCGACACTCCGGTGCAGGAGACCGCCTTCTATATGCACCAGGGCCCAAATCCGGGCCCTGGTGCATTAGGTACGCGGGTTGGTTAGGCGAGCTCGCGGAGGCGGATTGCTTGGAAGCGGAGTACTCGGATGATTGAGGCCAGGCCGAAGGTGATCGCCACCAGGAACACGGCCACGGCTAGGCGCCGCACGCCTTCGAGGATCACGAAGGCCTCTTCGGCGGTGGCCACGCTCACCGCACCGCTGGCCACCTGGGCGGCCCACACGAAGTGGATGATCGAGGCGATGAGGATGGTCATCATCGCCATGGCCATACCCAGGATGAACACTCGAACCGAGGCGGACATCTTCAGGGTCACCACCTGGGTACCGACGGCCTCCTGGACCTCACCGCCGCCCTTGCGGAAGACACCGAGGATCTTGGCGATGGAGAACGAGATGGCGGTGAATACCGCAGTGAACCCGAGGAACATGATCCCCGCCTGGGTGTGGAGCAGGGAGAGGACCGTCCCCTCCGAGGCTTCCGCGGCCACAGCGTTGGCCCTGACGATGCCGATGATGAAGGCCACCGGGAAGGCCATGATGGCCATCACCCACATCGGGGCCCACAGCCTGCGACCCATCTTCTGGGGAAGGTTCTCGCCCAGCCCGTGGTCGCTCACGATCACCGGAAAGTCCTGGCTGCGTGTCTCTGTTTTGGCGCTCATTGTCAACTCCTCTCTCCGCCACGGATCAGGTTCTGGACCCTCCAGAACTGAAACCCGAGGACATTGGCTATGGCGACCAAGGCGAGGGTTATCCCGGCGAGGATCAGGCCTAGACCGAGCTCGCGCAACGGCGCCAGCCAGGTGAAAGCCACCGATGGGTCGGAAGATCCGGCCACAGCGATGTATCCGATGAACTGGGTGATCTCCACCATGAGCCCCAGCATCATCAAGGCCACGAAACCCTTGGCCGCTGCCGGCATCTTGGGGGTGTAGACCTTGACACCGAGGGACTCCTGCACCTCGCCGCCGGCGGTGCGGATGGCCCACAGGATCGTCCCCAGCAGGAAGGAGATGCCGCTCAGCAGCATGCCCTCGCCGAGGAACTGAAGGCCCTGCTTCCAGGCCGAAGCCGTCACGTTGGGAAACGACGCCGCCTCGACAAAGGCCACGATCAGCCCGATGAGGACCAGCATGCCTCCCATGGCCACCATGGGCCGGAACATCTTCTTGGCCATCTTGTGGATGGGAAGGTCGGCCGGTTTCGTCTGGCTCACCGTCACCTTGCCGTAGGGGGTGTCGACGACGCCTTCTGGCGTGTTGTCGGCTCCGGGGTTGCTCACCAACTTGGCGAGGGCCACCTTGATCGAGTCGGCCCTCAGCCACAGCTTGAGGATGATTCCCCACAGCACCACGGCGATCGCCGTCTTGACCAAGGCGAACCCGGTGGTAGTGACACCGAAGGTCCAGGCCAGGGTCGATCCCCGGGCGGTTCCAGTCTGTCCCACCGCCGCCAGGTTGCCAACGAAGGCGGTCGTGGCGACTACCAGTCCTACGAGTGCCAGCACGATTGCCCGTCCCCGATACTCCGAGACCTGCCGGTGGTCGGCGTCGGCCTTGGGACGGAGGCGGGCGTCTGCTGCATGTGTCATGTGTGCCCTCCTTTCGGTCACGAAAGGCACAACACGCCCCGACGCTCGGGAAAAGGCAGCTCTGTCGGGCGGACGACGATTTAGGAGTGTCGGGAGGCCGTCAGTGACGGCGCCTGGTGATGCGGCGGTAGCGCCACAGGAACAAGCCCAGCCCACCGGTTAGGACGGCCCCGGCGGCCGTCCGAGCCAGATACAGGGGGATAGCGGGAGGTGCCGGCGCGGCGAGCGGCACTGCCGCGCTTGAAGCCGATGATGGGAGGACACTCGCCGGCGGAGTGGTCGGAACGGGTGTGTTCGTCGTGGTTGTGGAGGTTGTGGCGGTGGTCGTGGTGGTTGTGGTGGAGGTCGTAGTCGGGTGCTGATGGGGTTGCGTGGTAGAGGTGGTAGAGGTGGTAGAGGTGGTAGAGGTGGTAGAGGCGGTCGAGGCGGGAGGAAGGGTGCCGCCGGTGCGAAACGCCTCCACGTCAGCGGTGAGATCGCCCACAACATACGCCCACAAGTTGTCGCCGGGACAGGTGGTCTTGGACATGGTGCGGTGGCCGGTGATGGTGGAAGCGACCACCTCGGTCCCTTCGGGCCAGCGGTTGGAGCCCCGGGAAACGAAGGTCACCTCCGACCCGGGGGCGGTGGACACCCCGTAACGGTTGGCTAGCCAGGCCAGCAGCCAGACCAGGGAGTCGAGGGAGGCCCGGGTGGGGTGGGCGGTGTTGTAGTCGCCGATGATGCACACCAACTGGGTAAAGCCCTGGTTGCCGCCGGTGGCGTCCCCCGCCACCGGACCGTCCAGGCTGCCGAACCGGCCCTCCCAGATCCCCCCGTCGGAGTCGATGAGGAAGTTATAGGCGATGTCGTTCCATCCCTTGGAGCCGGTGTGGTAGTCGTAGAAGCTGCGCAGGATCGCCGGGGCATCGGCCCCAGTGTGGCCGTTGCGGGAGGCGGAGTGGTGGACAATGAGGAACTTCACCTCCTCGGAGGCGAGAGGACCCTTGGGGGGCCGGTCGATCGCCCAGTCGGAACGAGGATGAATGAAAAACCCGCCGTGGGGAGAGTGGAGAAACGGCGACGCCCCGGGGAGGAGGAGCTGCCGTCGCGTCAGCGAGACCATCACACAACCCTAGATTCCCCTCCCGGTCGTCTACCGTTCCGCCCCATGGCAAGTTGGAGAGAAGCCGTCCTCGCCGTCGTCGTGGTTCTCGCCCTGGGCGCAGGGATGTTCTACTTCTCCGGAGCCAGCCTGGAGGAGACCACGGCGACCACGGTCCCCGTGGTGGTGGACACCGAAACCGCTGCCCGGGGCGAAGCCCTGGCCCAGCAGTTGGGATGCCTCGCCTGTCACAGCACCGACGGCACGCCGGGCGTCGGGCCGACCTGGAAGGGCCTGGCCGGCTCCAGCCGTCCCCTAGCATCAGGAGAATCGGTGGTCGCCGATGACACTTACCTGTTCAACTCCATCGTCGAGCCCTCCCAACAGGTGGTAGCGGGCTTCGATCCCATCATGCCGCCCGATTTCGGGGAACGCCTCACCGAACAGGAGATCTCCGATCTGGTGGAATACATCCGCTCACTCAGTTCCTGAACCTCCCCCTCGCGGGCAATTTCAGGAAATATGACACAACCTCACTCAGGTTGTACACTTGTGAATCACCTATTACTGCGACCCGGAGGTTTGAAACATCATGACCCGCGCCGTAGGTATCGACCTTGGCACCACCAACAGCGTCATCGCCGTCCTGGAAGGAGGCGATCCCACCATCATCCCCAACGCCGAGGGAAGTCGAACTACTCCATCGGTGGTCTCCTTCAAGGAGGGTGAGATCCTGGTGGGTGAGGTAGCCAAGCGTCAGGCCATCACCAACCCCGACCAGACCGTCCGCTCCGTCAAACGCCGCATGGGCACCGACTGGAACATCGAGATCGCCGCTAAGAAGTACACGGCTCAGGAGATCTCCGCCCGCATTCTCATGAAACTGAAGCGCGACGCCGAGGCCTACCTCGGCGAGAAGATCACCGACGCAGTGATCACCGTCCCCGCCTACTTCGGCGACGCCCAGCGTCAAGCCACCAAAGAAGCAGGCCAGATCGCCGGACTCAACGTGCTACGCATCATCAACGAGCCCACGGCGGCCGCTCTGGCCTACGGACTCGACAAGGAGCACGACCAGACGGTGCTCGTCTTTGACCTCGGCGGCGGTACCTTCGACGTCTCCGTGCTGGAGATCGGCGACGGAGTCTTCGAAGTCAAGGCCACGTCAGGTGATACCCACCTCGGAGGTGACGACTGGGACGAGGCGATCATCAACTGGCTGGTGGACAGCTTCAAGAACGACCATGGAGTCGACCTCAGCCAGGACCGCATGGCCCTTCAGCGACTCAAGGAGGCCGCAGAAAAGGCCAAGATGGAGCTGTCGACGGTCCCCGAGACCGAGATCAACCTGCCCTTCGTCACCGCAACCTCGGCGGGTCCGCTACACCTTCAGTACAAGCTGACCCGGTCCGAGTTCCAGAAGCTCACCGAAGACCTCCTAGAACGGCTCAAGGGCCCCTTCCACCAGGCCATCAAGGACTCGGGAATCACCACTGGCGAGATCGACCACGTGATCCTGGTGGGAGGCTCGACCCGCATGCCCGCCGTCCAGGACCTGGTCGAGAGCCTCACCGGCAAAGAGCCCCACAAGGGCGTCAACCCAGACGAGGTGGTGGCCGCCGGTGCGGCCATCCAGGCCGGGGTGCTCAAGGGTGAGGTCAAAGACGTGCTACTGCTGGACGTCACGCCCCTCACTTTGGGCATTGAGACCAAGGGTGGGGTGATGACCAAGATGATCGAGCGCAACACGACCATCCCCACCAAGCGGTCGGAGATCTTCACCACCGCCGAAGACAACCAGTCCGAGGTGGAGATCCACGTGCTTCAGGGTGAGCGGGCGATGGCGGCGGACAACATCAGCCTCGGCAAGTTCCGCCTCACCGGGATCCCACCGGCCCCGATGGGAGTGCCTCAGATCGAGGTCACCTTCGACATCGACGCCAACGGCATCGTCAATGTCCACGCTAAGGACCTGGCCACCGGCAAGGAACAGAAGATGACCATCACCGGTGGTACCGCTCTCCCCCAGGAGGAGATCGAGCGGATGGTCAAGGACGCAGAGGCCTACGCCGAGGAGGACGCCAAGCGGCGTGAGGCGGTGGAGACCCGGAACCAGGCGGACCAGCTCGTCCACCAGACCGCCAAACTCCTCGAGGAGCAGGCCGACAAGGTCACCGACGAGGAGAAGTCTGCGGTCGAGGACGCCTTGACCGCCCTCAAGGAGGTCCTCGAGGACGAGGCGGCGTCCACTGAGACGGTCCGGGCCAAGATGGAGGAGTTGGTGAAGGCCAGCCAGGCCATGGCCACTCGCCTCTACCAGGAAGCCGCCTCGGCAACCGCCGGCGAGGACGGAGCCGAGACGGGTGAAGACGAAGAGATCGTTGAAGCGGAGATCATCGAAGAAGATGAGTGAGGTCACAGCCGACAAGGTCACCGAAGAGGCAGAGGAGAGTTCGACCGCGGTGGTCGAGGCCCTCCCCGCCGAGGAGCCTGCGCCCGACCCCCACGAGCTGGGGCTGGAGCTTCCCGACGACAAGGACGAAGCCATCGCCCTGCTGCTCCGGGAGCTGAAGGAGGCGCGTGACGAGGGGACCGCCTACCTCGACGACCTCAAGCGCGTCGCCGCCGACTTCGACAACTACCGCAAGCGGGCCCTACGCGAACAGGCGGCGACACTGGAGCGGGCCGTGGAGAAGGTGGTCAGAGAACTCTTGCCCACCCTCGACACCTTCGATGCCTCGTTGGGCTTCGAGCCGAAGACCGACGGGGAACGCCAGCTCTACTCAGGGATGATCAACACCCGAGAACAGCTCCTCAAGGCTCTTGAGGCCCACGGCCTCGAGGTGATCCCCACCATTGGAGAGCGATTCGACCCCAAGCTTCACGAGCCGGCGGGGGCACCCGAAGGCAGAGGTGAGTTGGTGGTCACCGAGGAGCTGCGGCGTGGCTACCGGATCAACGGGAAGGTGCTGCGGCCGGCTCTGGTCGCCCTGAAAGTCGAGGAATGAACCGGGACTGGGTCGAGAAGGACTTCTATGCGGTCCTGGGCGTCTCCCAGGACGCCAGCGCCGACGACATCAAGAAGGCGTACCGCAAGCTCGCCCAGAAGTACCACCCGGACGCCAACCCGGGGGACAACGAAGCCGAGGAGAAGTTCAAGGAGATCTCTGAGGCCTACGCCACCCTCTCCGATCCAGAGCAGCGCAAGGAGTATGACCAGGTACGTCGAATGGCCGCCAGCGGCTTCGGAGGCTTCGGCGGCCCGGGTGGTTTCGAAGGGTTCGGCGGCCAACGGATCAGGGTGGAGAACATCGAGGACCTGCTGAGCGGCTTCGGAGGCCTTGGCGACCTGTTCGGGTTCCGCACCGGTTCCAGGACCACGCGACCGGTACGGGGCGCCGATCTAGAGACGGAGCTGACCCTCAGCTTCGAACAGGCAGCGGAGGGGGTGACCACCGCGGTGAAGGTTCGCGGTGATGCTCCCTGCTCCCACTGCGGCGGCTCCGGTGCCCAACCCGGAACCGCGGTAACCGCGTGCCCCACCTGCGGCGGCCGGGGCGTGATCGCCCAGGACCAGGGCTTCTTCTCCTTTAGCCAGCCCTGTCCCCAGTGTGGAGGATCGGGGAGGATCATCGAAACCCCATGTCGGGTGTGCCACGGCAGCGGAGTGGAGAAGCGGACCCGGCAGGTAAAGGTGAAGATTCCCGCCGGGGTCAAGGACGGAGACATCCTCCGGCTCCGGGGCAAAGGTGCTCCCGGTCGCAACGGGGGACCCCCCGGAGACCTACTGGTCCGAGTCCGGGTGGCCCCCAGCCGCACCTTCGGCCGGAAGGGCAACGACCTCACCTTGACCGTGCCCGTCACCTACACCGAGGCCAGCCTCGGCACCAAGATCGAGGTACCCACCCTCAATGGCGCGGTCAAGTTGAAGATCCCCCCGGGTACGCCCAGCGGCAAGACCTTCCGCGTGCGGGGAAAGGGCATCACCCCGGAGCGGGGCAAGCCGGGCGATCTACTGGTCACCGTTCAGGTGGCCGTTCCGTCCCGGCTGACCAAGGAGGAGAGGCAGCTCCTCGAGAAGTTGGCCGAGTATGAGACCGAGGATGTGCGGGCTCACCTGAGATGATGGAGGTGAACAGACCATGAGCGACCCAAGCAGAGCAGTCTTCGTCATCTCGGTGGCCGCTGAGCTGGCGGGGATGCACCCCCAGACCCTGCGCATCTACGAGCGGAAAGGGCTTATCTCCCCCGAGCGCACCCCGGGAGGCACCCGGCGTTACTCCCAGGAGGACATCGAGCGTCTCCAACTCATCCAGGAGATGACCAGTCAGGGCCTCAACCTGGAAGGTGTGCGGCGAGTGTTGGAACTTCAAGAGGAAAACCGGAGGCTGAAGAGAAAACTGGAACGCCTCCGTGACAAGCTCGATGCCATCGAAGAGGAGATGGAACGCCGGGTAGACGAGATGGAACGCGCCTACCGGGGCGAGATCGTCCTCCGCAGCGAAATCCGACCTATGTTCCGGAGGCGGTGATGGCCGACGCCTATGCCGGACCTGTCCGCATCTATGGCCAGGACGGAGTCCTGCTCACCGTAGGCATGGTGAACCTTCAGCCGGCCTCCGACCTCGGTCATCTCCATGGGGTCCTTCAAGTGCTGCGGGGCAGCGCCGTGGAAGGCAAGGCGTTGGTGGTGGAGCTGGAGACCCCCGCAGGAGAGCGGATCAGAGTCCAGCTCCTCCCCCATAGTGCCAACGGGGAGCACGCCCTCTCGGAGGTCCGCGAGCTGGTCGTCTAGGTCTTTACCTCTACGAAACCCGGGCCCAGCTACCTTCCCTCCCATGAATCGGCTCGGGGTGTTCGCCCTTGCCTTGGTCACTGCCTGCTCCGCCACCATCTCCGGGATCGACGCCACGACGGACCAAGACGCGGATCCCACCCCTGCAAGCATCCAGCCGGGCTCCGTTTCGACCTCGCCCATCCCAGAGAGCCCTCCCGCTCCTGACGTTCCCGCCGGACCCCTCGACCCGGACACTGAAGCAGCCCTCCTCTTCATGGTCGACCGGGTCTTCAGCACCGCCTTCACCACCGACCCCCTCGACGAGGTGGTCGCCGCCGGCGATGCTCGAGCAGCCTGGGTAATCGCCGATCTGCTCCGGTTCCAACAGGGCGGAGGCCCCCGGGACGACCTGGTGGCGGCCTTCACCGCCCTCACCGGAGCCGATCGCGGCTCTGCCTTCGGCCCCGACTTCGTCTGGACCACCAACCTCCTCATCGCCTGGGACCTTCCCGCCTGGGAAGGCTATCCGGAGTTGAAACGGCGCCTCTACGCCACAATCTATGAGGGGTGGGACCGCTTCTTCCGCGAGGACCACGGGGTCGACTGGCGTCTGATCACCTGGGGCGGTGTCCTTCCTGACGACCGGCCCTTCGGTGACAACCGCGTGTGTAACTGCATTCCCTCCCTAGATGACCCAGCCACCACCGACGCCGCCGGTGGGACCTGGTATCCCGACGATCGCATCGTCTTCGGGGTGGTGGTGAACGGTGAGGCCCTGGCATTGCCGAAGAACCAGATGGAGGTCCACGAGATGGCCAACCTCACCCTAGGAGACCGCCAGTTGGGCATTCCCTACTGCACCCTGTGTGGATCCCCGCAGGCCTACTACACCGACAACGTTCCCGGCACCGACCGGGTGGTGCTACGGACCTCAGGGCTTCTGTCACGGTCCAACAAGGTGATGTACGACGTCAACACATGGTCGATGTTCAACACCTTCACCGGCCAGGCGCTGACGGGACCACTCGGTGAAGCCGGTGTCGTCCTGGAACAGGTCTCGGTGGTGACCTCCACCTGGGGCGACTGGAAACTGGCCCACTCCGACACCCGGATCATCGCCGAGGACGGAGGAATCGGATTCGAATACCCCCTAGACCCCTTAGGTGGCCGGGACGCCAACGGCCCCATCTTC
The DNA here is from genome assembly GCA_046756405.1 of Acidimicrobiia bacterium. GTDB lineage: Bacteria > Actinomycetota > Acidimicrobiia > Spongiisociales > ZC4RG35 > JBHHWH01. The sequence goes on along the minus strand of JBHHWH010000042.1, from coordinate 1,851 downwards.
CCGGTGGGAGACGTGGACCCGAGGCTGGCAGTCCAGGAGCTGGTGGTTGGGGTGATCGCCCCCGATGGCACCGCGGTGGCCTTCCCTCTCGGGGCGGCGACCCTGGCCATCGCCGCGGGGGACGAGGTGACGCTCGCCGGTCTGACCGTGAGACAGGAGGGGGGCTTGCGGGTCTATGACTCCCAGGGCAACGAGTTGGTCAGCCACCAGGCCTACTGGTTCGCCTGGAGCCAGTTCAACCCCGAGACCCTGGTGTGGAGTCCTTAGTCCCCTAGCCGTGGGTAGGGAAGCCCAGGTCGACTCCGCGATGGATGGGGTCGGGCCAGCGGGAGATGACGACCTTTTGCCGGGTGTAGAAGTGGACGCCCTCGGGTCCGTAGATGGCGTGGCTGCCGAAGATCGAGTTCTTCCACCCGCCAAAGGAGTAGAAGGAGAGGGGTACTGGGATGGGCACGTTGATTCCCACCATGCCCACCTCGATCTCCTTTTGGAACTTGCGCGCCGCCCCACCGTCGTTGGTGAAGATGGCGGTGCCGTTCCCGTAGGGGTTCTCGTTGATCAGCCTGATGGCATCCTCGAAGTGCTCCAACCGCACCGTGGACAGCACCGGACCGAAGATCTCCTCCTGATAGATGGTCATCTCCGGAGTCACCTGGTCGAACAGGGTCGGCCCGACGAAGAAACCGTCCTCGTGGCCGTCGACGCGGAAGTCCCGCCCGTCGGCAACCAGGACTGCACCCTGGTCCTCGCCGAGGTCGATGTAGCGGCGTACCCGCTCCATGTGGTCCTTGGTCACCAGGGGACCCATCTCCACTCCCGGCTCGTCGCCAGGACCCACCTTCAGCTTCTCGATGCGGGTCTGCATGCTCTCGATCAGGGGGTCGCCGGCATCGCCAACCGTCACCACCGCGGAGATCGCCATGCACCGCTCCCCGGCTGATCCGTAGCCGGCGGACACGGCGGCGTCGGCGGCCAGGTCGAGGTCGGCGTCGGGTAGCACGATCATGTGGTTCTTTGCTCCGCCCAGGGCCTGGACCCTCTTGCCGTTCTTGGTGCCCGTCTCGTAGATGTAGCGGGCAATTGGGGTCGAGCCGACGAAGGAGACTGCGGCGATATCCGGATGGGCGAGGATCGCATCCACCGCCTCCTTGTCACCGTGGACGATGTTGAAGACCCCGTCGGGGAGACCGACCTCGGCGAGCATCTCCGCTGCCATCAGGTTGACCGAGGGATCCTTCTCCGAGGGCTTGAGAACGAAGGTGTTTCCGCAGGCGATGGCGATGGGGTACATCCACATGGGGACCATCGCCGGGAAGTTGAACGGGGTGATGCCGGCTACAACTCCCAGCGGTTGTCGGATGGTGTAGGTGTCTACGCCCGTCGAGACCTGCTCGGAATACTCCCCTTTGAGGAGGTGGGCGATGTTGCAGGCGAACTCGATGACTTCGAGACCGCGCTGTACTTCGCCGCGGGCGTCGTCGAGGGTCTTGCCGTGCTCGGCGGTCAACTGTCGGGCGATGTCGTCCCGGCGGGCCGCCACCAGCTCACGGAAGGCAAACAGGATGTTCTGGCGCTGGGTCAGCGGCGAGTGCCTCCACGACTCGAAGGCCGCTTTGGCCGCGGAGACGGCGGTGTGCACGTCGGCAGCCGAGGCGAAGGTCACCTCGCTGGTCTGCTCGCCCGTCGCCGGGTTGAAAACCGGTCCGGAACGATCGCCGGTCCCCTCTGTGGGCTTGCCGTCGATCCAGTGGAGTATGCGCTTCATGCCCTCAACCCTACCGATTCCGCAACGCAGCAGAACATGGTCACGTCAATCCCAGGGCGGCCCGGGCCCTGTCCAAATCCGAGGTG
>JBHHWH010000041.1:0-20926 GCA_046756405.1 Acidimicrobiia bacterium | reverse complement strand
ATGGCCCGTACTCTCCCACATGTGGAAGAAGCTCTGAGAGTCGACGGAACCTGGCCCTCTGCGATCACTCTCTCCCGAGGCTGGTGCAGGGCCCGGGCGAGACCCTGGAACGAGATCTCACCCCAGGCCTACCTTCGATTGGAGCGGGGAGGGGTGAGCTTTCTTCGGGCAGCAACCAAGACCCTGATCGACCTAGGCGCTCCTGGTGTTCTCTCCCCGGCCCTCCACCTCTCCTCAACACGAGTCTGGCGCCGTAGCGGCTACCGAGCCGCTCACCGGCTCCAGATAATGGAGCGTCACCTCTCCGCTTCCATGCCGGAACCGACCCGCCCCGTACTTCCCCCAATCGATCCTCGCTGGGACCGGATCGTCGCCATAGACGACGCCGCCTTCGCACCGTTCTGGCGTCTCGGTCGACTGGGTCTAGAGGAGGCCCTCGCCAGTACCCAACGTTCGGTGCTCTTCGTGGTGAAGGAAGGGAGCGAGATTGCCGGTTATGCCATAGTCGGCAGCCAGTTGGGTTCCTCTCATCTTCAAAGAATCGCCGTGGACCCCGCCTACTCAGGTAACGGCATGGGCGCAGACCTGGTGCGGGCCGCTCTCCTGTGGGCACGCCCGACAGCGACTTCTATCGCCTTGAATGTCCAACCGGAGAACACAGCCGCCCGGCGTCTATACATCCGGGAGGGTTTCCGCGACACGGGCTCATTTCTTCATATCCTTCGCTACGAACCTTGACTCCCCGGACCTAAGGACATGCCGGCTCCGATCCCCGACCGTTTCCGTCTCGAACTCCGCCTGGGACGGGACGGAGACATCGAAGAGTGGCTTGGCACCGACCTTTCCCTCGACCGGCCGGTTCTCATCCGAAGTCTGGGGCCAGAGTCTGCCGTCCAACGGCGCCGCCAGTTCGTCGCAAGCGTTGGAGGTGCCTCCCGGGTGACCCATCCCCACCTAGCCAGGGTCTTTCTGGTCGAGGAGGTGGAAGGCGGCGCCTTCTCGGTGTCGGAGTGGATCGGAGGGGCCACCGTCGCCGATCGTATCGAGGCCCATCAAGCTCTGGAGCTACCCGAATTTCTTCCCAATGCCTCCGGGCTGGCCGGGGCTCTAGCCGCCCTTCATGCCGAAGGGGTCATCCACGGCGCCATCGACCCGTCGGCTGTCTACTACTCAGTCGCCCATCCGGCCAAGCTGGGCGCCTTCGGCAGAATCCCGAAAACAGATGCCGTCGGAGACGTGCGCGCCCTTGGAGCGACCCTGGAGACGGCCCTAACCGGCTCTCCGCCCGGGGGTCCTCCCCCGTCGGAGACCATCGACGGCGTACCCCGGACGATCGACCGGATCCTCCGCCGGTGCCAGTCGGGAGAGCTCACCGCCGAGGAATTCGAGAAGGCCCTGCTGGCGGCGCCCACTCCCCGGGCGCCTCAACCCCACGAAAGCGTTTTATCCCGCCGTCTTCTCGTGGCCTCGGCCGCGCTGGTACTCCTCGCCATAGGGCTGGTAGCCCTGGGGCGGGTCTTCTCCGGAGCGGTCACCCCGGTCATTCCCCAGGCGGTGCCCGATACGACCGCAGCTCCAACGACCACGATCCGACCCGATGAGACCACGACTGTCCCTGTCGAGGCAGAGAGAGTTCGACTTCTCAGCGCCGCGGCCTTCGACCCCTTCGGGGGAGGAGGAGAGAGGGACGACCTGATCCCCAACATCCTCGACGGAGACCCTGCAACCGCGTGGCGGACGGAGAGCTACCACGACCCCATCTCCCTGCTCAAACCCGGAGTCGGACTCAGCTTTGCCGTCTCCGGCTCGCCGTCTCAGCTCCAGCTCATCAACCTCAGTGAAGGGACCCGTTTCGAGATCTACTGGTCGGATACGCTGTTCGCCCAGCTAGAAGGCTGGACCAGGATCGCAGGTGCCACCTCGGCTCCCGGAGCCACGGTGATCGAACTCCCCCACCGGGACGGCGGCTTCTGGCTGGTCTGGTTCACCGAGTTACCCCTTCAGAGCGACGGAGAATACCGCGCCTCCCTCTCAGAAGTACGGTTCCTGCCGTGACGGCATCGGCTCAGCACGCCGCGCTCCTGTCCCGGGTGGCCGAGGGTGATCATGCCGCCTTCGAAGAGGTGCTGAGCGCCCACGAAGACCGGGTCTTCTCCGTATGCCTGCGCATCCTCGGCGACCGAGACCTGGCCCTCGACGCTACCCAGGAGACCTTCTTCACCGTCTTCCGAAAGGCCGCCCAGTTTCGCGGCGATTCGGCCGTGGGAACCTGGATCTACCGGATCGCCGTCAACACCTGCTACGACCTACTTCGCAAGGCGAAGCGCCGTCCTACATCACCTCTACCTGATCACTTCGACCCCAGCGACCCGAGCGCTGAGGAGGCTATCGAAGCCGCCTTACTCCGCCCGGAGATCCAACAGGCCCTCGCTGGGTTGCCCCAGGACTTCCGCGCTGCCGTAGTCCTTGCCGACGTAGAGGGAATCCCCCTACCGGAGGTGGCGCTCATCCTGGGAGTGCCTTTGGGAACGGTGAAATCTCGGGTTTTCCGCGGCCGCAGGCTGCTGGCCAGAACTCTCGGGAACCGGGAGCCGCGATGAGAGCATCAAAGGAATGTCATGCGTGAACAGGACCGAGAGCTGATAGCCGCCCTCGTCGAGGGCCGGCTCGAAGACGAGACGCAGGCACGGGCCCTGATCGCATCCTCCGAAGAAGCCCGTGCCGAATACGAAGCCCAACTCCTGGCCCGTTCGGCCCTGGCTGAGCTGGGGCCGGCCCGGATGACGGAGGCGGAGAAGGCCGCCCTTCACCGCGACCTCTGGACTCGGCTCCGCACCGAACACGCCCCCACCCGGCGACTTCGCCCGACGGCGATGCGCTGGTCCCTGGCCGCCGCCGCCCTACTTCTGGTAGTCGGAGTGGCGGGAGTCCTATCCCAGCGGGCCTTCACAGAGTCGGGAGATCTCGCTCTTGTAGCGGTACAGGAGAATGCCGACGGCGAGGAGGCCATCACCGAAGCCCCGGCGGTCACCATGGCACCGGCAGCCCCCGAGGCAGGGACCGCAGAAGATCAGTTTCAAGCCGCCCGGACAGCCTCGGCGGCTGCCGACATCGATCTTTTTGCTCAGGTGGCCGATGCGGTTCGGAAAGGTGAGTTCACGTCGTCGTCCCTCGACTACGACTACTCGGGCGCGCTAAGAGAGGCGTGGGACGCCTGTCTTACCGAGGCAGGCCTCGTCGATCACGAGTCCGTCGGCGACGTCGAGGGCGAGGCTCGCTATCTGGTGGCAATACCGCTGGACGGCGCTGTCGGACCCGATACTCCCGTCTTCTTCGTCGACGCCGACACCTGCACCCTTATCCACGTCTACGAGTAGCAATCGGAGGCACCGCTAACCTCTGGCGTCATGCAGGATTACGCCGCCCGGTTCGCCGACATCCTCGAGTCGACCGCCACCAGGATCAGATCGATGACGGTCGATCGCGTCGATGCGGGCATACGGCTGGTCGGATTGGGAATCTTCGCCCTCTCTCTGGGGTTGACGGCACTGACATTCCTGCTCTGGGCAATCTTCGGCGCCCTGGAGATACCCCTGACCACCGCCGGAGCCTTCGCCGTCACCGGCGTTCTATTTGTCGGAGCGGGCAGCTATCTATGGATTAAAAGGACTTCACGGAAATGACCACCCACGAAAAGCTCGTAATCATCGGATCCGGCCCCGCAGGGCTCACCGCGGCGCTCTACGCCGGCCGGGCTGATCTCAACCCGAAGGTCTTCGAGGGAAGCGCCGCCGGGGGTCAGCTGATGATTACCACCGATGTCGAGAACTACCCGGGGTTCCCCGATGGGATCCTCGGCCCTGAGCTGATGGACCGGTTCCGTAAGCAGGCAGAACGCTTCGGGGCCCGGCTCATCCAGGTCGACGTCACCGCGGTGGACTTCTCCACCCAACCGTTCCACCTGGAGGTAGGCGGGGACGAGTTCACAGCTGACGCAGTGATCATCGCCACCGGGGCTTCGGCCAAATGGCTGGGTATCCCTGGTGAGACTCAGCTCACCGGGCGGGGCGTATCCGCCTGTGCCACCTGTGACGGTTTCTTCTTCCGTGACCAGGAAGTAGTCGTGATCGGCGGCGGCGACACTGCCATGGAAGAGGCGCTGTTCCTGACCAAGTTTGCCTCCAAGGTCTACGTCGTCCACCGCCGCGATGAATTCCGCGCCTCGAAGATCATGGCCCAACGTGTGCTCTCGCACCCCAAGATCGAGGTGATCTGGAACGCCGTCGCCAACGAGATCCATGGCGACGACGCCGTCACCGGAGTCACCCTTCAGGACACCGTGACCGGGGAGACCCGCCAAATGAAGATCGACGGGGTGTTCGTCGCCATTGGACACAAGCCCAACACAGAGTTGTTCGTGGGCCAGCTCGAAATGGATGAGACCGGCTATCTCACCGTCGGCCATGGAACCGCCACTCAGACCTCGGTGGAGGGTGTGTTCGCCGCCGGGGATGTGGCCGACAAGCTTTACCGCCAGGCGGTGAGCGCCGCCGGCACGGGATGCATGGCGGCCATTGATGCCGAACGCTGGCTGGCCCACCAGGAATGATCAGGCCCCAGACCGGGTTCATCGCATTCGAGATCTAACAAGGAGATACAAATGGCAGAGATCAAAACCCTCAGCGACGGTACGTTCAACGAAGCAGTAAGCGCGGACAAGCCGATACTCGTCGACTTCTGGGCCGAGTGGTGCGGGCCCTGTCGGGTCATCGCCCCTGTCCTCGAAGAACTGGCTCAGGAACAGGACAAGGTCGACATCGGCAAGCTGAATGTGGACCACAACCCGCAGACAGCTTCCGCCAACGACGTGATGTCCATTCCCACTCTGATCCTCTACAAGGATGGGGTCGAAAAGAAGCGCATCGTGGGAGCAGTTCCCAAGCAGCGGCTTCTCCAGGAGCTCGCCGAATACCTCTGATTCGCCTCCCCCAGCCTTCAGACCTTCTCGCTCCGGCTCCCAGCGGATAAATTGGCCTCATGCGCCTCTACTCCCTGGGTAGCCGGGGCCCCGACGTCGGCGATATCCAGGACCGGCTCGCCGTCCTTGGCTTCTCCCCCGATGACGACCAGCGCACCGTCTTCGGCGAGGCAACGCGCCAGGCCGTGGTTGCTTTCCAGCGAGCCAAAGGCCTGGATCCCGACGGGATCGTTGGCCCGGAGACCTGGCGGGCGCTCTACGAAGCCGGCTACCGCCTGGGTGACCGGCTCCTCTACCTCCGCCGTCCCATGTTCCGTGGTGAGGATGTGGCTGAGCTTCAGTCCCGGCTCAATTCCCTCGGCTTTGACGCCGGCAAGGTAGACGGGATCTTCGGACCCGATACCGAGGCTGCGGTGATGGAGTTCCAGCGAAACCGACACCTGGCAGAAGATGGAAAAGTTGGCCCGACCACCCTCACCGAGATTCGCCTGGTGACCAGGGGCGATATGAAGGAGAGCCTGCACTCGATCCGGGAACGAGAGTGGATGCGGCGGCTTCCCTCGACCATGGCTGGAGCCCACATCTTCTTGGATGCGGGATGTCGCGACCCGCAAGAGGCACGCCAAGCGTGGGAAGCAGCGATGGCCGCCAGCCTCGCCATCCAGGCCGAGGGTGGCCTCCCCATGATGTCACGAAGTCAGGACGTGGAACTTCCCGAGCGGGTCCGAGCCCGCCGCGCCAATCGGGTGGGCGCCGACTTGATAGTCGCCTTCCGTCTCGACCAGGAGGGACTCGATCAGGTCTTTTACTTTGCTTCGGAATATTCCAGCTCTGCGGCAGGGGAACAGCTCGCCCGAGCCCTTGCCGATACCGTTGGTGGTGAGGTGGTAGGCAGAGCGGCGGCAATACTCAAAGAGACCCGCGCCCCGGCGGCGGTGGTTTCAAGGCGCCGACTCGATCATGAGATCGGCCGCGGCGTCGCCAGGGGTTTAGGCCGGTTTTTCGCCCTCGCCGCTGTCACGAGATGACGCGGTAGATCCGCTCCAGCTCTGCCACCGATCCGAAGCGGATCTCGATCTTCCCCTTCTGGTTGCGATAGTTGATCTTCACCTTGGCTCCGATGTGGTCGGTGAGCCGCTTCTCCAGCTCCACTATCTCCACGGGACGGATTTCGGTAACCCGTGTTCGGGCCTTCTTCTGAGGCTTCCGCTCCTTTGCGGCGTCTTCGATCTGGCGAACGCTCCAACCCTCAGCCACCGCTCTCTCCGCCAGGTACAGGGCGAACCGCTCGTCCTCGAGCCCGAGCAGTGCACGGGCGTGGCCAGCACTCAGGGCCCCTGAGTCCACCATCGCTTGGATCGCTCCTGGGAGCTGTAGGAGCCGCAGGGTGTTGGACACGGCAGGTCGGGACTTACCCACCCGGCGGGCCACGCTCTCCTGGGTCATTCCATATTCTTCCAGGAGCTGTTTGTAGGCGTGAGCCTCCTCGAGGGGAGTGAGGTCCTGACGTTGAACGTTTTCTATCAGCGCCTCGACCAGCGCCGAGTCTCCGCTGCTCTCCCGCACCACCGCCGGGATGGAGTCCAGCCCCGCCTTCTTGGCAGCCCGCCATCGTCGCTCCCCGGCCACCAACACGTACCCCTGTTCGCTCCGCCGGACCACAACCGGCTGCAGGACCCCCACTTCTTCGATGGAAGCAGTCAACTCACCGAGGGACTCATCATCGAAGCGGCTCCGTGGCTGCTCCGGGTTGGGCTGAATCTCGTCCACCGCAACTCGTACGAACTCCCTCTCCTCTTTGGGAGCCTCGGTGGGGATCAGAGCGTCCAGTCCCCGTCCTAAACCGGCCTTCCGCGCTGGCATCTTCTATTCCTCCTCCTCGTTGGCCAGTTGGTGTCGTTGGATGAACTCGCGGCCGAGCTGTCGATAGGCGATGGCGCCCCTGCTCATCGGATCGAAGGCTTCGATTGGTTCGCCGTAGGAGGGGGCCTCGGAGAGCCGGACCGAGCGGGGTATCGGCGTGCGGTAGGCGGCCTCACCAAAGAAGTCCCTTACTTGCTCGGCCACCTCCTTGGATAGCCTGGTGCGCCCGTCGTACATGGTCAGCACCACCCCACCGACCTGGAGATCGGCGTTGAGGTTGGAAGAAACCAGCTCCACGTTGGTCAGGAGCTGGCTGAGGCCCTCCAGGGCGTAGTACTCGCATTGAATGGGGATCAGCACCTCGTTGGCGGCGGTCAGGGCGTTGACCGTAAGCAGGCCCAGGGAGGGTGGGCAGTCGACCAGAATGATGTCGAATCTGCTGTCCAGGGACGATAGGGCAGCCCGGAGCCTGGTCTCCCGGGAGAACTGGGCCACCAATTCGATTTCGGCCCCGGCGAGGTCGATGGTGGCGGGAACCAGAAACAGGTTACGCACCGAAGTAGGCTCCAGGGCGTCCTCCAGATCAGCTTCCTTGAGGAGCACGTCGTAGATGGAGACACCTATAGCCCCCCTCTCCACCCCTAGGCCGCTGGTAGCGTTCCCTTGAGGGTCGAGGTCGATGAGCAGCACCCGTTGACCCTGAAAGGCTAGGGCGGCCGCCAGATTGATGGCTGTGGTGGACTTGCCCACACCGCCCTTCTGGTTGGCCAGGGCGACCACTAGTGCTTCGGTCATTGAGGGCGCATGATAAGTAGCCAGACCCTACGGTCAAGGACCTCCTCGGGTATTTCCACCGCCTCCCACCCCGGAAAGTGGGGCTCTTCCACCCATGAACCACCCCAGACGGCTATTCCCCCTGGTTGAAGCAGTTTTTCCGCCGCGGCAGCACCCTTATCTGGGGTAAGGGTCGCCCGCGAGACGAGAACCGGCGTCCTCTCCTTGAGCCGGGCAACATCCTCCTCCCACACCTCTACATTGCTGAGATCGAGCACACGGACCGCCCGACGGAGAAGATGGGCCCTTCGCCCACTGCGCTCCACCAGAACGATGCACGTCTCTGGCATCAAGATCGCCAACGGAATCCCGGGAAGTCCCGCTCCGGACCCCAAGTCCCGTATCTCCCTCACCGGATCGGACAAGGGAGCGGCGAAGAGCAAGGAATCCCCGACATGCCTTCCGACCAGTCGCTTCTCTTCTCTGGGTCCCACCGCCCCGGCGGGGATAGCCTCCTCTTTCAGCCAGGTCACATACTGCTCCAGGGCCTCGAGCTGCCCACCACCGAGGCTTCTCTTGCCATACTCGGCGGCTCGCCTCCACATGTCCCAGTGTTTCACGTGAAACCAAAATAGCCCGGGCAAACTGCCCGGGCTACCCGATTGACTGGGGAAGTGTTATTCCTCTTCGGACCCGCTTCCGGTAGAGGTCCCGGTCTCTAGACGGGAGAGCACTACATAGCGTCGAGGGGATTCTCCCTCCGAGTAGGAGGTGACCCCCTCGTGGGCCGCGGCCACATCGTGGATCACCTTTCGATCCGAGGCGCTCATCGGCTCCAACATGATCTCCCCGCCCTCCTCCATGAGTTGCTCGATTAGCTGCTCGGCGTAGATGGTGAGGGCCTGACGGCGACGCTGGGCGTAGCCGGCTATATCCAACCTAAGCCGCGACGGCTCCCGGGTGTGCCGCTGCAGAACCGTTCGGGCCAGTTCGTGGATGGCAGTCAATGTGGTACCCCGCGGACCCACCAGGGCTTCGGTCTGCTCCCCGGAGACATCGGCAACGATCACCTCGTCCTCCCAGGTCACCTCCGCCGAGCCCTCCAGCCCGTAGGCGCTGACCAGCCCGGAAAGGAACTCCTTTACCACTGCGGCCTGCTCTTCAATCTCTGCATCGGGTCGGTCGTCGGACACCGGTCTCTCCGTCCTCTTGGGAGTCTTCTGTTTCTGCGGGGCTGGCCTGGCCCGGCGGTCACCGCCATTCTTAGCCGGTTTCTCCGGCTCGCGCCGCTGATTCCCTCTACTTCGGGTGGCAGCGGGCTTCTTGGCCGAACTCTTCCGGCGGTTTCGTTTGCGTCGTCGTCCCTCGCGGCGTTTGACACGCACCACCGCGTCTTGTCCACCTATGCCGAGAAATCCCCGCACCGGCTCCTGGACGACTTCCACCGCCAGCTGGTCGGGGTTGTCCACTCCTAACTCTTGCATCGCGGCCTCTACGGCCAGATCTACTGTCTTGGCTCGAACTTCGATCTCTACATATCCCACTCGTTACCTCCTCTTCCGCCTACGCCGCTTCCTGGCGGACCCCGGCTGCGGTTTGGGTCGATCCTCCCCCTGGTCAGCTGTTTCGCCCCGCTTGTCCCGCTTCTCCTGGGCCGGTACTGCAGCGGGCCGCCCGTCGATCTTGAAGATCAGCGCCTGCTGCCCCAACCGAAACAGGTTCGACGTAGCCCAGTAGAGCACCAGGCCGGCGGGGAAGTTCCAGGAGATGAACCCGATGAACAACGGCATGATCTTGGTCACCGCCTGCTGGGCACCTGCCCCTTTCTGGTCCGGTTGGGTCTGACCGGAAGTGGCGTGCCACTGTTGCACATACTGGGTTGCCACCATGAGCACGATCATGGCCAGGTAGGGAAGGGCGTGAATCAGGCCGTTGGCCAGGGCCATCGCCGGCGACTCGTCCAGGGCCATCCCCAGGAAACGGTTGCCGCCCTGGGTAAGGGCAGCCGCCAAACCGGTGTTCGGATCGATGAATTCCGACGGGCTTCGCAGCAGCCGGAACAAAGCAAACCAGATGGGCATCTGAATGAGGAGGGGGAGAAGACACCCGCCGGGACTGGCCCCTGCCTCCTTTTGCACCTCCATAAGGCGGCGCTGCATTTCCTGCGGGTCGTCTTTGTACTCCGCCTGGATCTTCTTTATCTGTGGCTGAATCTCGGTAAAGGCCCGGGTGGCCCGGGTCTGCTTGAGGGTGAGAGGAAAGACGAGGAGGTTGATCAGGATCGTCAGCAAGATGATGGAGAGGCCAAAGGACCAGCCCGTCCCGAAGACGGAGTGGAGCAGGTCAAAGAAAAAGGCCAGCCCGCTACCGAGCACGCGAATCAAGGCATCGAACATCAGACCCCCTCCCCGCTGTCCGGCACTGGATCCCACCCGCCCTCGTGAAAGGGATGGCAGCGCGCCACCCGGCGCATTCCCATCCAGCCGCCCCTCAGCACCCCAAACCTGCTGATGGCCTCCGCGGCGTAGCTGGAGCAGGTGGGGCGATAGCGACAGTTGGTCCCCAATCGAGGGCTTACCAATTTCTGGTAAATCCTGATTGCTCCCACCAGCCCTGCCTTGGGGCGCAGCCACCTAGGCATTTCGGGCCTCGCGAAGGGCTGCATCGAGCCAACGAAGGATCTTGTCGAAGGACACCTCGGCAACTTCTCTCCTGGCGATGATCACGTAATCCGTCCCTGTTTCCATATCCAATTCCCTGGCAGCGTGACGCAGCCGGCGTTTGATGCGGTTGCGGGTCACGGCATTCCCGGCTCCCTTGGAGACCACCAGCCCCAAGCGCGGCGGTCCCGACCGGCCTGGCAACCTGATCAGAACGAGGGCGCCCCGCTGGTGCCTGGTCCCGTTCCTTAGGACTCTACGGAAGTCCTGGGGGCTACGGAGGCTTTGAACCTCACGCAGCGAGACGCTTGCGGCCCTTCTGGCGTCTGGCCTTGAGGATGGCCCGCCCGGCACGGGTTTGCATACGGTGCCGGAATCCGTGACGGCGCTTCCGGCGGCGAACCTTGGGTTGATACGTCCTTTTCATAGGTATGACCTGGAGAGAGGGGATAGAGGGGCAGGTTCAGGTTAAGAAGGGCTGTACTGCTAGTCAAAGTCGCTTCGGGACCCCTCGGTCGGCGGGACGCGAAGAATCGCCCTAGGTCGCGAAAAGAAGAAAGCTCGGGTTTGGCGGCGTAGGAGCCGATCCAGGGCCTTCCAGGCTCTGGAAATATGCCCTTCACCCTGGGCTTTTATTGTGGAAAGAAGTTGGGCCGGTCTTCCACAGCGTCGTTTCTCGCGGTCTTGACTAGCGGTGGTCAGTTTCCGATACTCCCCGAACACTCAACCTTGGGAACGCGGCCACTTCCCCTGCCACCGCTGAACGGCAGGCCGCTCCCGAGGGATGAACAATGAAGAGTTCCTCGGGAGGATGTGCACAGGCGTTTCCACAGATGTGGAACGTTCTGTGGACAACTTCGCCCCATGGGAGGAGAGCCTTGACCCAAGAGAGAGCAACAGACCGCTGGGCGGAGTTTCGACAGGCCCTTAGGTCATCGGTATCTAAAAGCAACTGGGAGACCTGGCTTTCACCGTTGGAGCCCGACTTCGATGGAGACCAACTCATCCTTGTCGCTCCTACGGAGTTTCACCTGCGTTGGGTACGCGACAAACATGGCGACTTGGTCGCGGATGCTTACCAAACCGTCTTCGGCCGCAATGAAAGCCCCGGGTATCGCGTCAGTGACCAGCTCGCGCCAGAACAGCCTCTGCCCCTTGGAGAACCGGCCCCGGCACCTGTGCCCCACACCCCCTCCACCAATCTCATCTCCCGATATCGCTTTGAGAGCTTTGTTGTGGGCCAGTCGAACCGGTTCGCATGGGCTGCAGCCATGGCCGTGGCCGAACAACCGGGCGCCCACTACAACCCCCTCTTCATCTACGGCGGCGCAGGTCTCGGGAAGACGCACTTGCTCAACGCCGTCGGCCATCAGGCCCTGGAGATGTATCCCAAGCTCGTTGTCCGCTACGTCTCATCGGAGAACTTTCTCAACGACTTCATCGATTCCATTCGGCGTAAGCGGCCCGACGACTTCAAGCAGCGCTACCGAGGAGTGGACATCCTCCTCTTAGACGACGTTCAGTTCTTCGAGGGCAAGGAGCAGATACTCGAAGAGTTCTTCCATACCTTCAATGCCCTTTACGAGGCTGGCAAGCAGATGGTGATCAGTTCCGACCGGCATCCCCGTAACCTCTCCTCCCTCGAAGACCGGCTCCGTTCCAGGTTCGAGTGGGGTCTCCTCACTGACATTCAACCTCCTGATGTAGAAACCCGACTCGCTATTCTCAAACGCAACGCCGAGTTTGCCCCCCGGCCCATACCTCTGCCGGTACTCGAGTACATCGCGGCTTTGGTCTCAGACAACATCCGAGAGTTGGAAGGGGCCCTGACGCGGGTCACCGCCTGGTCGGCGTTAAACCGGCGCGACATCGATCTGGAGACTGCCGAGCATGTACTCCAGGACATTGTGGCGACCGACGAGCCTGTCCCCCTCGGACCAGACACTATCATCCGCACCACCGCTCAGGCCTTCGGCTTCTCCATCGATGACGTCCTCAGCTCCAGCCGGCGCCAGCCCTTGGTCCTCTGTCGCCAGGTAGCTATGTACTTGTGCCGTGAGCTCACCGACCTCTCCCTTCCCAAGATCGGCGCCCAGTTCAACCGGGACCACACGACAGTCCTCCACTCGGTAGAGAAGGTGAAACGGATCCTCCGCTCTGATCGAGCTGTCTTCGATCGGGTCAACCAACTCACACAGGAGCTGAGGAAAGGTGGTGGTGTTTCCTCACCCCCATGAACTTATCCCCAGTGAAGACACCTTGTTCGCGCGATGTCCACACCCCTGTGCACCGCGATATCGTCAACTGCTCCCAGGCAAAACACGCCCTATCCACAATTGCACAGCCCCCTACTACGACTAATAACCTCTAACAATGAAAATCAATAGCAGAAGAAGGGACCGACACCTGTGAGAATCCGCGCCCAGCGAGATGACTTAGCTGATGTGCTGAGCCGTGCCAACCGTGCGGTGGGAACAAGGGCCGCGCTGCCTGCCCTCCAGGGCCTCCTTTGCGAAGCCGTCGGCAACACTCTGAGGGTCACCGGGACGGACCTCGACGTCACTGTTCGCACCCAGGCAGAGGTCGAGGTGATCGAGGAGGGTCGGGCTGTCATCCCGGGCAGGCTGATGACTGAGGCGGTGCGCAAGATGCCAGTTGGTCAAGTGACTATCGACGCCGACGAGCATGAGGTGACGATCGAAGGCAACGGGCCCCGGTTCACACTGCGACCGTTAGTCGTAGACGATTTCCCCACTCAGGAGGAGGTGCCGGTTGAGGGTGTGGAGGTCGACGGTGAGCTGCTCGGGGAGGCCGTCTCTCAGGTGACAGTGGCGGCGTCGGGGGATGGAGCAAGACCCATTTTGACGGGTGTGTTGTTCGAACCGATAGACGAAGGACTTCGTTTGGTAGCGACGGATTCCTATCGACTGGCGAAACGGGACCTACCGGGAGTGGGGTTAGCTGGGACAGGGCTAGTGCCGGCTAGGGGACTGCGGGAACTCACCAAAACGATTGGAGCACCGACGATCACGGCCCAACTGAGGGACCGGGAAGCAGTGTTCGCCTCAGAGCGGGGGGTGCTGCAATTGAGGCTGATAGACGGTACGTTTCCGAAGTATCAGTCCTTGCTCCCCGACAGCTACCCCAACCAGGTGATCCTGGACAAGGAGGAGATTCTCGACGCGCTGGGAAGAGTGACGCTGGTCGCAGAGGACCACATCCCAGTGAGGATGAAACTTAGAGAAGGCGGCGTCGAGGTGACGGTGACGCGACAGGACGTGGGGGGAGAGACCGAACACCTTGTCGGGGAGTTCCAGGGCACCGAGGAAGAGGTGTCGATCGCCTTCAACCCGCGATATCTCCAGGACGGAGTACTGGCTTTGGGCACTGACAAGGTGCGGATCCAGGTACTGGACTCTTTCAAACCGGCGGTGCTCGATAGCGGTGTGGACTCGGACTATCTGTATCTGTTGATGCCCGTTCGGGTGTGAATGCGAGTCGCCTGGCTGTCACTGGTTGACTTTCGGTCATATCCGACGCTGGAGTGGAACCCGGACCCGGAAGTCAACGTCCTTGTGGGAGATAACGGGTCAGGCAAAACCAACCTCCTTGAGGCGATAGCGTTCCTCGGGAGCTTGAAGTCCTTTCGCGGTGCGAGGGACGCGGAGATGATCACCGACGGTGAGGAGTCGGCAGTGCTGCGTTCCGGGGTACACCGCGGCGAGGGGGAGCGCCTCATTGAGGTCGAGGTGAGAAGGAGCGGGGGAAGACGGGCGCAACTCGATAAGTCTCCCCTGAGGCGCAGTGGCCAGCTACTAGGGGTGTTGAGGTCGGTGTGGTTTCTCCCCGACGATCTGGACCTGGTGAAGCGAGGCCCGGCGTATCGCCGGGATTTCCTCGATGACCTAGCCGTGCAACTGTGGCCGGGAGCCCATTCGGATCAGGCCGAGCTGGCCCGTGCCTTGAGGCAGCGCAACGCCTTTCTCCGACAAGGGCAGCGGGATGACCCGACTCTCGACGTTTGGGACGCCCGACTTGCCCAGGCCGGGGGCCGGGTACTGGCCCGTCGAGGAAGGGTGCTCCAGCTATTGGGACCGGAGATCGATCAAGCGTATGAAGAGATAGCCGAAGACGACGAGAGGGTTGCGCTGAACTATCTTCCCTCGTGGTCCGAGGGCCCCTTGGGAGTGGAGTCGGCGGCGAGCCTGACGAAGATTCTGGTCGAAGCCCTAGAAGTCGCACGCCCAACGGACTATGAACGAAGGGTGACGACCCTAGGACCCCATCGGGACGAACCCAGTTTCTTGCTTGATGGCCACGACGCTCGCCACCATGCCTCCCAGGGTGAGCAGAGATCTATAGCGCTGGCCGCTCGTCTGGCGTGGCACCGGTTGGTGAGAGACGCCACCGGGGAATCGCCGCTGCTGTTGCTGGACGACGTCTTCTCGGAGCTGGATGAGAGACGAGCAGCGGCCCTGTCTAGGGCACTTCCCGGAGATACCCAGACCCTGGTCACATCGGCTCGTGTCGAAGACCTGCCCGTCAGAGGCAAACTCTGGCGAGTGGGTGGAGGAAAGGTCGTGGAGTGAGAGGAGAGGACTTCGACGATTTAGGGTCGGCGCTAGACCAGGTCTTCGCCCGGCTAGGGGTGGAGAGCCCCGCCCTCATGGCCAAGGTCATGGAGAGCTGGGAAGAGGTGGCGGGCAGCCCGTGGACGGAGCGATCCCGTCCCATATTCATACGAGGAAAGACCTTGGTTGTGGAAGCCTTCAGTCCCTCAGCCGTGGCGCTGTTGAAGTACCAGGCAGGGCAGTTGGCGGAGGCTCTCCGACGCGCCTTGGGCGAGGGGACTATTGAGGCCATCGAGGTGGTCCCGCCAGAGCGGCGTTGAGGCTGTTCAGGGGGTGGAATGGATTCGTTTTGGGGCGGTATCAGCAGTAGAATGACATTCATGAAAGTTGCCGCCACGAGGGCGGCTAAACCACTGCCAGGCCCCCGTCTCAGACGCCGATTAGGAGGATCGTGACGGCCACACGCGACAGTTATGAAGCCAGGGATATCACGGTCCTCGAGGGTCTCGAGGCGGTTCGTCGCCGGCCAGGCATGTACATCGGCACCACCGGACCTCGAGGGCTTCACCACCTGATCTGGGAGGTGGTCGACAACGCGGTGGACGAGGCGATGGCAGGTTACTGCAGCCGCATCGCGGTGACCCTCCTCGCCGACGGGGGAGTGGAGGTCAGCGACGACGGCCGGGGCATCCCCGTAGGCCGGCATCAGAAGACCAAGCGCTCTGCTCTGACCACGGTTCTGACCACCCTCCACGCCGGCGGCAAGTTCGGACAGGGTGCCTACACGGTGTCGGGCGGGCTTCACGGTGTCGGCGTGTCTGTGGTCAACGCCCTGGCTACCCGACTGGAGGCAGAGGTCCGACGCGACGGATACCTGTGGTTTCAGGAGTTCAAAGACGGCAGACCCAAGACGAAGGAGCCGAAGAAGCTTCGCAAGGTGAAGAAGAGCGGAACCACGATCCGGTTCTGGCCCTCACCCGAGGTGTTCACCGAGACGAGGGAGTTCGGCTATGACGTAGTCGCCGCCCGGCTTCGAGAGACCGCCTTCCTCAACCGAGGCCTCCAGATCACCCTCATTGACGAGAGGGGCGACGAACCCCGCACCGAGACCTTCCACTACAAGGGCGGCCTGGTGGACTTCGTCAAGCACCTCAACACGAAGCGAGACCCCCTTCACCCCCACATCATCGACATTGCCGACAAGGGGGAGGATTCCGAACTCGAAGTGGCGATGCAGTGGACCTCCTCCTACACAGAGACCATCTTGTCCTTCGCCAACAACATCAACACCCACGAAGGAGGAACCCATGAGGAAGGGTTTCGGAAGGCCCTGACCAAGTCCATCAATGACTTCGCCAGGTCGAAGAACCTGTTGAAGGAGAAGGACCCGAACCTGACCGGAGAGGACGTCAGGGAGGGCCTCACCGCGGTGGTGTCGGTGCGGGTGAAGGAGCCCCAATTCGAAGGTCAGACCAAGACGAAACTGGGTAACACCGAGATCCGCTCCTACGTGGAGAAGACGCTCAACCGGAAACTTCCGGAGTGGTTGGAGAAGTACTCACCGGAGGCACGCCGCATCGTCGAGAAGTGCATCAACGCCGCCAAAGCAAGAGAGGCAGCACGTAAGGCTCGGGAGCTGACTCGCCGGAAGTCCGGTCTTGAATCCGGGGGGCTGCCCGACAAGCTGGCTGACTGTTCCAGCCGCGATCCCGGAGAGTCGGAGCTGTTCATCGTCGAAGGCAAGTCAGCAGCCGGGCCCGCCAAGGCGGCCCGGGACTCGGAGACCCAGGCGATCCTCCCCATCCGGGGGAAGATCCTCAACGTGGAGAAGGCTCGCCTTGCCAAGGCGCTTCAGAACAGCGAGATCCAGGACATCATCACTGCTATGGGGACCGGCATCGGCGACGACTTCGAGCTGGCGAAGGCGCGTTATCACAAGGTGATCCTCCTCGCCGATGCCGACGTGGACGGGGCTCACATCCGCACACTGTTACTCACACTCTTCTTCCGCCACATGCGACCACTCATCGAGGCAGGGTTCATCTACGTGGCCCAGCCGCCGCTCTACAGGGTGAAGCTGGGCTCGAAAGTCCACTACCTCAAGGACGACGAAGAGCTGGAGTCTTTCAAGAGGGACCACCCCAAGGTCAAGCCAACCCGGTTCAAGGGACTTGGTGAGATGAACGCCAAGGAGCTATGGGAAACCACCATGAACCCCGAGACTCGCACCCTCATGAAGGTGCAGATGGAAGACGCTGCCCGGGCAGAAGAGGTATTCGAGACCCTCATGGGTGGCGACGTCGCCTCCCGGAAACTCTTCATCCAGGAAAACGCCGACGACGTCCGATTCCTCGACATCTGATCCAATGACCGACCAGGACCGCACCACCGAGCACCTCCCCGAAGTCGAGATCACCGACGAGATGGAGGCCAGCTTCATCGACTACGCCATGTCGGTGATCGTCTCCCGTGCTCTCCCCGATGTGAGAGACGGGTTGAAGCCGGTGCAGAGGCGGATCATCTACTCGATGTTCGAGAACAACATCGGGCCGGGTTCTGCCCACAGGAAGTGCTCCAAGGTGGTGGGTGACGTGATGGGGAACTACCACCCCCACGGCGACCAGGCTATCTACGACGCCCTAGTGCGCATGGGCCAGGACTTCTCGATGAGGCATCTCCTCATCGATCCGCAGGGGAACTTCGGCACCATCGATGACCCGCCCGGAGCGGCCCGCTACACCGAAGCCCGTCTCACCAAACTGGCGATACGTCTCCTGGACGGGATCAACGAGAACACCGTCGACTTCGTCGACAACTACTCGGGTGAGCTTCAAGAGCCGGCGGTTCTGCCTGCTCGCTTCCCCAACCTGCTGGTGAACGGGGCCCAGGGTATTGCTGTTGGGATGGCCACCAACATCCCGCCCCACAACCTCGGTGAAGTGATCGACGCCACCGTCTACGCCATTGACCATCCCGACGCCACGGTCGAGGAGCTCATGGAGTTCGTCAAGGGTCCGGACTTCCCCACAGGGGGGTTCCTCGTGGGCAACGCCGGCATCAAAGATGCGCTCAGCACCGGCCGGGGATCGGTGAAGATCCGGGCGGTCTGCGACGTTCAGGAGGTACGCAAGGGGCGCACGGCCATTGTGGTCACCGAGCTGCCCTACCAGGTGTCCATCGAGCGGGTCATCGCCAAGATCAAGGATTTGGTGGATAAGAAGCGGATAAACGGCATCGCCGAGGTACGCAATGAGTCCTCCGACCGGGTGGGCACCAGGCTGGTGATCGAGCTGAAGCGTGATGCCGTGCCCCAGGTGGTACTCAACCAGCTCTACAAGAACACTCCCCTCCAGGACAGCTTCGGGTACAACGTCGTTGCCTTAGTCGACGGAGTTCCCCGAACCCTGAACCTGGCCGACATGATCGGTTACTACCTGGACCACCAGATGGAGGTCATCGAGCGGCGCACCCAGTTCCGTCTCGACCAGGCCCAGGCCCGTGCCCACATCCTTGAAGGCCTGATCGTCGCTGTTGACAACATCGACGAGGTGATCAAGATCATCCGCGGCTCGGCTGACACCTCCAACGCCCGTCGCAATCTGGTTGAGAGATTCGAACTCTCCGAGATCCAGGCCAACGCCATCCTCGACATGCCCCTACGCCGGCTCACCGCCCTGGAGGTGGACAAGCTACGCACTGAGCTGGCGGCCCTTCGTGACACCATCGCTGAGTTGGAGGGGATACTGGCCGATCCCAAGAAACGCTGGAAGATCATCAAGGACGAACTGGTCTCCATCAAAGAGGAGTTCGCCGACGAACGACGGAGCAGGATCGTCCCCGACGAAGGCGAACTCTCGCTCGAGGATCTCATCGCCGACGACGAACTGATCATCACCGTATCCCAGGCGGGCTACCTGAAGTCGGTCCCGGCCTCCACTTACAGGAGCCAAGGCCGGGGCGGCCGGGGGGTGAAGGCCGCCGAGGTTCCGGGGGGTGACGTCATCCGCTACCTGGTACACACCACGGCCCACGCCTACCTCTTGTTCTTCACCAACAAGGGTGTTGTGCACCGGATCAAGGCCCATGCCATCCCGCGGCAGTCCCGTACCGCCAAGGGCGTCCTCGCCCAGTCGGTGCTTCCCCTCGGCCCCGATGAGACCATCCAGGCCATCGTGGACACCCGGGACTACGAGACCGCCCGCTACCTGGTCATGGTTACCAAGAAGGGCCAGGCCAAGAAGACCGAGTTGAAAGAGTACGAGTCTCGGAACCAGACCCTGATCGCCATACGTCTCGCCGAGGACGACGAACTTGTCTCGGTGCGCCCGTCCAACGGTGAGAACGACATCCTGATCTTCACCAGGAACGGAATGGGGATTCGCTTTGCCGAGTCCGACCTACGGGCCATGGGGAGGGACACCCGGGGCGTGCGGGGGATAAGACTTCGCGATGGCGACGAGGTCGTGGCTGCGGTATCGGACGTAAATGGGGGAGAAGTACTCCTCGTTACGGCGGGAGGCTACGGGAAGCGAACCGCCATGACCGAGTTCCGCCGTCAGGCCCGGGGCGGTATCGGTGTCAAGGCCTTCAAGATCACCCGGGTTCGGGGGCCTCTCGTCGCCGCAGCCGCGGTAAAGAAGGAGGACGAGGTGTTCCTCATCTCCTCGGCGGGAGTGGCCATGCGAACTCCGGTGGGAAGGATCAGTCGCCAGAAGCGGGATTCGACGGGGGTGAGAGTCATCGATGTGGGCGAGGGAAACCAGCTCACCGCGATGACAGTGGTCTCAGAGGCCCAGCGCTGAGGAACCTGAACTAGGCCGACTGACGTTGGACTAGAGGCCACTTCCCGTAGACTTCTCTCTCACCAGGAGCCCCACATGGCCACCGTTCGCCGCGTTAGACGCATAATCCGCAAGATCGACCCCTGGACCGTCCTCAAGGTGTCGGCCCTCATCTGGGGTGTCGTCGCGCTTGGGGTGGTCCTGGGCATGGTCATCTTCTGGTCAGTCCTAGAGCGGGCGGGCATCCCCGACCGTCTCACCGACTTTCTGGTGGAGATCACCCTTCTCGAGGAGGGCAGCCGCCCCTTCGCCAACACGGAGCAGTTTTTGCGCTTCGTCATCTTCTCCTCGGTGGTGTGGTGGGTGATAACTACCGCGATCTCGGTGGTTTTCGCGGTGATGTACAACCTGGTAAGCGATGTAGTAGGTGGTCTGGAAGTGGTCGTGTTGGAGGAGACCCTCAACCCCGTGGTTCCGCCTGCTGCGACGGTGTTGCACCCCCCTGCCGACTACCGCAACAACGGCGCGATCACACCCCCCGCCGACCACGCCGACATCCCCACCGAGGAAAGCCCCCCCATCCCGCGTTCCTAATGTACCAGGGCCCGGATATGGGCTTTTGCGAAAAAAGGAACGGGGCGTCAACCCTCTTCGGCCATGACCAGGCCCATGGCAGTGGCGGCGCGCAGATAGTCAAGTGCCTCACCCCAGACCGCGGTGGGAGCCCTGTCCTCTAGGTCAACCGTGGCGGCCAGGGCGATCCCCGCCAGGAAAGCGCCATCGTCGATGATGGTGACGCTCCGTTGAGGAGAGACTGTTAAGCAGGCAGCGAAGGGGTTCGGAGATTGGGCAACAAACAGCCTTCTTCCCCCGTAAGTGGCGTCGGCGACCGGCAGGGTCCCCAGCAGCCGTGGAAAGCGAGCCCGCGTGTCGGAGCCGCTAGCGAAGGACGGATGGGCTACGGCGACCAACCGTGGGTCCGACTCGCGACTGGCCAGGGCAAGGGCTAAACCCTGGGGACTGCCACCCCAGACGGCCACCCCCTCCTCGGGACGCTCGCCGTCCCAGAGGAGGGGTAGCTGGTAGCGACGGGCCCGCGCCGGAGCTCCGGCACCAGATCCGACTAGGTAGTCGCAGCCCTCAGGGTTGGAGACGACCTTGAAGTTCTTACTCTTCGCCGGCCCTACCACCACCACCTCGTTGACGGTGGGATGGGCGGCGAGGGAGTGGGCAGCCCGCACTGCTATGTCCCCGCTTACCAGGACGCCAATCTTCAAGAGGGCTCCACCGGCCTCCAGG